>NZ_JBEYFY010000079.1:0-26770 GCF_040703595.1 Streptomyces sp. NPDC007084
CTCCGCCTTGCAGCTGCACGCACCCTGCCCCGCTCGGCCCAGCCGACAAGGCGCCGCACTCCGGCGCCACCTGATCCAAACGACACGCCCTAGTCGTCCTCGCCGGTGCCGGCGGCCAGCCCGCGCAGGCTCCGGTCGAAGACGGTGGTGAGCAGGAACAGCACTCCGGCGCCGAGCATGATCCAGGCCAGGTGGTGCATCCCCCCGGTGCCGGCCCGCTCGTCGAAGGACGCGGCGGTGGCCGAGGAGGCGATCATCGACCCCATGTAGGCGAACGTCCGCAGCAGGCCGGCGGAGGAGCCGGTGCGTGCGGGGTCCGACTGGAAGTAGACGGAGTTCTGCAGGGCCAGGCTGTTCGAGCCCTGGGGCACACCGAAGACGACGGCCAGCAGGACCAGGGCCCATACCGGGCTCGCCGGGGTGAGCGTCAGCATCAGCAGGCAGGCCACGATCTGGCCGACGCCGCCCAGCAGAAGCTTGCCGAGGACCCCGCCGCGCCGCCCGACGGTCACCGACACGCAGATCCCGACCAGGAACATCGGGATCTGCACCAGCCCCGCGTGGAACGGCGAGAGCCCGTAGCTCTCCTCCGTCCACTGGGTGAACCCGTAGAGGAACGCGTACGACACGACGTAGGCGACCAGCGCCCTCCCGTAGGTGGCCAGCAGCGGAGCGTTCCCGCCGAGGACCCTGAGATCGATGAACGGCGTCCTCGCGCGCAGCTCCCGCACGGTGAAGGCGGCACCGGCGGCGAGGGTGATCACCGGGAGATACCAGAGGCCGGCCCGCAGGTTCATCAGGAACAGCAGCAGCGAGAACAGCATGGCGGCGAACAGGGCCATGCCCGGGAGATCGATCTCGGCGGCCAGGCCTCCGCGCCGGGCCGCCTGCGGCCGTGCCTGCCGGGGCAGTCGCAGCGCGCCGAGGACGACCGCGACCACGGCGAGGGGGATGTTGAGCGCGAACGTCGAGCGCCATCCGCCCAGCCCGATCAGCAGACCGCCCAGCAGCGGTCCCACCACGGCGATGGTCTGGTTGGTCACCGCCAGCGTGGTCAGCACGCCCGCGGGGCTGTCCTCCCCGGTCCGTTCGGCCTCCGCGCGCAGCAGGGCCATGGCGGCGGGGTACCCGGCGCACGTACCGAACCCGAGCAGGACGCGCGCCCCGATGAGCACGCCGAGGTTCGGGGCGAGGGTGCCGACGACACCGGCGACGCCCACGAGGGTGGTGCTCAGGAGGAACAGACGCCGGGGGCCGAAGATGTCGATCAGCCGGCCGACGATCGGCTGCCCCAGCGCGGTCGCCAGATACAGGGCCGAGACGAGCCAGGCGGTCTGCGAGGCCGGCGCCCCGAACGCGACCCCGATGGGCACGAGCGCGACGGCGATGATGGTCGAGTTGACCGGGTTGAGGATCGAACCCAGCATCATCGGCGGCAGCAGCCGCCGGTCGAAACCGGACCTCCTGGTGTCGCCGGTTACGGCGGTGCTCTGGTCAGTCACGGACAAGTCGCTCCAGTACGTCCATGGCCGCTATCACGGTCCGGCGCTCTTCCTCGGTGCACTTGTGCTGCAGTTCGGCGGCGAGCCACTCGCCGCGCGCCTGCCGGCCGGCCTCGGCCCGCGCGCGCCCCTCGGCGGTGAGCGCGATCAGCAGTCGGCGGCCGTCGGCGGGATCGCGGCGCCGCTCCACCAGGCCCCGGCTTTCCAGGGCGCCCACCGTGGCGGCCATCGACTGGTGGCGCATGCCCTCCCAGGCGGCGAGGTCGCTGGTCGTGAGCCCCTCGACGTCCGTGAGCCGCGCCAGGACCGATCCCTGGGTGAGGCTGAGGTCTTCGGTGCTCCCGGCGGCCCGGATACGACGGCGCAGCCGCCCGATCACGGCCCTGACCTGCTGCGAGGCCCGGACGGCTGAGGGCGACAGCCCACGATCATCACTCATGCTCCCAGCCTAGGATCGCCGGCCCAGGATGTCCAGTTTACCTGTGCAGTTTGCCTGGACGACCATTGCGGGAGCGGGAGCGGGAGCGGGAGCGGGAGCGGGAGCGGAACCGGAACCGGAACCAGAACCGGGATCGGGCTCGGAACCGGGATCGGGCTCGGAACCGGGACGGAGACCGAGGCCGGGACCACCGGCCACGAGCCGGGCGCGGTGCGCGGTGTGGTCCGGGCGGTGAGGTGCGCCGCAGGTGTCGCGTGTGCCGTCCGTCCACCGGTGGGGGAGGATGCGCGGGAACGAACGATCGGCTCAAAGCGGAGGTGCGGGCGCGTGGCGGAGGACTGGCTGTCGCGGCGGGCCCGGGCGGCGGAGCGGGCGGTACCGGGCGCGTTCGACCTGGCGGAGTGCGTCCGCGAGCCGATCCACCTCCTGGGCGGCGTCCAGTCGTACGGCACCCTCCTCGCCGTCGACGCGGCCACCGGCGTGGTCGACACGGCGGCGGCGAACACCGGCTCCCTGCTCGGTGTGCCGGCCGAGGATCTGGTCGGCGGCCCCGTCACCCGCGTCCTGGAAGCCGCCGACTGGGCCGAGGCACTGGAGGCCACCAGCGGCGAGGACGCGCCGTCCGCCGCACTGCCCGTGACGGCCGGCGAGGCCTCCGCACACGGCACCTTCGACCTGTCCGCCCACCGCAGCGGCACCCTGCTCGTCCTGGAGTTCGAGCCGCGCGACGAGCGCGAGGCGTTCCGCTTCTCCGGCTTCTACCAGGGCGTCCGCCGGGCCCTCGCCCGGATGCGGTCCGCGGCCACGGTCGCGGACTGCTGCCACGCCGCCGTCAAGGAGATCCGGGCGCTGACCGGTTTCGACCGCGTCGTCGCCTACCGCTTCGACGGCCCCGACGGACCCGGCGAGGTGGTGGCCGAGGAGGTCACCGAGGCGTGGGAACCGTGGCTGGGACTCTGGTTCCCCGCCACCGACATCCCCCCGCAGGCCCGCCGGCTCTACCAGGACAACTGGATCCGGGTCATCACCGACGTGGACGACCCGACCGTCCGCCTCTACCCCGAGATCCGGCCGGGCACCGGGCAGCCGCTGGACCTGTCGGGCGCGGCGCTGCGCACGGTCTCCGCGTTCCACCTGGAGTACCTGCGCAACATCGACGTCCGCTCGTCCATGTCCGTCTCCGTGCTGCGCGAGGGGAGCCTGTGGGGCCTCATCGCCTGCCACGGAGCCGCCCCCAAGGTCCTGGCACCGGAGGTCCGCTCCGCCTGCGAGCTGTTCGGCGCCGCGTTCTCCCTGCAACTGGCCGCCATCGAGGAGCGCGAACGGGCCGACGGCTTCGCCCGCTCCGGCGCCCGCGCCGGTGCCGTCGCCGAACTTCTCGACGCCGACGTGGAAGCCTCCCTGCTGCGCCACGAGGACGCGTTCCGCGGGCTGGCGAACGCCGACGGGGTCGCCCTGGCGCGCGCCGGCCGCGTGGTCACCGCCGGACTGCCGCTCCCCGACCAACTGGCCGCCGAACTGCGCCGCCGCGCCGCCCTCATGACGCCCGGCACCGTATGGTCCACGGACCGGCTGCCCGAAGTCCTGGCCGCCGACGCGGAGGAGGAACCGGACGTCCGGGCGGACGGGCCCGCGGGCCTGCTGATGGTCTCGCTCGGCAGATCCGGCGAGTTCCTGGCCTGGACCCGCGCGGAGCGGCCGATGCCCCGCGAGTGGGCCGCCGACCCGGCGGCACCCGTCCGCGTCGGCCCCCGCGGCGAACGGCTCACCCCCCGTGGCTCGGGCGCTGTCTTCCGGTCCGTGATGCGCGGGCGCAGCCTGCCGTGGACCGCCCAGGACCAGTCGGCGGCCCTGGAGATGTGGCGCCTGCTCACCGGCCTGGTCCTGCGCCACGCGAACGAACTGGGCCGCCTCAACGACGAACTCCGCATGATCAACGTGGATCTGGACTCCTTCGCCCACGCCGCCGCCCACGACCTCAAGGAACCGCTGCGCGGCATCTCGAACGCCGCCACTTTCACCCTGGAGGACGCGGCCGGCGACCTCGACGCGACCAGCGTGCGGCGGCTGGAGACCATGCGGCGGCTGGCCGGCCGTATGGACGAACTCCTCAACTCCCTTCTGCACTACGCCCGGCTGGGCCGCGGCGGACTGCGACGGGACGACGTCTCACTGGACGAGGTGGTCGACACCGCCCTGGAGGTGGCGGGCCCGCGCCTCGACGACGAGCGGGTCACCGTCCTCCGGCCGCCCGCCCTGGGCCGGGTCCGCGCGGACGCCGACCGGCTCTACGAGATCCTCGTCAACCTGCTTGTGAACGCCGCCAAGTACGCCGCCGACCGCCCCGACCGCACGGTCGAGATCGCCGTCGAGACCGTGCCCGCCCGGGACGGCGCGGAAAGCGAACGGGCCCTCGTCGTACGGGACAACGGCATCGGTATCCCGGCCGGCCGGCAGAACGAGGTCTTCGACCTGTTCCGGCGGCTGCACGGACCGGCCGAGTACGGCGGCGGAACCGGTGTGGGACTCGCCGTGGTGAAACGGATCGTGGAACGCCACGGCGGACGCCTGTGGCTGGAGAGCGAACCGGGCCGGGGGACGGCCTTCTACTTCACGCTCGGCGACCCCGGAGCACCGGCCCCCGAGTCCTCCTGACCCTTGGTCTGCTGCCAGTAGTCGATCGCCCCTTTGAGGACGGTCCGGAAGAGAGCGAAGTTCACCGGCTTGTAGATGTAGCTGTCGGCGCCCGCCGCGTAGCAGGCGTCGACCTCGGCCGGCGCCGTGGACGAGGTGAACACGATCAACGTCACCTCCGCGAGCTGCGGATGCGCGCGGATCGCGCCGAGCACCGCGTGCCCGCTCAGCCCCGGCATGTTGAGGTCGAGCAGCACCAGACCGGGCAACTCGGCCGCGGCCAGGAGCCGTTCGGCGATCCCCTCACCGTGGTCGGTGAACTCCAGCCGCAGATCCGGATGGGTGCGCCGCAGCGCCCGCTCGATGGCCTCGGCGTCCTCCGCGGAGTCCTCCACCACGAGAATCCACTGGTTGTCGACCCGCCGGCCGCCCCCGTCCACGTGCCCCATGCTCACTCCCTCACCTCGGCGATCAGTACGGCGGTGTCGTCGTCGCCCGCCGCGCGGAACTCCGACGCCAGCGAGACCAACCGGTCGGCCGCGGAAGGCCCTTGGCCGATGCGGCGGACCGCGCCCGCGAGCCGCTCCTCGAAGAAGCTGCCGTCCGCGCCCCGCGCTTCGAGCAGCCCGTCCGTGAACAGCACCAGGGACTCACCCCGGCCGAGCGTCAGCCGGAAGGGCGCGTACTCGGCCCGGGGCATCACACCGAGGAGTACGCCTCCCGCCTTCAGCTCCTCCACCACCGTGCCGTCCGCGCTCCGCACCACCGGCCGCGGATGCCCGGCGTTGGCCAGCTCGACCTCCCAGCCGTCCGACACGGGGATGAGCAGTGCCACGAGCGCGGTGACGAACCGGGAACTGCGCTCGGCGATGAGCGCGCGGTTCAGCCGGGCCAGCGCCTGTCCGGGCGCGGTCCCGTCCTCCAGGAGCGTCCGCAGGGTGTGCCGCGCCAGACCGGTCAGCGCCGCCGCCTCCGCACCGCGCCCGCACACGTCCCCGATGATCAGGGCGAGCCGGCCGTCGGCGGTGACCACCGCGTCGTAGAAGTCGCCGCCCACCTCCAGCGAGTCGTCCGCCACCTCGTAGGCGCTGCTCAGGACCAGCCCGGGGACCTCCGGCAGCTCCCGGGGGAGCAGATGCCGCTGGAGGATCTCCACATGGCGGCGCCGCTGCTCGTACAGGGTGCTGGTGTCGATGGCGAGAGCGGCGCGTCCGGCGAGGTCGCCGAGCATGCGCAGGTTCTCGACGCCCTCGGCATTGTGGTGCAGGAACGTCAGGGTGCCAAGGGTCCGTCCCCGCGCGCGCAGCGGGCTGACGCTCACCACGCGGACGGCGGCCCCGTGGCCCTCGGAACCGGGGCCGAACGGGCCGCCGGACAGGTCGGCGCCGCGCAGCAGCGCGCCCTCGGCCCGCTCCGAGGCGCCGCGCAGCGCCTTGCCGAGCCACGCGTCGTGCAGCGACACCTCCGCCAGCCAGTCCTGCGCGGGCGCCGCCACATGCGCCGACGCCACCGGTGCGAGGCTGCCGTCGGCGCCGAAGAGATGGACGACACAGCCCTCCGCCATGGCCGGTACGGCCAGCCGGGCGACCCGGCGCAGCGTCTCCTCGACGTCCAGGCTGGAGTCCATCTGGAGCGACGCCTCGGCGAGGAACGCGTCCTCGACCTGCCGCCGCTCGTGCGCCCGGTGGACCAGCAGGCGGTGGTTGCTCGCCATCAGGATCTCCGCGACCTGCTCCAGCCGGGTCCGTACGGCCGGAACATCCTCGGGCCGGCTGTCCAGGCCCAGCCAGAGAGCCGCCCGGTCGGTGCCGAGCGGGAACACGCACTCCAGCACCGTGCCGGCCGCGCGGAACGCCTGCCCCGGCTCGCCGGGCCAGAGGGAGGCGTCGAGTGCCGAGCCGTCGTGCTCGATGACCACGGGCCCGTCGGCGGCGGCGTCGCCGTGCCGGCGGATCTCCTCGCCGACCGGCCGGCGCTCACCGGCCGGCGGACGGCGGGTGTCGGGGGCCGTCATGGCCGCCGTCAGCGTCCTGCTGTAGATCAGCCCCCGCGCGTCCCAGCGGACACCGCCCGCGACGACCGCGCCGGGCTGGGTCAGCAGCGCCCGGTACACCAGGTGGGCGAGATCGGTGACGTCCTGGACGCCGTTGGCCGCCAGCCAGAGGCCGTGCAGTTCCGCGGGCCAGCCGTCGGCTACCCGCCCCGGGTCCGGCCCGTGTACGTCCCGCTCCGCCTGCTCGGGTTCTTCCGGCATGGCCTCCGCTTCTTCCTCCGAGCCGCGTGAGGACGGCCTGTACCCGTCCCGACCTCGATCAGTTGTCATGAGGAAACTACCTGCTCCAGGAACCATACGGCGTCCGTCGCGCCCGGGCCGCGAGCCACCGGGACGTCACCGTGCCGGGAGCCGCCGCCCGCTTGTCCGCCGCTGGGCTGTCTGTGGGGAGAGGGCGCGCCACGCGGTCCGGGCACGGGGGCGGGGCGCGCCCCGGCTGTTAGCTTCATGATCGTCGGCGGCCTCCCGGCCCGCGGGTGAGGCCCGTGCCCGGGCGAGCGTGGAGGCTGCGGTGACGGAGACCAGAAGAACCCCCGAGGAACCGGCGGGCGCTTCCCTCGGGCGCCGGGGCTTCCTGGCGTCGGCCGCGCTGGCCGCCGCCGCGCCGGTCGCGGCGTCCTCCACAGCCCAGGCGTCGCGGCGCTCGGCTCCCGGGCGGCTCCCCGCCCCGGAGCGCGGACCGGCGGAACGCCTGCTCGCCGTCCCGCTCAGGCACCGCCGCGACGACTGGCTCCAGTCGGCCCTTCGGATCGCGGTACAGATCGAGTTCGCCACCATCCCGCCCTATCTGTGCGGCTGGTGGTCCGTCCAGGACCGCAAGAGCGAGGCCGCCCAGCTCATCCGCCGTGTCGTGCTGGACGAGATGTACCACCTCGGCGTGGTCTGCAACCTGCTCGTCGCGGTGGGCGGGCGGCCCGCCATCAGGGCGGCGGCACCCGTCTACCCGGGCCCGCTCCCCGGCGGGGTGCACCCCGGGCTCACCGTCTACCTGTCCGGCCTGACCAAGCCGTTCGTGCACGACGTGATGATGGCCATCGAGGCGCCCGCGGCCCCCCTCGCCGACAGCGCCGACGACCCCCTCAGCATCGGCCTGTTCTACGAGGAGCTGCTGCGGACGTTCCGGTCGACCGCACCCGACCTGTCCACGGCCCGGCAGTTGCGCCGGCGCGTCGGCGTGGACGAACTCCCCCTGGTCACCACCCTCGACGACGTCGAAAACGCCATCGACGCCATCCGCGAACAGGGCGAGGGCTCGTCCGGCTCACCGGCGGACGCGCCCGGCGACGACCACGTGGCCCACTACTACGCCTTCGCGGAGATCTACCACGGCCGGCAACTGCGCGAGGAAGGCGGCGACTGGCGCTACAGCGGGGCCGTCGTGCCCTTCCCCGACGCCCGGCCCATGGCCCGGGTCCCGGCCGGCGGCTGGGACAGCCCGCCCGACGCGGCCCGGCGGCTCCTGGACGCCTTCGACAGCGCGTACACGGCCATGCTGGACTCGCTCGACGCCGCGTGGGCCGACGGCGACGCGAAGGCGCTGGCCGCGGCGGTACGCGGCATGGGCAGGCTGGAGTCGCCGGCCGTGGAGCTGATGGAGATGCCGATCCCGGGCACCCAGAAGACGTACGGCCCGCAATTCCGGACCATCTGACCGCCTGTCCGCTTACCCCCTTGACGCGGGTCACCCCCTTGACTCGGGGGCAGCGCATCTGACCGCCCGGCTCGGCGGCGGGCCCGGTTCTCGGGTACCGCCGGCCGCCGGCGGCTCTATTCGACGGGGTTCTCGATCAGCGTGATCCGGTTGCCGTCGGGGTCGTGGAGCGCGGCGAACCGTACGGTCCGCGCTCCGGGCTGGACGTCCCCGGCCGTGAGCCCGCGCTCCGCGAGGTCGGCCAGCGCCTTGTCGAGGTCGTCCACGTTCAGGTTGAGCAGCGTCGAACCGGCGTGTTCCGGGTCCTGGAACACCTGGACCCAGCCCGTCGAGGTGAGGTGCCAGTCCGCGAGGCCGGGCATCGGCCGCAGATCGGCGGGCCGGCCCAGCAGCCGCTCGTACCAGGCCACCGCCCGCTCGATGTCACTCACCGGGGCGACCGCGAGAACGCGTGTGATGGTCATGGCGAAGACCTCTTTCTCATCGAGGGAGTGGTACCGCGCTGTCCTGCGGTGTGGAGACTCCTCCCGGACGCGAAACTCACCGCACTCGCCGCCGGCACCGATCCGTCCGGCCCCTTCGGGGTACGTGCACCGCTCCGATAACATCATGGGACTCACGGTGATCATCCTGATCGCCCGACCTTCACTAGAACAGGATGCCGTCTAGCCAGAAGGGTGAGCCCTGGATGACCGTCACCTAACACATCGGCCGAACAGTTGATATCTGCAACACCGCGCAAGCCCCCGAGAACAGGCAGTGGACTCGTGTCCGCCGTACGGCGTCGGCCCCAGGCGGATCTGTGGTCCGCGGCCTGTGTGGCGACCCTGGGATTCCTCATCGCGCTGGAGATCGTCGCGCGGCGGTACGGCGAACCGGGTCCGATCACCAATTTGGGGCGGGAGATGGTGCTCGCCCCGCACTCGGGGCCGCTGCTCTACGCCGGTCTGGCCCTGATGATGGTCGTGCTCACCTGGCGGCAGCGGTTCGTCGCGGCCGGCACCGCGATCGGCATCGACGTCGTCCTCACGCTGGTGCGGTGGGCGGCCGGCGCCGACCTCAACTTCGGCAGCGGCGCGCTGTGGGTGATGCTCGGCTGCGCGGTCGTGGCCTTCGTCCGCCGCACCGGCCGGGAACGCGCCCTGCTGCTGAAGGGCGTCGGGCTGGGCCTGCTGCTGGTGGGCGGGCACAAGACCGGCGACACCTGGCTGCTCATCACCTCGAAGACCCGCCACGACGTGCTCGACCCGTACGTGGCGACCGCCGATCACGCGCTCGGCAACCCCTCGTGGCTGGTCGGCCGTCTCGTCGAGGCCACCGACCCGATCGGCACCCATCTCCTCAACGCGGTCTACGGCCAGCTCCCGCTGGCGGCGGCCCTCTTCGGGCTCTACCAACTGCGCAACGTCGCCGCCGAACGCGGCTTCCCCGGCCACCACCTGGTGCGGACCTTCCTCGTCATAGGGCTGCTCGGCCCGGCGATCTACATGATCTTCCCGGTGGTCGGTCCGGTCTTCGCCTACAGCGCCGAGGGCGGCCCGTGGGCGGTGGCCCACCTGTGGCCCGGCACGGCGACGCCGGTCGGAGCGCCGCACGCGATCCCCTTCGACGGCATCACCCCCCGCAACTGCATGCCGAGCCTGCACACGGCCTGGGCCACCACCCTCTTCATCCACTCGCGCAAGGCCCCGCGCCCCATGCGCTGGGTGGGCACCTTCTGGCTGGTCGCCACCCTCACCGCGACGCTCGGATTCGGCTACCACTACGGCGCCGACCTGCTGGCCGGCGGGGTGTTCGCGCTCACCATCGAGGCGGCGATGCGCTCCTTCGACCGGGGCTGGGACCGCTCGGGCGTCCAGCTCGTCGGCTACGGGGCGACCGTCTTCACGGCGCTCCTGCTGTCCTATCGCTGGCTCCCCCTGGAGATGGCCCGGCACCCCTTCGTCTTCGGTCCGCTCCTCCTCCTCGCCACCGGCTCGGTGATCCATCTCTACGTCCGGACCACCGGCCTCTGGGACGCCGCACCGGGCCCGCGTCCCGCCTCCGCCCAGCAGGTCGAGCCGGAGCCGGCCCTCCAGCAGGCGTAAGCCGGGGCGCGCCGAGGCGGGCACCCCGAAGCCCGCCGCCGCGGGGGCCGGTCAGGCCGGGATGTCCTCGGGCCGGTCCTCGTCCAGCTCGAACCACACCGTCTTGCCCTCCGGCTCCGGCCGGACGTTCCACTGGTGGGCCAGCAGGTCGAGGAGCACCAGGCCACGGCCGGACGAGGACAGTTCGCCCGGGGCGCGCCGGTGCGGGACGTCGTCGCTCCGGTCGGTCACCTCCACCCGCAGCCGGCGGTGGTCCTGCGAACCGCTGATCTCGGCCCGCAGCACGGCGGCCTGCTCGGTGTGGACCAGCACGTTGCCGAGCAGCTCGGACGTGAGCAGGACCGCCGTGTCCACCTGGTCCGGACTGGCCCAGTCGTGCAGCAGCCCCTGAAGCTCCATGCGCGCGTCGGACAGACCGCGCGCCTGGTCCTGTTCGAGGGTGAGGAAGAGCCGCCTCTCGGGCGGGGCGGCGAGCGGATCGCCCGCGTCCCGGCGGAGCAGCAGCAGGGCGATGTCGTCCTCGGTGAGCGATGTGAGCTGCGGGTGTTCCCCCGGCTCGCCCGGGGCGACGACCGCGTTCAGCAGCCGGTCGGCCATGCCGTCGAGGTCCTCGGGCGTCCCGGGCGACAGGGCGTTGCGCACCCGCAGCCAGCCCGAGTACATATCGTGGCCGCCGGTCTCGATCAGACCGTCCGTGCACAGCATCAGGATCTCGCCCTCGTTCAGCGTGAGCACGTTGACCGGGTAGTCGTCCTCCCCGAGGCTCAGCCCGAGGGGCAGACCGCCGCTCAGGTGCTTGAGCAGACAGGTCCCGTCCGGAAGCCGCAGCACCGGGTGCGGATGCCCGGCCCGCGCGATGCGCAGGGTCCCGGTGAGCGGGTCGGCCTCCAGGTAGATGCAGGTGGCGAAGCGGTCCTCGTCGAGCGCCGCGAGGAACTGGGACGCCCTGACCAGCACCGCGTCGGGCCCGTGCCCCTCCGCCGCGTACGCGTGGATCGCCGTGCGGAGCTGGGACATCAGTCCGGCGGCGTGCACGTCGTGACCCTGGACGTCGCCGATCACCAGGCCGAGGCGCCCGTTGGGCAGGCTGAGGCTGTCGAACCAGTCGCCGCCGACCATGAGCCCGCCGCCGGTGGGGACGTACCGGGCGGCGACGCTCAGCCCGTCGACGCCGGGACCGATCCGGCTCATGCTGCTGCGCAGACTCTGGGAGAGGGCCAGGTCCGCCTCGTCGGTGTACGTGCGCTCGATGCTCTGGCCCAGCAGGCGGCCCACGGTGGCCAGCAGCGTACGGACCCCGTCGGTCATCTCCGTGGGAGCGCTGAAGGCGGCCATCCAGACGCCGGTGACCTGCCCGTACGTGGTCAGCGGCAGATACGCCCACGCCGCGTGCCCCGCGATCTCGCACGGCTTCCCGACGGACGGGAAGCGGGCCCGGTACTCGTCCGCCGAGGACAGGAAGACGGGCTTTCCGGTACGGACCGCCTGCGCCCCCGGGTGGTCGGCACCGAGCGGGACGCCGAAGTCGTCGGCCGCGCAGTCCGTGAACCCGAGCCGGGCCACGCAGTGCAGCCGCTCACGGTCCGACCGCAGCACCGCCTGGCTGCGCAACGGCAGCGAGGAGTCGGCCAGCCGGGGGACGAGGGCCAGCGCCTCGCGCAGTGTCTCGGCCCGAGCCAGGGCGTGACCCACCAGGAGATCGGCCTCGCGGCCCCGCAGCCGGTCCGAGGGGTCCGCCGCACCGTCACCCGCCGGACCCGCCATCCGGTTGAGCGCCTCGACCTGGCGTACCTCGGCGTCCTCCTCGGAGCCACGGCGCTCCCGCCCACCACCCACGTGCGCCCTCCCGTCACTGCCCGGCGGTCTCTTCCGACCTCCCCATGCTCCGTCGGTCCCGGGCACCCCGCCTCCCCAGCGCGGCGAGCGGCCACGACCCGGCCGAACGGGCGACGGGCCGGCCCGGTGACGCCCGGCGCCGACGGGCGGGCCGAGGCCGGCGGTCGCGGGCGGTTCCAGGACGGCCGGCGTGCGTGCGGAGGCCGGGGATCGCGGGCGGTTGCACGACGGCCGACGTCCGCACCCGTTCGGGTCACCGGGCGCGCGGAGAGCGCGACCGGGCCGCACGGTGGTGGTGCCGGCGCGGGAAACCGGCCGGCGGCGTCCCGACGCCGCGGCACGGTCCGCCCACCGCCTGCCGGCCGACCGGCTCTCGGGAGCGTTCACCAGGAGGTCTCGTGCACCACAAGCCGCTCCTCACGACAGCCGGCGAACTGCTGCGCCGGCGGCACGGTGGCTCGACGCGTGCTCCCAGGGCGACCCCCGAGGGGTTCGTCCTGGACAACACGAAGATCGCCGCGTTCGTCGCCGGCACGATCGGCCCCGAGGACGAGGCGGTACTCGCCGACGAGGTGGCCCGGCTGCTCCCCCACCACTGGGACCTCCCCACCAAGTCCGTCGAGGCGCTGACCCCGCTGGTCGACCACCTCGGCGGTCAGCCGCGGCTCATGGCCTGGCTGGACCGGCACCCGGGCCTGCCCCGGCTGACGGCACGGATCTACGTCCTGCTCGGCCACCTCGACCACTACAGCGAGGACCCCGCCGTCCTCGACGCGGTGCGGCAGGCCAGGTCCCAAAACCCCTATCCCACCGGCCTGCGCGGCTATCTCACACCGGAGACCAACGACGAGACGCTGGGCGGTCTCGCCTTCCGGATCGAGGAACTCCTCGGCGACAACCGGCAGCAGGACGCCACCGCGCTGGCCTTGACGACCGCCGACTGGCTGCGCCGGGCCGCCCAGGACGCGCAGGACCCGACCTCCGAGGTCCGCGAGATGGGCGAGCTGATGGGCCATATGCACCAGGACATCGGCGAGGCCGCACCGCGTCCCTGACCCACTGGAAGACGACCGCCGACGACGGCTTTCGGGCAGGATGGCCCCATGACAAAGCTCTCCGTACGGCCGGCCGGTCGAGGCTCCTCCGGCTCGGTGCTGTCGCTGTGGTCCCAGGACTCCGTCCTGTCGATCGGGTCGGTGGGCTCCGTGCTGTCGGTCGGGTCCGTCGGTTCGGCCCTGTCGGTCGGATCGATCGGCAGCGCCCTGTCCTTCGGGTCGATCGGTTCGTCCCTGTCGCTGATCTCGGCGGGGTCCTGGCTCAGTACGGGGTCCGTCCTGTCCGCGCAGTCCCGCTGGTCCGTACTGTCCTGGCGCGCTTCCCGCGGCTTCCTGACGGCGGGCGCCGTGGGTGCCGTGGCCGGCGGAGCCGTGCTGGCGGCCCGGTTGCTGCGCACGGCCGCCCCACGGGACTGAACCCCGCCGCACTCCTGAACCGGGCCCCGCCGCACCCCCCTCACCCAAGGTGCGCCCCGCCCCACCCGTGGTCCGGGACGGCCCCTCACGGAGGCCGCCGGTGGGGCCGGTGGGGGAGCGGGGGGCGGATCAGTGGTGGCCGCCCCGTCGGCCGAGGGTGTCGACGGGCGTCGCGCGGGGGCGGGTCCACTGCGGCACGGGGCGGCTCGTCGGACCCCAGGTGGCGTTCCCGTCCGCGTCCGAGCGCCAGTACCAGCAGGGGCGGGCGCTGGTCGGCGGGTGCCCCTCGCCGGCCTCGCCGGCCTCGCCGGCCCCCGTCGCTCCCTCGGGCCTGTCCTCCCAGGCCTCGCCGCGCCCGTACGGAGTCATGTCGAGCAGGGCCAGGGAGCCGTTCACGCGCTCGTTGCCACGGCCCGTGGTCGAGTACGTGAGGAACACCCGGTCGCCGTCGCGCAGGAAGCAGGCGAGGTACCCCATCGCCCCGCCGACCGGCGCGGGCACCTCCCGTACCGAATACCAGGGCTCGGTGTAGCCCATGAAGGCGACATAGGGGGCCACCTCGTCCCACGGGCCCGTGGTCAGGACGGCGAAGGAGACGCCGCGGGCGTTGAGGTACACGCTGTCCTTGAGGTGCCACGCGGTGGTCGTACAGCCCTCGCACTGCCCCTGGTGCGGCGCGCCGTCGTGCCACATGTGCTGGTACACGACGAGTTCGTCACGGCCCTGGAAGAGGTCCAGGAACGGCACCGGGCCGTCGGCTCCGACGACCTCGACCGTCCCGTCCAGCTCCACCATCGGCAGCCGGCGCAGGGCCGCGGCGATGGCGTCGCCCTCCCGGGTATGGGCCTTCTCGCGGACCAGCAGCTCGTCACGGGCGGCCTGCCAGGTGGCCAGGTCGACGACGGGCGGCCGTCCGGGCAGCACGCCGGTGGGCTCGTCCGGTGCGGTCGTCATGATGGCGTCCTCCGAGGTGTCTCGTGCGGGACGGCGTCCCGCGGTCACCGACAGAAGACTCCCGCCCCGCCCGGAACTCATCGCCGCACGGCCCACCGGCGCGTCGGCCGGCCCGTGGTGGAACCGGCTCACACGGGCCGCCCCGGTCCACCACCACGGCACCGCCGGTCACGGGAACCGCGACGGGGCAACGCGCAGCGCCGTGCGCCGCCGCGTCACGAGGAACAGCGCGATCCCGCCCACGAGGGCGAGCACGCCGAGGGCCAGCAGGATCCGCGGATCGAGCAGCCCGTCCGTACAACTGCCGCCGGAGCGCGTCGTGGTGCAGTAGGTGCCGGGACCGTGCCGGTTGAGGTAGGCGAGGAGGAAGAGGGGCGGGCTCGCGCTCGACACCAGACCCGACAGGCCCCGCCCCGCGTCGCGGCGCCTGGCCAGCAGGACGGTGGCGATCACCGGGATCGGCAGGATGAGGATCCCGATCGAGAGGATGCTCAGCAGTGCCAGCAGATAGCCGGCGCCGGTCAGTGCCCATCCGGTGAACAGCAGCCAGTCGCGTCGCTCGGGTGCCATGCCGTGTCCCTACCCTTCGACGGGCCGCTTCACCGCTCGGTCAGGCGTGTGCCGATCTCGCCGCTCCGCCACCGCGCCGCTCACACCGAACGGTTGTGCTCCAGCTCGCGCTTCAGGTTGCGCAGGGTGATCTCTATGTTGCGGCTCTGGAAGGCGGCGAACGTCCTGCCCGAGGTGACGACCCAGTCGAAGGCCCGGGCGACGGAAGCCGGCCACCTGCGGCGGTCGTCGGTCCACGTCTCCGTCACGCGCGTACCGCCGTCGACCGCCTCGAAGCGGTACTCCCACGTCGCGATCGGAGCCCGCAGCCGGGGACGGCCGATCCCGATCGCGCAGACACGGAAGGCGAAGCGGCTGCCGGGATCGGCCGCCGTCACCTTGCACCGGGTCACCCACCGGAACATCCCGCGCTTGTTGCGCCCCACGAAGGTGGTCCCCACAGTGGCCGGACCGGACGGGGAGTCGGGGGTGGTGCCCCGGTTCTCCGGGCTCCAGCGGCCCATGTCCGCCGGGCAGCTCACCGCCCGGAAGGCGGTCTCGGGGGACACGTCGACGACGATGCTGCTGCTCACGGTGAACACACGGGGCACTGCGGGCCTCCCGACCGACCGGACACGCACTTACTGGAGAGTAGGGATCATGGCACGGCGGGTGCCGCCCGCGGCGGGCAGGGCCGGTGCCCCGACGGGCCGGGCCGTGATCCACCGGCCGCGATCCACCGACCGATCGCGGAATGTGCGGCCCCGTGGCGTCACCGCACTCCTCGGGGCCTCACACTGGTCTCTGAGGTGCTCCGGGCAATGGCGCTCGGCACGACCGGACCCGGGAGGCGCCGGCGGACCTTCTCCGCCCGCACCCGCGTCCCCTGCCCGCTGTTCCCGAAAGGTTCTCCCGCACCATGCCCCTGGCTCTGCTGGCCCTGGCCGCCATCGCGTTCGGAATCGGCACGACCGAGTTCGCCACGATGGGACTGCTGCCCCAGATCGCCGACGGGATCGACGTGTCCGTACCGCACGCCGGGAACGTCGTGTCGGCGTACGCGCTCGGTGTCGTCGTCGGCGCGCCGGTGCTGACGGGCATCGGCGCGCGCGTCCCGCACAAGCGGCTGCTGCTGCTCCTGACCGGCCTGTTCGTGGTCGGCAACGTGGCGTCCGCCTTCGCCCCGGGCTTCGGCACGCTCTTCGCGGCCCGGTTCCTCGCCGGCCTGCCGCACGGCGCGCTGTTCGGCGTGGGCGCCGTCGTCGCCTCCCGCCTGGTCGCCCCGGAGCGGGCGGCGCGAGCGGTCTCCAGGATGTTCCTCGGCCTCACCGTCGCCAACATCGTCGGGGTGCCCCTGGTCACGGCGCTCGGCCAGCACCTGGGCTGGCGGGCCGCCTACGGCGCGGTCGGCGTCATCGGCCTGATAGCCCTGGCGGCCCTGGCCGCCTTCGTCCCGCACCAGCCCCGAGGCCCCCAGTCCGGCATCCGCCACGAACTGCGGGCGATGGGCAACCGGCAGGTCGCGATCGGCCTGGCCACCGCGGTCGTCGGATTCGGCGGGTTCTTCGCCGTCTACAGCTACCTGGTGCCCATGCTGAACCACCTGACCGGCATCTCCGGCACCTCGATCACCTGGGTCCTCGCGCTCTACGGCGTCGGCATGACCCTCGGCACCCTGCTCGCCGGACCGCTCACCGACCGGGCCCTGCGCCCGACCCTGTACGCGGGTCTCATCCTGCTCGCCGGCGGCCTGGTCACGTTCTACTTCACGGTCCACAGCACCGTCCCCGCCCTGCTGACCATCACCTTCATCGGCGCGATGGGCTCCCTGATCACCACGCCCGTGCAGATGCTGCTCATGGCCAAGGCGAAGAACGCCCCGACGATGGCGGCGGCCTCCAACCACTCCGCCTTCAACCTGGCCAACGCCGGCGGCGCCTGGCTCGGTGGTCTGGTCATCTCCGCCGGCTGGGGCTGGGCGTCCCCCAACCTCGTCGGCGCGGCCCTCGCCGTGGCCGGTCTGGGTCTCGCCTTCACGGGCGGTCTCATGGACCGCGGACAGCGCCGCTCCGAGATCGTCACCGAGGGCACTCCGGTGACGGAGCGCGAGACACCCGTCCCCAACGCCTGAGCCGTCGGACCCGTGCCCGCTTTGCTTCCGCACACGGTGCCGAGGGGCCCGGCCGACGACGGTCACGAGCGGCTACTCCACCCCGGCCGCGCCCTCCGCCGCCGGTGCCGCCGACCGCATCGCCTCGCTGTCACGCGCCTCGCCGTCACGCGGCCCGTCGTCACGTGCCTCGCCGTCGTGCGCCGCCCCGGCCCGGTGTGAGGGGGTGGCCAACCCGCACGGCGTGCAGCCGGCCGTCGCCTCCGGGCGCAAGGGCACTCCGTTGTCGCGCAGCACGTCGCGCAGGTCGAGGATCAGCGGGAACACCTCGTGGTTGCGGTCCTCGCCCTGCTCGTCCCACGCCCGCTGCTCCGCCTCGACCGCGGTCCGGTCCTGGGCGAACACGCGCTCGGTGAAACGCCGGATGAGCGGCCACGCCAGATGCAGCGCCCCCGGGACGGCCGGCTTCGCGATCGTGAGCAGACCGTAGGCGTGGTTGAGGCGCTGCTCCGCGTCCTCGGGCACATAGGCCGCCCAGAGCGAGAACGCCGGGAGTTCGGAGCCCTCCGGCACGCCCCGGAGGGTCTGGTACGGGTATTCGGTGCGGATGGTGATCACATCGGGCGTGTCCCGCCCGCCGACCCCCTCCGCCGACAGCAGCCCCGCGCCCCGGTCCTTGCGGCCTCCGGCGGGCACGAAGAGATAGCGCGCCTCCACGTGCCGGGGCCCGCTCTCGTAGCCGAGCAGTTCGGGCCGGATCCTGCCGAGCACGCTGCGGTGCAGGAACTGGTGGTTCATGTCGAGCAGGTTCTCGTGCATGAACGAGTAGTGGCAGCGCACCGTGCGCGAGAACGTCATCGTCCGGTGCGCGGGGGAGTGGTACTCCGGCAGCCGGGGGAAGGCCGCCGCCTCGGCCAGGGCCGGGTCCCCCGGGAACACGAACACCAGGCCGTACGCCTCGCGGACCGGATACGAACGCACCCCGCGCGGCGGCCGTTCGCAGCCCTTGGGGAGATACGGGATCTGCGAGATGCGGCCGTCGCCCCGGTAGGCCCAGGCGTGATAGCAGCAGCGCAGGATGTCGCCCTCGACCACTCCCATGCTCAGCGGCACCTGCCGGTGCGCGCAGCGGTCCTCCAGCGCGTGGACGGTGCCGCCGCGCCCCCGGTACAGCGCGATCCGCTGTCCGGCGAACGCCGTCGCGAACGTCCGGTTGCGCCGCACGTTCCGCGAGGTCGCCACGGGATACCAGTGGTCCGGCGCGATCCCGGTCCGCCGCAGATCCGGCACCGGACCGGGAAGGTCCCGAAGGCGCCCGTCCACGCGGTGCGGCGGGAACGTCCCGGGGGTCGCGGCGGAACGCCGGTCCTGCCGGTCTGCTCCGGGTCGGTCGGGGCGGGCCTCGGTCATGGGATGGGGTCCCTTGCGCTCGGGCGGAAGGTCGTCACGTACCGCGCGATCCGCGCGGTCCACCGGACGCGGAACCGGGCGAGGTTCCGCATCCCCACGGTCGCCGGGGGTGCCGCGGTCGGCAACCGCGGAGGTGCGTTGGTGTGGCGCGGCGGTACCCGGGCACCGACGCCGGGCTGCGCGCCCCCGGGCGGGGCTTCTCCGCGTCCCGCCGATGTCCGGCTCGCGCAACCGATTGCGCGTGGTCGGCGCGGAGATCGACCTCCCAGGCACAGCCAAGCAGCGCAATAACTTGCGTGACTTGCGCTCGCTTGCGAGCCGGCTCCGGCCGCCGCCCCCGCCCTCGATCGGCCCGCTCTGAACGGCAGCCCGAGGGGGCGAAGTGGCCCCAGCGCCCGCCCGCCGCCCGCCCCGTACGTCACACCACGTGACGCCCCCTCGCCGTCGAGGCCCGCGGGAGGCCGGTGAAACTTGTGCCGCACGGACCGTAGACGGACTCGCATTGCTCTGCAATATTGCGATGAAACATTGCAAGAACCTGCGTGCGCACCCCTGTGGGGGTCGCGCGCCTCTCCGGGGACGGCACCCCCGCCGTCCCGCCCGCCGTACCGCGCCACCGCTCTGCCCAGGAACGAGCCGACCTCGCCGCCCCTCCGGCGCGCGAACCTCCGCAGGGAGTGACCCCGCATGACTCGACACAAGCCGAGATCGTGGAGACGCCGCGCAGCGACCGCTGTGCTCGCCTCCACCGTCATGGTTCTAGGCCTGCCCGCCGTAGGCGCCCAAGCGGCCGGCGGTCCCGACACCGCCGCGGACGCCGCGACCAAGGCCGGCAGCGCACGGGACGCGCACGCCGCCGCCAACGTCACCGACGGCGACCGCGACACCTACTGGCAGGCCGGCAAGAAGTCCGCCCAGTGGGTGCAGACCGACCTCGGGCGCACCCGGCGCGTCCGCCAGGTCGTGCTCCGGCTGCCCGAGCACTGGCAGACCCGCAGGCAGACGCTGGCGCTCCAGGGCAGCGCCGACGGAAAGAGCTTCGCCACGCTCAAGTCCTCGGCGCAGTACGTCTTCAGCCCCGGCAACGACAACACCGTGAAGGTCTCCTTCCCCGCGACCCTCGCCCGTTACGTACGCGCCGACTTCAGCGACAACTCGGCCGCCGCCACCGCCCAGCTCGCCGAGCTGCAGGTCCTCACGGCCGCCGCGCAGACCCCCAACCTCGCCCAGGGCAAGCCGTTCACCGAGAGCGGGCACGCCGACGTGTACGGCGCGGCCAACGCGGGCGACGGCAACCGGGCCACCTACTGGGAGAGCACCAACAACGCCTTCCCGCAGTGGATCAAGGTCGACCTCGGCTCCTCGGTCAAGGTGAACCAGGTGGCGCTGCGGCTGCCCTCCGGATGGCCGAGCCGCAGTCAGACACTCAAGATCCAGGGCTCGACCGACAACCAGAACTTCACCGACCTGACGGCCTCGAAGGCGTACACCTTCGACAGCGGCACCGACCAGTCGGCGACCATCAACCTCGACACCACCACGACGCGTTACGTGCGCGTGCTGATCACCGCCAACAGCGCTTGGCCCGCGGGGCAGTTGTCCGAGCTGGAGGTCTACGGACCGGCCGCCGGCGACACCCAGGCCCCGACCGCGCCGGCCAACCTGAGCTACACCGAGCCGGCCACCGGGCAGATCAGGCTCAACTGGAGCGCGGCGACCGACGACACCGGCGTCACCGGCTACGACATCTACGCAAACGGCCAGCTCCGCGCGAGCGTCGCCGGGAACGTCCTCACCTACACCGACACCCAGCCGGCCGGCACCGACATCACGTACTTCGTGCGGGCCAAGGACGCCGCCGGCAACGTCTCGGCCAACAGCAACAGCGTCACCCGCAAGGGAACGTCCGGCGACACCCAGGCCCCCACCGCCCCGGGCAATCTCGCCTACACGCAGTCCGGCGGCGACGTGAAGCTCACCTGGCAGGCGTCGAGCGACAACGTCAAGGTCACCGGCTACGACGTCTACGCCAACAACCAGCTCCTCAAGTCCGTCGCCGGTGACGTCCTGACGTACACCGACACCCCCTCCGCCACGGCCACCGTCACCTACTACGTGAAGGCGAAGGACGCCGCCGGGAACGTGTCGGCCGCGAGCAACAGCGTCACCCGGACCGGCTCCACCGGCGGCGGCTCCAACCTCGCCCAGGGCAAGCCGATCGACGCCTCCTCCTCCACCTTCACCTTCGTCGCCGCCAACGCCAACGACGGCTCGACGAGCACCTATTGGGAGAGCGCCGGCGGCGCCTACCCGGCCACCCTCACCACCAGGCTGGGCGCCAACGCCGACCTGAGCCAGGTCGTCGTCAAGCTCAGCCCGGACTCGGCGTGGGCGACCCGTACACAGAACATCCAGGTCCTCGGACGGGACCAGGACGCGACGGCCTTCACCAGCCTCGCCGCCGCGAAGGACTACACGTTCAACCCCGCGAGCGGCAACACCGTGACCATCCCGGTCTCCGGCTCCGCCGCCGACATCCAGCTCAAGTTCACCTCCAACACCGGCGCTCCGGGCGCGCAGGTCGCCGAGTTCCAGGTGATCGGCACCCCGGCCGCCAACCCCGACCTCAAGGTCACCGGCATCACCAACACGCCCGCCGCGCCCGTCGAGTCGGACGCGATCAGCCTCACCGCGACCGTCACCAACAGCGGCACCAAGGCGTCCAAGGCCACCGACCTGAACTTCACCCTCGGCGGAACCAAGGTCGCCACGGCCGACGTCCCCGCCCTCGCCGCGGGCGAGACCAAGACGGTCACCGCGAGCATCGGCGCCCGGGACGCGGGCAGTTACTCCGTCGGCGCCGAGGTGGACCCCTCGAACAAGGTCATCGAGCAGAACGAGGCGAACAACGTCTTCGTCCGCTCCGACGCCCTCGTCGTCAAGCCCGTCTCCAGCTCCGACCTGCTCGCCGCGCCCGTCGCCTGGAGCCCCTCCAGCCCCTCGGCCGGTGACGACGTCAAGTTCACCGTCGCGATCAAGAACCAGGGCAGCGTCGCCTCCGCCTCCGGCGCCCACGGCGTCACCCTGACGATCCAGGACTCCAAGGGCGCCACGGTCAAGACGCTCACCGGCTCCTACAACGGCGCCATCGCCGCGGGCCAAACGACCGCACCGGTCAGCCTCGGCTCGTGGACGGCCGTCAACGGCAAGTACACCGTCAAGACCGTCATCGCCGACGACGCCAACGAACTCCCGGTCAAGCGCGCCAACAACACCACCAGCCAGCCCCTGTTCGTCGGCCGCGGCGCCGACATGCCGTACGACATGTACGAGGCCGAGGACGGCACCGTCGGCGGCGGCGCCAAGGTCGTCGGCCCGAACCGGACCGTCGGCGACATCGCTGGCGAGGCCAGCGGCCGCAAGGCGGTCACCCTCAGCGCCACCGGCCAGTACGTCGAGTGGACCACCCGCGCGGCCACCAACACCCTGGTGACCCGCTTCTCGATCCCCGACGGCACCAACACCACGCTCAACGTCTACGTCGACGGCCAGTTCCTCAAGGCCATCGACCTCACCTCGCAGTACGCCTGGCTGTACGGCAGCGAGACCGCGCCCGGCAACTCGCCCGGCTCCGGCGCACCGCGCCACATCTACGACGAGGCGAACCTGCTGCTCGGCAAGACCGTGCCGGCCGGTTCGAAGATCCGGCTGCAGAAGGACGCCGCCAACACCTCCACCTACGCCATCGACTTCGTCAACACCGAGCAGGCGACCGCCACCGCGAACCCGGACCCGGCCGCCTACGCCGTCCCGACCGGCTTCACGCACCAGGACGTGCAGAACGCGCTCGACAAGGTCCGCATGGACACCACGGGCAAGCTGGTCGGCGTCTACCTGCCGGCCGGCGACTACGAGACCTCCAGCAAGTTCCAGGTCTACGGCAAGGCCGTCAAGGTCGTCGGAGCCGGGCCGTGGTTCACCCGCTTCCGCGCCCCGTCCTCCCAGGAGAACACCGACGTCGGCTTCCGGGCCGAGGCGACCGCGAAGGGCTCGACGTTCGCCGGCTTCGCCTACTTCGGCAACTACACGTCCCGGATCGACGGCCCGGGCAAGGTGTTCGACTTCTCCAACGTCTCCGACATCACCATCGACAACGTCTGGGTCGAGCACATGGTGTGCCTCTACTGGGGCGCCAACACCGACAACATGACCATCAAGAACTCCCGCATCCGTGACACGTTCGCCGACGGCGTCAACATGACGAACGGCTCCACGGACAACCACGTCGTCAACAACGACGCCCGAGCCACCGGCGACGACAGCTTCGCGCTCTTCTCGGCGATCGACGCCGGCGGCGCCGACGAGAAGAACAACCTCTACGAGAACCTCACGTCCACCCTCACCTGGCGAGCGGCCGGAATAGCCGTCTACGGCGGCTACAACAACACCTTCCGCAACATCCGGGTGGCGGACACCCTCGTGTACTCCGGCATCACGATCTCCTCGCTGGACTTCGGCTACGCCATGAACGGCTTCGGCACCGAGCCGACGACGATCGAGAACGTCTCCCTGGAGAGAACGGGCGGCCACTTCTGGGGCACGCAGGTCTTCCCCGCCATCTGGGCCTTCTCCGCCTCGAAGGTGTTCCAGGGCATCCGGGTCAACGACGTGGACATCGACGACTCCACCTACGGAGGCGTCATGTTCCAGACCAACTACGTCGGTGGCCAGCCGCAGTTCCCGGTCAAGGACACCATCTTCACCGACATCTCCATCACCAACTCCAAGAAGAGCGGAGACGCGTTCGACGCCAAGTCCGGCTTCGGCATCTGGGCCAACGAGCTTCCCGAACCCGGTCAGGGCCCGGCGGTGGGCGAGGCGACCTTCCGCAACCTGCGGATGAGCGGCAACGCCCAGGACATCCGCAACACCACCAGCACGTTCAAGATCAACGTCCAGTAGTCATCGGCCGGTTGCCGGTAGTCGGCGCACACCGCCGAACGGCGCGGGGCCGCCCTCCGAGAGGGTGGCCCCGCGCCGCCGTGTGCTCCGGTCCGAGCAGGTCAGCCGGACACGTCGATGTGCTTGGCGAGCGCGGTGACGCGGAGGTCGCCGTGGTCGACCCACTCGGGGAAGGCGAGGGTCTTGTGCCGGGTGGCGGCGGGCGGGGTGATCTCCAGGTAGGAGGCGTGCACGGCCTGGGACGTGCCGGTGTCGGCATGCGTCCAGGACACGACGGCCTCCGCGCTCTCGCCGTCCTTGAGGGTGAGGGTCTTGGTCCCCGGGTTACGGGCGTACCAGGTGTCGCCCCAGTGGGTGTGGGCCGACAGCGTCTTGTGGGCCGCGTTCTCCAGGCCCAGGCCCGGGAAGCCGCGCAGCGCGCACGTGGTGCCGCTGAGGTTGCGGAGCCTGACGACGACGCCCTGGTGGTTCATGCCGCCGGCCAGCTTCGTACCGAAGGTCGCCTTGAGCGCGGAGGCGGCACAGGTGGGCGTGGACTTCGCCGTGGACGCGCCGGCGCCGCTCGCGGCCTGCGCGACGCCCGCCCCGGTGAGCCCCAGCGCGGCGACCGCGGCGGCGGCGAGCGCCGTGCGGCGCAGCCGGCGGTCGGCGCGGACACCTCCCGTGGAACCGGAGGCGGCGGTCTGGTCGGTGGTGCTGTGGCGGTCGCTCATGGCAGTGCTCTCCACTCGTGTTCACCGGCGCGGGCCGGCCGTGCGCCCGCGCCGTCTTCTGGTGCCGTACACGAGGTCCGATGAGCGGCCGGACGGAAAAGTTCGCGGAAAATCGAAAAAGGTTCACAACATCCGGGCCGGGTCCCCGCTCAGCTCACCCGGGGCGGCTCCGCCTGGGCGAGGTCGACGTCCTCGAACAGCTCCAGCATCCGGCCCAGTACGTGCAGACACGCGTCGACGTCGGCGGAGGTGAGGTCGCCGCCGGCCTGACGCAGCAGGGCGTGCTCGCGGGCGGTCGCGGCCGTGATGGCGGCACGGCCTCGGTCGGTCAGCCGGATCAGCGAGGAGCGCTGGTGCGCCGGGTTCGGGATGGTCTCCACAAGGTGGTGGGCCGCGGCCTCGTTCACCATCCGCTGGACGAACTGGCGGCTCAGCGACTGGGCCCGGCCCATCTGGGGGACGGTCAGGGGGCCGTGCTCGCGCAGCAGATCGAGCACGGCGCGGACCCCGGCGGACAGATCCGGGGCGGCGTCCTGCTCGATCTTGCGCTGGACGCGCCGGTAGAGCGGTCCCACGAGGGCGAAGACCTCCATGAGCCGTTCGGGCAGTTCGTCGGGGCCGAGAGGACGGGAGGTGTCGGTCACACCCCCATCATGACACCTCGGTTGTCATGACCGCTCGATTATGACACCTTGGTTGTCATGATGGACGACGCGATGGGCAACGTGATGGAGAGCATGAGAAAGAACAGGGCCCCCTCCTCGACCGCCGAGCCCGTGCCCCGGGTCCGCGCCTTCGCCTCCGCGGACGGCCTGCTGGCCTACCGCGACGAGGGCCCCCGCTCAGGACACCCCGTGGTCCTGCTGCACCCGGGCTTCGCGGACCACACCGAGTTCGACAACCTCGTTCCCCGCCTGGTCGGGCACGGCTGGCGCGTCATCGCCCCGGACGCCCGCGGCCACGGCCGGTCGGCGAACGCGAGCAGGCCCTTCCGCCAGACCGACGACCTGGCCGCCCTGCTCGGGCACCTCGGTCTGGACGCCCCGGCCGTCCTGGTCGGCATCTCGATGGGCGCGCTCATCGCCATCGACACCGCCCTCGAACATCCCTCTCTGGTAAGCGCGTTGGTGGTGAGCGGCCGGGGCCTGGGCGAGCCGGACGCCGGTGACGCCTGGTCCGCGGCCCGCCGGGACGAGCAGACCCGGGCGCTGGCCGCGGGCGACATCCCCGGCTGGCTCGACGGCCTGACCCGGTGGGCGGCGGGCCCCTCCCGCACCCCCGCGGATCTCGGTCCCGAACTGGTCGGCCACCTACGGGAGATGGCGACCCGCACGCTGGCCAAGCACACCCCCGACGAGCCGGACCACAGCGTTCCGGTGGCGGACGTGGCCGCACGCGCCCAGGACATCGCCGTACCGGTCCTGGCCGTCAACGGCACCCTGGACACGCCCGCCTGCCTGGACACCGTCACCGCTCTCATGGAAGCGGTCCCGCACGGCCGGACCGTCGACCTGGAAGGGGCAGGCCACCACACGTCGCTGGAACGGCCGGAGGAGTTCGCCGCCATCCTCGTGACCTTCCTGCGGGAGGTGTACGGCGACTGAGCGCGCCGGGAGTGTGCCGGAGGCGCGCCGGGAGTGCGCGGGGCACGCGCGAGGGAGTCGAGGGGGAGCCGGTGTCAGTGGCGGGTGGGAGACTGCCCGGCATGATGGATCACGACGCCAAAGCCGATCTCCTCCGCTACCTCCAGGAAGCCCGCGACGCCCTGGTGTGGAAGCTCGACGGGCTGGGGGAGTACGACATCCGACGCCCCCTCACCCCGACGGGGACGAACCTGCTGGGGCTGGTGAAACACCTCTCCGGCGTGGAGCTGGGGTACTTCGGGGACACCTTCGGGCGCCCCTACTTCGGCCACCAGGACACCCCGGCCTGGTGGTACACGAAGGACACCGAGCCCAACGCCGACATGTGGGCCGGCCCGGAGGAGTCGCGGGAGCAGATCGTCGGCCTGTACCGCGAGGCGTGGAAGCACGCGGACGGCACCATCGAGTCCCTGGCGCTGGACGCGACCGGTCACGTGCCCTGGTGGCCCGAGGAGCGAAGCGAGGTGACCCTCCATCACGTCGTCGTGAGAGTCCTGGCCGAGACCCACCGGCACGCGGGGCACGCGGACATCGTGCGGGAGCTGGTCGACGGGGCCGCCGGGGAGAGGAAGGACGGCGGCAGCCTCCCGGACGCCGACCGGGCCGACTGGCAGCGGTACCGGGACCGACTGGAGCAGGCGGCCCGCGAGGCCGGTGACGCCTAGGGCGTGTCGTTTGGATCATGTGGCGGGTCGCGGGGCAGGGCACGCACATCTGCGGCGTTGTCGTCGGTTGCCGACGCTCCGCGTCGTCGC
>NZ_JBEYFY010000080.1:0-25495 GCF_040703595.1 Streptomyces sp. NPDC007084
CGGGGTCGCGATGCGCGTGCTGGTGTCCGGGGCGCGATGCGCCGGGGTTCCGCGCGTCCCGCCGGTGGTCCCGGCCAGGGTGGCCAAGGCCGCGGTGACCGTCCCGAGCGCGGCGACCGTCAGGGCGCCCCGCGTCCCGGCGGCCAGGCCCCGCGTCCCGGTGGCGCCCGTCCGGCCGGTCCCCGTCCGGGCAACAACCCGTTCACCTCTGGTGGCTCCACCGGCATGGCGCGCCCGCAGGCGCCCCGTCCGGGCGGCGCCCCGCGTCCCGGCGGTGCTGGTGGCCCTGGTGCCCCGCGTCCGCAGGGTGCCGGACAGGACCGTGGTCCCCGTCCGCAGGGCGGTCCCGGTGGCGCTCCGCGTCCCCAGGGCGGTCCCGGCGGCGCCCGTCCGACTCCGGGCGGCATGCCCCGTCCGCAGGCCCCGCGTCCCGGCGGTGCTCCCGGCGGTAACCGTCCGAACCCGGGCATGATGCCGCAGCGTCCCGCCGCGGGCCCGCGTCCCGGCGGTGGCCCCGGTGGCCGCGGTCCGGGTGGCGGCGGTCGTCCCGGCGGTGCCGGTGGCGGCGGTCGTCCCGGTGGCGGCGGCTTCGCCGGCCGTCCCGGTGGTCCCGGTGGCGGTGGCGGCGGTTTCGCCGGCCGTCCGGGTGGTCCCGGTGGCGGCGGTGGCGGTTTCGCCGGCCGTCCGGGTGGTCCGGGTGGCGGCGGTGGCCGTCCCGGCTTCGGCGGTCGTCCGGGTGGTCCCGGTGGCCGTGGTGGCACGCAGGGCGCCTTCGGCCGTCCCGGCGGTCCCGCGCGTCGTGGCCGCAAGTCGAAGCGGCAGAGGCGCCAGGAGTACGAGGCCATGCAGGCCCCGTCCGTCGGCGGCGTGATGCTGCCTCGCGGCAACGGACAGTCCGTCCGCCTGTCGCGCGGTGCCTCCCTCACCGACTTCGCGGAGAAGATCGGCGCCAACCCGGCGTCGCTCGTCGGCGTGATGATGAACCTCGGCGAGATGGTCACCGCCACGCAGTCCGTCTCCGACGAGACGCTGAAGCTCCTCGCGGACGAGATGAACTTCGTCCTGGAGATCGTCAGCCCGGAGGAGGAGGACCGCGAGCTGCTCGAGTCCTTCGACATCGAGTTCGGCGAGGACGAGGGCGGCGAGGAGTTCCTCGTCGCGCGTCCGCCGGTCGTGACCGTCATGGGTCACGTCGACCACGGTAAGACCCGGCTGCTGGACACCATCCGCAAGACGAACGTCGTCGCGGGCGAGGCCGGCGGTATCACGCAGCACATCGGCGCGTACCAGGTCACGACCGAGGTCAACGACGAAGAGCGCAAGATCACCTTCATCGACACCCCGGGTCACGAGGCGTTCACCGCCATGCGTGCCCGTGGTGCGAAGTCGACCGACATCGCGATCCTCGTGGTGGCGGCCAACGACGGTGTGATGCCCCAGACGATCGAGGCGCTGAACCACGCCAAGGCGGCCGACGTGCCGATCGTGGTCGCGGTCAACAAGATCGACGTCGAGGGCGCCGACCCGACGAAGGTGCGCGGTCAGCTCACCGAGTTCGGTCTGGTGGCCGAGGAGTACGGCGGCGACACCATGTTCGTCGACATCTCCGCCAAGCAGGGTCTGAACATCGACTCCCTGCTGGAGGCCGTGGTCCTCACCGCGGACGCCTCGCTCGACCTGCGGGCCAACCCGGAGCAGGACGCGCAGGGCATCGCGATCGAGTCCCACCTCGACCGTGGCCGCGGCGCCGTCGCGACCGTCCTGGTCCAGCGAGGCACCCTGCGGGTCGGCGACACCATGGTGGTCGGCGACGCGTACGGCCGTGTCCGCGCGATGCTCGACGACAAGGGCGAGAACGTGGAAGAGGCGGGTCCCTCGACCCCGGTCCTCGTCCTCGGTCTCACCAACGTCCCGGGCGCCGGCGACAACTTCCTGGTCGTCGACGAGGACCGCACGGCGCGTCAGATCGCCGAGAAGCGGGCGGCGCGCGAGCGCAACGCCAACTTCGCCCGCCGGGGTGTCCGGTTCTCCCTGGAGAACCTGGACGAGGCCCTCAAGGCCGGTCTGGTGCAGGAACTCAACCTCATCATCAAGGGCGACGCGTCCGGTTCGGTGGAGGCTCTCGAGTCCTCGCTGCTCCAGCTCGACGTCGGCGACGAGGTCGACATCCGTGTCCTGCACCGCGGTGTGGGTGCGGTCACCGAGTCCGACATCAACCTGGCGACCGGCTCCGACGCCATCGTCATCGGCTTCAACGTCCGCGCCGCGGGCCGAGCGGCGCAGATGGCGGAGCGCGAGGGCGTCGACGTCCGGTACTACTCGGTGATCTACCAGGCCATCGAGGAGATCGAGGCGGCCCTCAAGGGCATGCTCAAGCCGGAGTACGAAGAGGTCGAGCTGGGCACGGCGGAGATCCGCGAGGTCTTCAAGTCGTCCAAGCTGGGCAACATCGCCGGTGTCCTGGTCCGCTCGGGCGAGGTCAAGCGCAACACCAAGGCGCGCCTCGTCCGCGACGGCAAGGTCATCGCGGAGAACCTCAACATCTCCGGGCTGCGTCGCTTCAAGGACGACGTCACCGAGATCCGCGAAGGCTTCGAGGGTGGTATCAACCTCGGAAACTTCAACGACATCAAGGTCGACGACGTCATCGCGACGTACGAGATGCGCGAGAAGCCGCGCGCGTAACGCGGTGGTGTGAGCTGGCCGGCGGTGACCTGTCACCGCCGGCCAGTTTTCCGTCTGCCCGGGCGCGCTTCGGCCGCGGGCGGACGGCGGGGGCCGGTCGCACGGTTGTCCGCGTCCCGTGCGGGGCGCCGAATATCCGTCGAGCGGCCCCACCCGTTCGTTGTACGGTTCAGATGTCCCTGTCCAGCGCATGGGCAGGCCACCTATCCCGTACCGGCGGGACATCCGGTTACACATGTATGTGGGGACGCTGTCCTTCGATCTCCTCCTCGGCGACGTTCACTCGCTGAAGGAGAAACGCTCGCTCGTCCGGCCGATCGTCGCGGAACTCCAGCGGAAGTACGCGGTGAGTGCCGCGGAGACGGGGAACCAGGATCTTCACCGCAGGGCAGAGATCGGCCTGGCGGTGGTCTCCGGAGACACCGGGCATCTCTCCGACGTACTCGACCGGTGCGAACGACTGGTCGCGGCACGGCCGGAGGTGGAACTGCTGTCCGTACGGCGCAGGCTCCACACAGACGAAGACTGACGGAACAAGCAAGGCGAAGAAGGAGACGGACCAGTGGCCGACAACGCGCGGGCGAAGAGGCTGGCGGACCTCATCCGAGAGGTGGTGGCCCAGAAGCTGCAGCGCGGGATCAAGGACCCGCGGCTCGGCTCTCACGTCACCATCACGGACACCCGGGTCACCGGGGACCTCCGGGAGGCGACCGTCTTCTACACGGTGTACGGGGACGACGAGGAGCGCGCGGCGGCAGCGGCGGGCCTGGAGAGCGCCAAGGGCGTGCTCCGCTCGGCGGTCGGCGCGGCGGCGGGCGTGAAGTTCACGCCCACGCTGACGTTCGTCGCGGACGCCCTTCCGGACACCGCCAAGACCATCGAGGACCTGCTCGACAAGGCGAGGGCCTCGGACGCGAAGGTGCGCGAGGTCTCGGCCGGCGCGGCCTTCGCCGGCGAGGCGGACCCGTACAAGAAGCCGGGCGAGGACGACGAGGACGACGCCGCCGAATGACGCCCAAGCCCCAGACGCCCGACGGGCTTGTCATTGTCGACAAGCCGTCGGGCTTCACTTCGCACGACGTGGTCGCCAAGATGCGCGGCATCGCCCGCACCCGACGGGTCGGCCACGCCGGCACCCTCGACCCCATGGCGACGGGTGTCCTCGTCCTCGGTGTCGAGAAGGCCACCAAGCTCCTCGGACACCTCGCGCTCACCGAGAAGGAGTACCTCGGCACGATCCGGCTCGGCCAGAACACGCTGACCGACGACGCCGAAGGCGAGATCACCTCCTCGACGGACGCCTCCGGCGTGCGGCGCGAGGCGATCGACGCCGGGGTCGCCAAGCTCACCGGCGCCATCATGCAGGTGCCGTCCAAGGTAAGCGCCATCAAGATCGACGGCGTGCGCTCCTACAAGCGGGCCCGCGAGGGCGAGGAGTTCGAGATCCCGGCCCGCCCGGTGACCATCTCGTCCTTCGCGGTGTACGACGTCCGCGAGGCCGTCGCCGAGGACGGCACCCCCGTGGTCGACCTGGTCGTCTCGGTGGTCTGCTCGTCCGGCACCTACATCCGGGCGCTCGCCCGCGATCTGGGCGCGGACCTCGGCGTCGGCGGCCACCTCACCGCCCTGCGCCGCACCCGGGTCGGCCCCTACAAGCTGGACTCCGCGCGCACCCTCGACCAGCTCCAGGAGGAGCTGACGGTGATGCCGGTCGCGGAGGCGGCCTCGGCGGCGTTCCCGCGCTGGGACATCGACACCCGGCGGGCCCGGCTGCTGCTGAACGGCGTGCGCCTGGAGATGCCCGAGGAGTACGCGGGCAAGGGCGCGGTGGCGGTCTTCGACCCCGAGGGCCGGTTCCTCGTGCTGGTCGAGGAACAGAAGGGCAAGGCCAAGAGCCTCGCCGTCTTCGGCTGACCGCCGCAGGACTCGGACAGCTCCGCCCATGGAGCGGCGGTCACGGGGTCTCGTGCCCGCCGCTCCACGGTCCCCCTCGGTTCCCCCACCCAAGGGTCTATCCATCCCATACCCCCTGTTCACCCCTTCGGGCGGGCGCTCGGAGTGAACCGAGGGAGTGGAAGGGGGCGCGTTCACCACGCGATCTGTCCCGCTGATCACCTCACGCCTACCGTCGACAGCGGAAGCGCGGCGGGAAGGCTGGGGAGGTTCGAGCATGGCGGGACGAGGCGCGCGGACCGGGGACCCCGAGCTGCCGGACGACGTCCGGGAGACGTGGGACGGCGCCCTGGTGCGCGTCTGCGACCTGGCGGGCCGCCCACGCGGCACGGGATTCGCCGCCGACCACCACGGCACCGTCGTCACCAGCCACGAGGCGGTCGACGGCCTGCCCCGGCTCGTCCTGCACGCGCCCGGCGACCGCACCCGCGTGGTGACCGCCGACGCCGTCGTCCCGCTGCCCCACGCCGGACTGGCGCTCATCCGCACCGAGGGCCTCGGCCTGGACCCCCTCCCCGTCACCGTGCGGGACCGCGTCGCGACCGGCACGTACGTCAGGATCGCGGCGGGCACCTGGCGTGAGGCGCGGGTGCTGGAGACGTCCGCCGTGACGTACACGGCCACCGACCGCTTCCATCTGCTGCGCGGCGCCCTGGAGCTGGCGATCGGCACGGCGGGCGCGGACGCCCTGCGGCTGGGCGGGGGAGCGGCCGGCGGACCGGTCGTCGACGCCGCCACCGGCGCCGTGGTCGCGGTCGTCGGCACCGCCCTGCTGCCCCCGGCACCGGACGACACCGGTCTCGACGACCTGCCGTCCGCCCACCGCGCCCCGGGCTTCGCCGTCCCGCTGCGCGGCGTCCCGGGCCCGCTCGCCGAACTGCTCGAACGCAACGCGGCGACCGTCCCCGCCTACGGCGCCGACCTTAACCTGGCGGGCGTCCTGGAGCTGACCGCGACCTCGGTCGGCTCGGACGGACCACGTCCACCGGGTCCGCCCGGAACCGCCGGCGCGGCCTTCGAACCCGTCGAACGCGCCGACGTCGTAAGGGAGTTGAACGCCTTCGAGGCGGGCCGGGCCCTCGTTCTCGGTCTGGTCGGCCCGCCCGGCAGCGGCCGTACGACGGAACTGGCGGCCCTCGCCGCCCGTCGCGCCCACGGCCCGGTGCCGGCCCCCACCCTGTGGCTGCGCGGCGCCGACCTCCTCGCCCACGACACCTCGGTGGCCGACGCGGCGCACCGCGCCCTGGAACGCGCCGGACGGATCGTCGCCGCCTCGCGGCAGCACCCCGGCGCGGAGCCGGACGAGCGGGACAGGCCGGCCGGGGCGGAGCTGCTGCCCCCGGCCGGATACGACGGCGAACTGGGCGACATCGGGCCCGACCGGCTGGCCCGCCTCGCGCACACCGCTGGCCGGCCGCTGCTGCTCCTGCTCGACGGCCCCGAGGAGATGCCGCCCGAGCTGGCCCACCGCCTCCCGGCCTGGACGCGGGGAACGGCCGACTGGCTCGCGGAGACCGGCGCCCGGCTCGTGATCGGCTGCCGGGCGGAGTACTGGGAGCACGCGGGCAGCGGCTTCCCCGCCGGGCTGCCGCACGACCCGGACACCTGGGGCCCCGGCGCCGCTTCGGCGGGGGAGCCGGACACGTTGCTGCCGCCCTGTGTGCGGCTCGGGGACCTGACCGAGGAGGAGGCCGCGCGGGCCCGGGCGCGTGCCGGGATTCCCGAGGGCGCCCTCGCCGCCGCCGACGCCCGCCATCCGCTGGTGCTGCGGCTGCTCGGCGAGATCCGGGCCGCGCTGCCCGACCTCCCGGGCGAGGCGCTCGACCGGGATGCCGTGTTCGCCGCCCACCTCGACCTGATGTGCCTGCGTATCGCCGTCCGCCTCGCCGCCGCGAACGGACTGCGCGGCACCGCCGTACGCCGGCTCGCCGCCCGGGTCTCCGGCCAGGTGCACGAGGCCGCGCGGCGCAGTCTCGGGCCCGGGCAGGGCGAGCTGGACCGCGCCTCCTTCGAGGCCGTCTTCCCCTGGGGGACCGCACCGGGGCCCCGCTTCGCCGGCGTCACCGGCTGGGCGTCCGCCGTCCTCACCGAAGGTCTCCTCGTCCCGGCCGGCGACGGATACCGCTTCGCCCACGAGGAGCTGGCCGACTGGATCCAGGGCACGCACCTCGACCTGGACGGCGCGCTGCACACCCTGGTGCACCGGGCGCGCATCCCCGCCGCCACCGGCGAGGACACCGGCCCCGCGGACCGCACGGGCCCGGCCCGCCGCCGCGCCCGCCGCTCCCGGCAGACGCCGGACACCGGAGCCTCCCGCCCGAGGACCAGCGGAGCCACCCGTACGACGGCCGTCGGAGGCTCCCGCCCGACGGCCACCGGAGGCACCCGTGCGACGGCGACCGGCGTGACGGGGGCGCGGGGCGCCCGCCAGGCCTCCGGGAGGGGCCGTACGTCACCGGGGGACACCCTCCCCGTCCCGCGCCACCGCATCGGGCCCGTCGCCGAGACCCTGCTCCTGCTCGCCCGTCAGCAGGGGACCGCCGAACTGGCCCTCCGTCTGGAGGATCTCGTCCGCGCCCTGGACGAACTGCTCCCGCCGGGGGAGGAGCGAGCGGGCCGGGATCAGGCGGGACCGGAGCCTGCGGGGTATTCCGCGAGCCGGGACCAGGCGGGATCGGAGCCTGCGGGGTATTCCGCGGGCCAGGACCAGGCGGGATCGGAGCCGGCGGGGTATTCCGCGAGCCGGGACCAGGCGGGATCGGAGCCTGCGGGGTATTCCGCGAGCCGGGACCAGGCGGGCGACGCGCTCTGGTGGTCCGCTCACCTCTGCGCCGACGTCCTGCTCCGGGTGCCCGACGCGACGCCGTACACCGGGGTCCTGCGGCTGCTCACCGAGCGGATCACGGCCTGGCGCGAGCAGGGCAGGACCGTACCGGCACGGCTCGGGCCCGCCTTCTGGGCCGCCGTCCCGCTGCCGCCCGCCGAGCGCTTCGACCTGCTCAGGCGGCTGGTCGTCACCGACCCCCGCCGCACCACGCCCGCCTCGACGGGGGCGGACCTCCCCGACGAGGGGCCCGGCGCGCCGCGCCACCTCGACACCGTCGCCCGTCTCCTCGCCGAGGACCCCACCGCCGTACAGCCGCACCTCACCCGCTGGTTCGACGACGAGCGGGCGCTGCCCGCGATGCCGCACGCGACCGTGGCCGCCGCCGCGCAGGCCCTGCTGTACGCGCACCGGCGCGGCGCCCTGGACGACCTCGCCGAGGCCCTGGTGGACTGCGCGCACCGCCGGGGCGACGAACTGCTCGCCGCGCTGGCCGAGGAGGAGCCCTCGGCCGTGTGCCGCGCGGTGGACCGGTGGGCGCACGACGAGCGGCCCGCGCGCCGGGTCGCCGCCGTCGCCTACGGGCTGCGCGCCGCGCCGTTCGCGGCCACCGCGGCCGACCGCGAGCTGCTGCGCTACGCCGCGCTCGCCGTCCTCGCCCGCCCCACCGACGCCACCCTGCACGGCGGGGCGCTCGGCATCCTCGTACGGGACCCGCTCACCCGGGAGCGGCATCTGCCGCAGGCGCTGGAGCGGTTCGCGGCCGGGGACGCGCGGCTGTCGCCCGACACACTGGTCACCGCGCTCACCACCCACCCGGAGCCGGTGTTCGCCGCGTTCCGCGACCGGCTGCGCCGGCCTGGACCGGACACGGCCGAGCTGCTGCGCACCCTCGCCGGCGTCACCACACCGGCGCTCGCCCGCCGGATCGCCACGCTGGTGCGCGAGGCCGTGCAGGCCTGCCCGGAAGCCGCCGCGCACATCGCCGCGTACGTCGAGCGCTGCCTCGACCACGGAGAGGGCGCCCACCTCGTGCTCTTCCCGCTGGTCAGCGGGCTGCTGGCGGGGTGCCCCGGGTCGGTGCGGACCGTTCTCGCGCAGGTGCTCGCCGCGCCCGACACCGGTGTCTCCGCCGTGCTGCGGCGCGAACTGCTCGACCTGCTGCTGGCCCACGAACGGGACCCCGCCGTCCTCGGCACCGCCCTCAGAGCCGCCGCCGACGGCTTCGGCGCGCGCGGCGAGGAGCCCACCCGCGCGCTGGTCCACCGCGTCGGCCTCCTCCTCGTCCGCACCCCCGACGGCGCCACCGGCTTCGACCGCGGCCTGGTCGACCTGGCCCGGCACGTCCCGGGCTTCGCCCCGCTGATGGCCCGCTGGCTGAACGACGCCCCCGACGACTGGTCCTGTGTCGTCGGCCCCAGCACCCGCCGCATGATCGAGAACCTGGCGGGGCCGCGCGTCCCGGCCTGAACCGGCCGTGCGGGGCTCCCCGGGGCCGAGGGATGGGTCACAGCCCGATGCCGATGCGAGCGGCGCCCGTCCGGCATGGCACCCTTAGAGCTGCGAATGAGGCAATCACGGACACGGGTTCGACAAGGAGCGGTCACAGTGCAGCGCTGGCGTGGCTTGGAGGACATCCCCGAGGACTGGGGGCGCAGCGTCGTCACCATCGGTTCCTACGACGGGGTGCACCGCGGACACCAGCTGATCATCCGGCATGCCGTGGACCGCGCCCGCGAGCTGGGCGTCCCCTCCGTCGTCGTCACCTTCGACCCGCACCCCAGCGAGGTGGTCCGCCCCGGCAGCCACCCGCCGCTGCTCGCCCCGCACCACCGCCGAGCCGAGCTGATGGCCGAACTGGGCGTGGACGCGCTGCTCATCCTGCCGTTCACCACCGAGTTCTCGAAGCTGTCGCCCGCCGAGTTCGTGGTGAAGGTGCTGGTCGACAAGCTGCACGCCAAGGCCGTCGTCGAGGGCCCCAACTTCCGCTTCGGCCACAAGGCCGCTGGCAACGTCGACTTCCTGCGCGAGCAGGGCAAGACGTACGACTTCGAGGTCGAGGTCGTGGACCTGTACGTGAGCGGCGCGGCCGGCGGCGGCGAGCCGTTCTCCTCGACGCTCACCCGCCGCCTGGTCGCCGAGGGCGACGTGGAGGGCGCGCGCGAGATCCTCGGGCGCCCGCACCGCGTCGAGGGCGTCGTCGTCCGGGGCGCCCAGCGCGGTCGCGAACTCGGCTTCCCCACGGCGAACGTCGAGACCCTGCCGCACACCGCGATCCCCGCCGACGGCGTCTACGCGGGCTGGCTGCACGCCCAGGACGAGATCATGCCCGCCGCCATCTCCGTCGGCACCAACCCGCAGTTCGACGGCACCGAGCGCACCGTCGAGGCTTACGCCATCGACCGCGTCGGCCTCGACCTGTACGGCCTGCACGTCGCCGTCGACTTCCTCGCCTTCGTGCGCGGCCAGGCCCGGTTCGACTCCATCGAGGACCTGCTGGTGGCCATCGCGGACGACGTGAAGCGCTCGCGCGAGCTGATCGAGGCGTACGAGGCCGAGTAGCCCCCCGGCCCAGCGCCCCCGGACATACGTCGGGCCCGTACCGTCCTTGGACGACGGTACGGGCCCGACGGCGTTACTGCTGCGGGGGTGCCGGCGGCGGGGTCTGGCCCGGGTGCTGGGGGTAGGGCTGCCCCGGCTGGTACTGCGTGCCGGGCTGGGGCGGCGGATAGGCCTGTCCCGGCTGCGGCTGCGGCTGCGGCTGCGGCTGCGGCTGCGGTTGGCCGGGGTGCTGGGGGTAGGGCTGCGCGGGCTGGGCGTACGGCTGGCCGGGCTGGGGCTGCTGCGGCACCTGACCCGGGGCCGGCCGGCCCGGTGCGGGCTGTCCGGGGGCGGGCTGAGGGGGCGCGGGCTGCGCGGGGGCCGCCTGTCCGTACGGCGGCTGTCCGTACGCCGGCTGCGCGGGGACCTGCTGCTCGGGCGCGTACTGGCCCGGCATCGGGGGCGCGGCCACCGGCGGCGGGTTGCCGTCGTTCGTCCACAGCCCGTGCGACTGCTGGTGCCGCGCGATGTCCTCGGCGACCATCGCGGAGAGGTTGAAGTACGCCTCCCGCACCTTGGGCCGCATCATGTCGAGGTCGACCTCGGCACCCGCCGCCAGATGCTCGTCGAACGGCACGACCACGACCCCGCGGCAGCGCGTCTCGAAGTGGCTGACGATGTCGTCCACCTTGATCATCTTGCCGGTCTCGCGGACGCCGGAGATCACGGTGATGGACCGCGAGACCAGGTCCGCGTACCCGTGCGCCGACAGCCAGTCCAGCGTCGTACTGGCGCTGCTCGCCCCGTCCACCGACGGCGTCGAGATGATGATGAGCTGGTCGGCGAGGTCGAGCACCCCGCGCATGGCGCTGTACAGCAGCCCCGTGCCGGAGTCGGTCAGGATGATCGGGTACTGCTTGCCGAGGACGTCGATCGCGCGCCGGTAGTCCTCGTCGTTGAACGCGGTGGACACGGCCGGGTCCACGTCGTTGGCGATGATCTCCAGCCCGGAGGGCGCCTGCGAGGTGAACCGGCGGATGTCCATGTACGAGTTGATGTACGGGATCGCCTGGACGAGGTCGCGGATGGTGGCCCCGGTCTCGCGGCGCACCCGGCGGCCGAGCGTGCCGGCGTCCGGGTTGGCGTCGATGGCGAGGATCTTGTCCTGCCGCTCGGTGGCGAGCGTGGAGCCGAGCGCGGTCGTCGTGGTCGTCTTGCCGACACCGCCCTTGAGACTGATGACGGCGATCCGGTAGCAGGACAGCACCGGCGTGCGGATCAGCTCCAACTTCCGCTGCCGCTCGGCCTCTTCCTTCTTGCCGCCCAGCTTGAAACGGGACTGCGCGGCGGCCGGACGACCGCTTTTGACCTTCTGCCGCTTGTTGTTGAGCAGCCGGTCGGAGGACAGCTCCACGGCAGCCGTGTAACCGAGCGGCGCCGCACCGGGGTTGGTGGGCTGCCGCTGATCGTGCCGCACGGGCTGCGGCCACGCGGTACCGGCACGCGGGTCGACGGGCTGCTGCGGGGCCTGTGCTTGCGGCTGCGGCTGCGGCTGCGCCTGCGCGGCATCCTGACTCGGCTGCGGCGCGGGGGAGTTGGGCGCCTGCTGGGGGAACCCGTAGCCCGGCTGGGGGGCGGGTGCGGGAGCCTGTGGCGGTACGGCACCGGGTGCGGGCGCCTGCGGGGATACGGCGCCGGGTGCGGGCGCGGGGTCAGGCGTGCCGGGCTGGGGGAAGCCGTAGCCGGGGGCCTGCGGGACGGGGGCCGGGGCGGCTGCCTGCTGCTGGGGGAAGCCGTAGGCGGGCGCGGGGGGCTGGTGCTGCGGCGCGGGTGCGGCCGGCTGGGGGAACCCGTAACCGGGGGCCTGCGGGGCGGGCGCCTGCTGTGGCTGGGGCGCGGGGGGCTGCTGTTGGGGGAAGCCGTAGGCGGGGGCCGGGGCAGGGGGGTTCTGTGCAGCCGGGGCCGGGGCCGGGGCAGGGGCGGGCGCGGGCGCGGCTGGAGTCTGGGTGGGTGCCGGGGGCTGCGCGCTGGGCTGCGGGAAGCCGTAGCCGCCCTGCTGGGGCGGGATCGGGGCGGGCGCGTCGGCGGCCGGGGCAGCGGGAGCGGCCGGAGCCGGAACCGGAGCCGGAGCCGGAGGCTGGGCCTGCGGCGCGGGATGAGGCGCCGGCGGCTGGAACGGCTGCCCGGGCGCGGGCTGCCCGACAGGCGGCTGGAAGGGCTGACCCGGCGCGGGCTGGGGCGCGGGCGGCTGGAAGGGGGCGCCCGGCGCGGGGGCCGGCGCCTGTGCGGCGGGCGCCTGCAGCGGAACAGCGGCTGCCGGCGGAACCGCTACACCCGGCGGAACCGGGGCTCCCGGCGGAACCTGGGCCTGCGGAGCGACCGGTGCCTGCGGCGGTGCCTGGCCCTCGCCCGGCGCCGGAACGGGCTCCGTGGAGGCGGGCCACTGGGGGGCCGGGGCCGGAGCGGCCGGCTGGTAGGCGGGCGGCAACGGCGGCAGCCCGGCCTGCGGAATCGGCGGCGGCGCCCAGGCGGGGGGCGCGTCCTGCGGCTCGCCGGCCGGGGGAGCCTCCGCCTCCGGCGCCGCGACGGGAGGCGCGTCGACCGGTACCGCGTCCTGGATGTCGTCCTCGGCCAGCGCCGTGTCCGGCACGGACTGCTCGGCGTCCGCGAGGCGCGGTTCCTCGGCGCGCGCGTCGGTCAACTCGGCTTCGGCGGGGGCGGCTTGGGCGTCGCCCGCACCGATCCGGTGAACGCCCGCCTCCAGTGACTGGTAGGCGAGAACGGGGTCGATGACAGGCCCGGCCCCGGTGCCGGCCTCGGCCTCGTCGTCCTTCACGCCCTCCGAGCCGGCCGGATCGGCACCCTCGGTGTCGGTGTCGGTGTCGGCGGCGTCGCCCTCCGCGCCCCCGCGCGCCGCGATCTCACGCTTCACCGCAGCGGCGGAGAACCGCATGGTCGCGCCGCTCTCCAGATCCCCGTTGGCCAAATCCGGTTCATCCGAGGGGGTGTCCGGCGTGCCCTGCTCGTCGACCGGCGGGGCAGGAACAGGCGGCGAGGGCAGCGAGGCGGGCGGAGCCGGGGGAGCGGGCGGGGCCCACTGTGCCTCGTAACCGCCCACGGGCAGGTTCGGCACGGCGGCCGGGCTCACCGCGTCCGGAAGGGACACCTCGGAGACGGGCGGCGCCTCGGACACGGGCAGCGCCTCCGACACGGGCGCCCCCTCGGAAACGGAAGGCGCCTCCGACACGGACGGCACCTCGGACGGGGACGGCACGGAACCCTCCGCGTCCTCCGCCGACGCGTCCCCCGCTTCCACGTCCTCCGCCCGCGCGGAGCCCTCCCCGCCCTGGTGGCCCTCGGCATCGGTGCCATCGGTGCCATCGGCGCCGTCGACAGCGCCGGCCGGCTCGACCGACCCAGTCGGCTGGACCGGCTCGACCGGCTCCTCCGCCGAGTCGACCACTTCCTCGGCGGCGGCGGTGGCGGTGGCGTCGGCATCGGCGCCAGGGGCATCGTCGTCGTCGCTCGCGTCCGCGTCGACATCGGCGTCCGGCGCGTCCGATTCCCCGACGCCATCCCCGACCGCGCCCGAGGCGTTCTGCGTGTACCAGGCCGGCGGCGCGTAGTCGATGGTGAACTCGCCCGTCGTCTCGACGGCGGACTCCGCGTCGGACTGGTCATCGCCGGGCGTGGCCCAGCCCCCGCGGATCCCGTCCCGATCGCTGTTCACAATTCCTCCTGGTGTGGTCGAGCACCCTCAAGCCGTGCCGGGGCGACCGTCTGTTTGTCGTCCATGGGCGTCCGTAAACGCCCGAGGCCGCCCGAAGTCCCTGCGAGGTTGACCGAATTGACCCGGCTCCCCCTGGAACACGAGCCTCCCGCCCCCGCGTTCCGACGTCGCGCCCTGTCCCAGCCTAGTCACCACGACCGACAGGAGGGCAGGCCCGTCCACCCCGGCGTGACCGCCCACCACGTCACACCCTGCCCAGAAGTGGCGTACACACGCTCACGATTGAGCCCCAAAGCAGACAAACAGCGGCAAGGGCCGGCGCGGAGAACCTCTCCGCGCCGGCCCTTGCGTCGCCCGGCGTTCACGTGGCGTCGGGACACCGCCCACCGGCAGGACACCGACCGTGCCCCGCCCCGCCGCTACTCCGCGGGCATACCCCCGTTGTGCGGGGCCGGCTCCAGGTCGAACTCGCCGTCCCGGGCACCCAGCACGAAGGCCCGCCACTCCGCCTCCGTGTACCGCAGCACCGTCTCCGGGTCGAGCGACGACCGCATGGCCACCGCGCCCCCCGGCAGGTACGCGATCTCGACGCGCTCCTCGTGCTCCTCGGTACCCGGCGCGCTCTGCCATGTCACGCCCGAGATGTCCAGGGCGTACAGTTCGTCCTTCTCCCGCTCCTTGCGCGCCTTGACGTCGTTGTCCGCTTCCTCGGCCATGGTCCGCCGGCCCCTTCCCCACATCGCGAATGACCTCTGCGGCGTCACCCTAGTGGTCCCGCCCACACCACCAGGGAACCTTCGGGGACCCTGGCAGACGCGTCCGGCCAGGCTGGTAGGCTGTGTAACGGCCGTTTGTGTACGCACCCCCGGAGCGCGGCTCTGGAGGCCGCGCCCAGCGGATCCCCGCCTCCCGAGTTACGGAAGCTCCCCTGAGAAGTGGACCAGGGGCACTCGGTGGCAGACATGAGACTACGAGGAGTACGCGTGCCGCTCGACGCCGCTACGAAGAAGCAGATCATCAGCGAGTTCGGTCAGAAGGAGGGCGACACCGGCTCTCCCGAGGTCCAGGTCGCCATGCTCTCGCGCCGGATCTCGGACCTGACCGAGCACCTCAAGACCCACAAGCACGACCACCACTCCCGCCGTGGTCTTCTGATCCTGGTCGGCCAGCGTCGCCGCCTGCTTCAGTACCTGGCCAAGAAGGACATCCAGCGCTTCCGTGCGCTGGTCGACCGCCTGGGCATCCGTCGTGGTGCGGCCGGCGGCGCCAAGTAAGACGCCGTGGAGGGAGCGGTTCCCACGTCTTGGGAGCCGCTCCTTTTGCTGTATGTGCTGCCGCACGCAGTTGTACGTGCGCGGTGTCACCGACGCTTTGTAGTGTGGTAGCACAACGCAATACGCAGGAAACAGCACGTACGAACACAGCGTGATGAAGCCGTGCCCGCCGGGTAGGGCATCTCACGACAACGAACGAGGAGAAGCGCGCCTCGCCGCCGCCGGTCCTCGGTAGTGGCCCCCGGGCGAAAGAGCCCCGGGTGCTTCGATCGAAGACCGGCCCGCACCAGAAGGAGCGCCTCTCCGCCACCGTCCCCCTGCCACACGGGCAGGACGGGACGAAGACGAGGAGAAAACGCTAGTGGAGAACGAGACCCACTACGCCGAGGCCGTCATCGACAACGGCTCCTTCGGCACCCGCACCATCCGCTTCGAGACGGGCCGCCTGGCCAAGCAGGCCGCCGGCTCCGCCGTCGCGTACCTGGACGACGACACCATGGTGCTGTCGGCCACCAGCGCTTCCAAGAAGCCCAAGGACCAGCTCGACTTCTTCCCCCTCACGGTGGATGTCGAGGAGCGGATGTACGCCGTCGGCAAGATCCCCGGCAGCTTCTTCCGCCGCGAGGGCCGGCCCTCCGAGGACGCCGTCCTCACCTGCCGCCTCATCGACCGCCCGCTGCGCCCGTCCTTCAAGAAGGGCCTGCGCAACGAGATCCAGGTCGTCGCCACGATCATGGCGCTCAACCCCGACCACCTGTACGACGTCGTGGCGATCAACGCCGCCTCCGCGTCCACGCAGCTCGCGGGTCTGCCCTTCTCCGGCCCGGTCGGCGGCGTCCGCGTCGCGCTGATCAACGGCCAGTGGGTCGCGTTCCCGACGCACACCGAGCTGGAGGACGCCGTCTTCGACATGGTCGTCGCCGGTCGCGTCCTGGAGGACGGCGACGTCGCGATCATGATGGTCGAGGCCGAGGCCACCGACAAGACGATCCAGCTCGTCAAGGGCGGCGCCGAGGCGCCCACCGAGGAGGTCGTGGCCGCCGGTCTCGACGCCGCGAAGCCCTTCATCAAGGTCCTGTGCAAGGCGCAGTCGGACCTCGCCGCGAAGGCCGCCAAGCCGACCGCCGAGTTCCCGATCTTCCTGGACTACCAGGACGACGTCTTCGAGGCCCTCAGCGCCGCCGTCACGAGCGAGCTGGCCCAGGCGCTCACCATCGCCGGCAAGCAGGACCGCGAGGCCGAGCTGGACCGCGTCAAGGAGATCGCCGCCGAGAAGCTGCTCCCGCAGTTCGAGGGCCGCGAGAAGGAGATCTCCGCCGCGTACCGCGCGCTGACCAAGAAGCTGGTCCGCGAGCGCGTCATCAAGGACAAGGTCCGCATCGACGGCCGCGGCGTCACGGACATCCGTACGCTCGCCGCCGAGGTCGAGGCCATCCCGCGCGTGCACGGCTCGGCGCTGTTCGAGCGTGGCGAGACCCAGATCCTGGGCGTCACCACCCTCAACATGCTCCGCATGGAGCAGCAGCTCGACACCCTCTCCCCGGTGACGCGCAAGCGCTACATGCACAACTACAACTTCCCGCCGTACTCCGTCGGCGAGACCGGCCGCGTCGGCTCCCCCAAGCGCCGCGAGATCGGCCACGGCGCGCTCGCCGAGCGCGCGATCGTGCCGGTCCTGCCGACCCGCGAGGAGTTCCCCTACGCGATCCGTCAGGTGTCCGAGGCCCTCGGCTCCAACGGCTCGACGTCCATGGGCTCCGTCTGCGCCTCCACCATGTCGCTGCTGAACGCCGGTGTGCCGCTCAAGGCCCCCGTCGCCGGTATCGCCATGGGCCTGATCTCCCAGGAGATCGACGGCCAGACGCACTACGTCGCCCTCACCGACATCCTCGGTGCGGAGGACGCCTTCGGCGACATGGACTTCAAGGTCGCCGGCACCAAGGAGTTCGTCACCGCCCTCCAGCTCGACACCAAGCTGGACGGCATCCCGGCCTCCGTCCTGGCCGCGGCCCTCAAGCAGGCCCGCGACGCCCGCCTCCACATCCTCGACGTGATGATGGAAGCGATCGACACGCCGGACGAGATGTCCCCGAACGCCCCGCGGATCATCACCGTCAAGATCCCCGTGGACAAGATCGGTGAGGTCATCGGCCCGAAGGGCAAGATGATCAACCAGATCCAGGAGGACACCGGCGCCGAGATCACGATCGAGGACGACGGCACCATCTACATCGGTGCCGCCGACGGCCCGGCCGCCGAGGCCGCCCGCGCCACGATCAACGGCATCGCCAACCCGACCATGCCGGAGGTCGGCGAGCGCTACCTGGGCACCGTCGTGAAGACGACGACGTTCGGCGCGTTCGTGTCGCTGCTCCCGGGCAAGGACGGTCTGCTGCACATCTCGCAGATCCGCAAGCTCGCCGGCGGCAAGCGCGTGGAGAACGTCGAAGACGTCCTCGGTGTGGGCCAGAAGGTCCAGGTCGAGATCGCCGAGATCGACTCCCGCGGCAAGCTCTCCCTGATCCCCGTGGTCGAGGGCGAAGGCGACGATGAGAAGAAGGACGACACCGACAAGTGACGTCGAGTAGCTCCACGACGACGGCCCGCACCTCCTCGGAGGCGCGGGCCGTCGCCCGTACCCAAACCCTCATCCCGGGCACGAACGGCATCGGCACGGTCCGCAAGACCACCCTCCCCGGCGGCCTGCGCATCGTCACCGAGACACTGCCCTCGGTGCGCTCCGCGACGTTCGGCATCTGGGCGAGCGTGGGCTCCCGCGACGAGACGCCCGCGCTGAACGGCGCGACGCACTACCTGGAGCACCTGCTCTTCAAGGGCACGAACCGCAGGTCCGCCCTGGACATCTCCTCCGCGATCGACGCGGTCGGCGGCGAGATGAACGCGTTCACCGCCAAGGAGTACACGTGCTACTACGCGCGCGTGCTCGACACCGACCTGCCGCTCGCGATCGACGTCGTCTGCGACATGCTGACCGGCTCCCTCATCCGCGAGGACGACGTCAACGTGGAACGCGGCGCGATCCTCGAGGAGATCGCGATGACCGAGGACGACCCGGGCGACTGCGTGCACGACCTGTTCGCGCACACGATGTTCGGCGACAACCCTCTCGGCCGCCCCGTCCTCGGCACGGTGGACACGGTCAACGCCCTCACCGCGGACCGCATCCGCCGCTTCTACAAGAAGCACTACGACCCGACACACCTCGTCGTGGCCGCGGCGGGCAACGTGGACCACAACAAGGTCGTCCGCCAGGTGCGCGCCGCCTTCGAGAAGGCCGGCGCCTTCAAGAACGCGGCGGCGGCCCCCATGGCCCCGCGCGACGGCCGCCGCACCATCCGCACCGCGGGCCGCGTCGAACTGCTCGGCCGCAAGACAGAGCAGGCCCACGTCGTCCTCGGCATGCCCGGCCTCGCCCGCACCGACGAGCGCCGCTGGGCCCTCGGCGTGCTGAACACCGCGCTCGGCGGCGGCATGTCCTCGCGGCTCTTCCAGGAGGTCCGCGAGAAGCGCGGCCTGGCCTACAGCGTGTACTCGTACACCTCGGGCTTCGCCGACTGCGGGCTCTTCGGCGTCTACGCGGGCTGCCGCCCGAGCCAGGTCCACGACGTCCTCAAGCTGTGCCGCGACGAACTCGACCAGGTCGCCGAACACGGCCTTACGGACGACGAGATCGGCCGCGCCGTCGGTCAGCTCCAGGGCTCCACCGTGCTCGGCCTGGAGGACACCGGCGCGCTGATGAACCGCATCGGCAAGAGCGAGCTGTGCTGGGGCGAGCAGATGTCCGTGGACGACATGCTGGCGAAAATCGCCTCGGTCACCCCGGACGAGGTCCGCGAGGTCGCCCGGGACGTCCTGGGACAGCGGCCCTCGCTGTCGGTCATCGGCCCGGTCAAGGACAAGCAGGCGGCCCGTCTGCAGGACGCGGTCGCGTAATTCCCGTCTCGGTAAGGAACGAAGCAATGAGCAAGCTGCGCGTGGCGGTCCTCGGTGCCAAGGGCCGGATCGGCGCCGAGGCGGTACGAGCCGTCGAGGCCGCCGAGGACATGGAACTGGTGGCCGCCCTCGGCCGCGGCGACAAGCTGGAGAGCCTGGTCGACGCCGGCGCCCAGGTCGTCGTCGAACTGACCACCCCCGCCTCGGTGATGGGCAACCTCGACTTCTGCGTCCGGCACGGCATCCACGCCGTGGTCGGCACCACCGGCTGGACCGACGAGCGGCTCGCGCAGCTCGGCACCTCGCTGGCCGCGTCCCCGGAGACCGGCGTGCTCATCGCGCCGAACTTCTCCATCGGGGCCGTCCTGACCATGAAGTTCGCCGAGGTTGCCGCGCCGTACTTCGAGTCCGTCGAGGTCGTGGAGCTGCACCACCCGAACAAGGTGGACGCCCCCAGCGGCACCGCCACGCGCACCGCCCAGCTCATCGCCGCGGCCCGGGAACGCGCGGGCAGCGCCCCGCAGCCGGACGCCACCACGACCGCCCTGGACGGTGCCCGCGGCGCCGACGTGGACGGCGTCCCGGTGCACGCCGTCCGGCTGCGCGGCCTCCTCGCCCACCAGGAGGTCCTGCTCGGCGGCGAGGGCGAGACCCTCACCATCCGCCACGACTCCCTCCACCACAGCAGCTTCATGCCGGGCATCCTGCTCGGCGTCCGCCGCGTGGTGACCACCCCGGGCCTCACCTTCGGCCTGGAACACTTCCTCGACCTCGGCTGAGCCGGGTCCCGTCCACGAGGTAACCGGCAGACATGCGCGCGAAAATCACCTATGCCGTCACGGCCGCCGTCCTGGTCGTCTATTTCGTCCTGGTCGGCAGCCGGGGGGTCCTGCTCATCCAGAACGGCACCCTGATCACCGTCACCTTCGGTGTCGCCGTGCTCATCCTGCCGGTCATCGGCGTCTGGTTCCTCTGGAAGAACACCCAGTTCGTCCGGAAGGCCAACCGGCTCGCCGCCGTGCTCGACGCCGAGGGCGGACTGCCCGTGGACGAACTCCGGCGCACCGAGGGCGGCCGGATCGACCGGGACTCGGCCGACGAGGTCTTCGCCCGCCGCAAGGCCGAGACCGAGGACGCCCCGGACGACTGGCGCAACTGGTTCCGCCTCGCCGTGGCCTACCACGACGCCCGCGACACCCCGCGCGCCCGCAAGGCCATGCAGCGGGCCATCGCCCTCCAGGAGGGCCGCACCCTGGAGGCCTGAGCCCCGCCGGGCGGTTCGCTCCGGCACGAGGTTTGCGACGATGGCAGAGGAGGGGCCGGCCCGCACAGCGCGGGCCGGCCCCTCTTCTCGCCGTTCGCCACGGCCTGACGGCCTGACGGCGTGTCAGTGGCGGCGGTACTCGTCCGCCCACACCTCGACGGCGTCCGCCGCGCGGTCGAAGGCCTCGGCGCGGGCCAGGAAGTCGGCGTTGTGCGTCGTCAGCAGCGGGGGCACCTCACCGGGCGCGCGCTCCGCGCGGACGAGCACCAGCGCCTGGCCCTGCACCGTACGCGGCAGACCCAGCCAGCGGACCGGCTGCTGCACCGTGCGCACCGCCGCGACCTGGCTCCACGGAGTGGTGTTCGTGACGAAGAAGCCGACCCGGCGCAGCCCGCGGGCGCTCACCCACACGCCCATGCGCAGCAGGCGCAGCGCGCACAGTATGGCGACCGCGGCACCGGCCATACAGGCCGCGGCGGCGGGCACCGTGCCGGCCACGCCGATGATCACGGCGGCGACGAGCACGTACGAGGAGAGCAGCAGGACGAGGGCGGCGGCGCCGACCCGCGCCGGGCCGGGGCGGTAGGGGCGCCGCCAGCGGTCGCGGTCGTCGAAGGGCAGCGCGACATCCTCCGCGGCCTCGTCAAAGGCGCGGTCCGCCGTCAGGAAAGGCAGGGGCACGACTGATCCTCACTCATCCACGCATGGGCTGTGCCCGGTGAGGCTATCGAGCCGGATGCCGGGCCACCACCCTTGGGGGTCCGGATGAGTCAGCGGCCGTCCGACGCCTCGGAATGCTGCGTCGTCGCAGGTGACTGATCCTGCGACAAGGCGGGCATCCCGACGATCAGGGACCCCGCGATCCCCGCTATGACCGTGAGCCCGACGAGCCAGCGGCCGACCAGCTCTCCGGCGGAGGCCCGCTCACGGGGTGGGGGAGTGACATTGCTGCGGAACTGGTCGGCTTCGGCGATGAAGGCGAAGGGAACGGGCTCGCGCCGACGGAACATGGGCGGTGCTTCTCCTTTCGGAGACTCGTGCTGGTGTGACGGTCCGGGTGAGGGCCGCTCGAACGCGTCGCCCTCACTCATACAGACGCGCGAGTGCCCCGCGAGGTGCCCTGAATCACCGAATTCGCAGAAGTTGGGTGCCGAATGTCGCGGCACGGTACCGAACGCCCCGTTGTCGGTGCCGGGCCGTAGAGTGGTCGCCGCCCGAGCCAGTGATGGGAAGGACCCTCCGCACCGTGACCGACACCCCCGCCGACGACCTCAAGCCCAGCTTCCGCAGCGATGTCACCGTCGAGCTGATCAAGCACACGGCCTCGGACGCCGACGTGCTGTTCGCCGCCCGTGTCTCCACGGCAGGGGAGCAGTCGCTCGAAGAGCTGCAGAAGGACCCGGAGCGCTCCAAGGGCCTGATCAACTACCTGATGCGGGACCGGCACGGCAGCCCCTTCGAGCACAACTCGATGACCTTCTTCGTCAGCGCGCCGATCTTCGTGTTCCGCGAGTTCATGCGCCACCGCGTCGGCTGGTCGTACAACGAGGAGTCGGGCCGCTACAGGGAGCTGGAGCCGGTCTTCTACGTCCCGGACGCCTCCCGCAAGCTGGTCCAGGAGGGCCGCCCCGGCAAGTACGTCTTCGTGGAGGGCACCGAGGCCCAGCTCGAACTGACGGGCCGGGCGATGGAGGACTCCTACCGCCAGGCGTACGCGGCGTACCAGGAAATGCTCGCCGCCGGCGTGGCCCGCGAGGTCGCCCGCGCCGTCCTCCCGGTCGGCCTCTTCTCCTCGATGTACGCCACGTGCAACGCGCGGTCCCTGATGCACTTCCTCGGCCTGCGCACCCAGCACGAGCTGGCGAAGGTCCCGTCCTTCCCGCAGCGGGAGATCGAGATGGTCGGCGAGAGGATGGAGGCGGAGTGGGCGAAGCTCATGCCGCTCACACACGCGGCCTACAACGCGAACGGACGTGTGGCGCCGTAAAACGCCTGTGCGCACCGGCCCGGCACACATGTGCGGATCAGCCGAGCGAAGTGTCCGTATTGCGGCATTTCGCGAAGTTCATCTAGCCTGATCAAACGGACCCGGCACTGCTTGAACCCCCGAGCAGGCAGTGCCGGGCTCCACCTTTGTCATGCTTTGTCGTGTCCCCCGAGGGCAGACCCCGGGTTGAGCAGCGAGTAGCGTGTTACCCATGGCTCCGACCTCCACTCCGCAGACCCCCTTCGGGCGGGTCCTCACCGCCATGGTCACGCCCTTCACGGCGGACGGCGCACTCGACCTCGACGGCGCACAGCGGCTCGCCACCCACCTGGTGGACGCAGGCAACGACGGCCTGATCATCAACGGCACCACCGGTGAGTCCCCGACCACCGGTGACGCGGAGAAATCGGATCTCGTACGCGCCGTACTGGAGGCGGTCGGCGACCGCGCCCACATCGTCGCCGGCGTCGGCACCAACGACACCCACCACAGCATCGAGCTGGCCCGCGCCGCCGAACAGGCCGGCGCCCACGGCCTGCTCACCGTGACCCCGTACTACAACAAGCCCCCGCAAGAGGGCCTGTTGCGGCACTTCACGGCCATCGCCGACGCGACCGGCCTGCCCGTCATGCTCTACGACATCCCCGGCCGCAGCGGCGTCCCGATCAACACCGAGACGCTGGTCCGGCTCGCCGAGCACCCCCGCATCGTCGCGAACAAGGACGCCAAGGGAGACCTCGGCCGCGCGAGCTGGGCCATCGCCCGCTCCGGCCTCGCCTGGTACTCCGGCGACGACATGCTGAACCTGCCGCTGCTCTCCGTGGGCGCCGTCGGTTTCGTCTCGGTCGTCGGCCACGTCGTCACCCCGGAACTCCGCGCCATGCTCGACGCTTATCTCTCGGGTGACGTGCAGAAGGCCACGGAGATCCACCAGAAGCTGCTTCCCGTCTTCACCGGCATGTTCCGTACCCAGGGCGTCATGACCACGAAGGCCGCGCTCGCCCTCCAGGGACTGCCGGCCGGCCCGCTGCGCGCCCCGATGGTCGAGCTGTCCCCGGAGGAGACCGCCCAGCTCAAGATCGATCTTGGCGCCGGCGGGGTAGAGCTGTGATCACAGACTTCACAACTGAACAAGCACGACCTGAACCAGCACGACACAACTGAACAAGCACGACCGCGGGCCCCGGCCCGCACCCCACACAGACAACTGCTACTGCACGAACGTCACGCGCGCCACGTGCCCTGCCAGGTACGTGGCGTCCGTGGTGAGGAGAGTCTTTTGAGTCATCCGCATCCTGAACTCGGCGCCCCGCCGGTCCTCCCGAAGGGCGGCCTGCGGGTCACCCCGCTCGGCGGCCTCGGTGAGATCGGCCGGAACATGACGGTCTTCGAGTACGGAGGCCGCCTCCTGATCGTCGACTGCGGAGTGCTCTTCCCCGAGGAGGAGCAGCCCGGAATCGACCTGATCCTGCCGGACTTCACGTCCATCAGGGACCGCCTCGACGACATCGAGGGCATCGTGCTCACGCACGGCCACGAGGACCACATCGGCGGCGTCCCGTTCCTCCTGCGCGAGAAGCCGGACATCCCGCTGATCGGCTCCAAGCTGACCCTCGCCCTCATCGAGGCGAAGCTCCAGGAGCACCGCATCCGGCCGTACACGCTGGAAGTGGCCGAGGGCCACCGCGAGCGCATCGGCCCCTTCGACTGCGAGTTCGTCGCGGTCAACCACTCCATCCCGGACGCCCTCGCGGTCGCCATCCGCACCCCCGCGGGCATGGTCGTCCACACCGGCGACTTCAAGATGGACCAGCTTCCGCTGGACGGCCGCCTCACCGACCTGCACGCGTTCGCGCGCCTGAGCGAGGAAGGCATCGACCTCCTCCTCTCGGACTCCACGAACGCCGAAGTCCCGGGCTTCGTCCCGCCCGAGCGCGACATCCAGAACGTCCTGCGCCAGGTCTTCGCCAACGCCAGCAAGCGGATCATCGTGGCGAGCTTCGCCAGCCATGTGCACCGCATCCAGCAGATCCTCGACACCGCCCACGAGTACGGCCGCCGGGTCGCCTTCGTCGGCCGCTCGATGGTCCGCAACATGGGCATCGCCCGGGACCTCGGCTATCTGAAGGTCCCGCCGGGCCTGGTGGTCGACGTCAAGACGCTCGACGACCTCCCGGACCACGAGATCGTGCTCGTCTGCACCGGCTCGCAGGGCGAGCCGATGGCGGCCCTGTCCCGGATGGCGAACCGCGACCACCAGATCCGGATCGTCCAGGGCGACACGGTCATCCTGGCCTCGTCGCTGATCCCCGGCAACGAGAACGCGGTCTACCGCGTCATCAACGGCCTGACCCGCTGGGGCGCCAAGGTCGTCCACAAGGGCAACGCCAAGGTGCACGTCTCGGGCCACGCCTCCGCGGGCGAGCTGCTGTACTTCTACAACATCTGCAAGCCGCGCAACCTGATGCCGGTCCACGGCGAATGGCGCCATCTGCGCGCCAACGCCGAGCTGGGCGCCCTCACCGGCGTGCCGCACGACCGCATCGTGATCGCCGAGGACGGCGTGGTGGTCGACCTCATCGACGGCAAGGCGAAGATCGCGGGCAAGGTCCAGGCCGGATACGTGTACGTCGACGGCCTCTCGGTCGGTGACGTCGGTGAGCCCGCGCTCAAGGACCGCAAGATCCTCGGCGACGAGGGCATCATCTCGGTCTTCGTCGTGATGGACTCCAGCACCGGCAAGCTCACCGGCGGCCCGCACATCCAGGCCCGCGGCTCGGGCATCGACGACGCCGCGTTCGCCGACGTCATCCCGAAGGTCACGGAGGTCCTGGAGCGGTCCGCCCAGGACGGCGTGGTCGAACCCCACCAGCTCCAGCAGCTCATCCGCCGGACGCTGGGCAAGTGGGTCTCCGACAACTACCGCCGGCGCCCGATGATCCTCCCGGTCGTGGTCGAGGTCTGACCCCCGGAGCACGTCAACCAGGAGCGGGCCGCCTCGATTTGCATCGAGGCGGCCCGCTCCAGTAGGTTTCAGTCTCCGCCTGAACGGGAACCCGACAGCTTCGAGCTTCGGAACCAGTCCCCGAACGGGGCGGGAAATCCGACTCAGAACCTCTGATAAAGTCGGAGCCGCTGAAAAGGAAAGCGCGAAAGCGCGGAACTTGAAAGCACCGAGGAAATCAGGTCCGAAAGGATCTGATAGAGTCGGACTCGCCGGAAAGGGAAACGCGGAAGCGGAAACCTGGAAAGCGCCGAGGAAATCGGATACGGAAACGGTCTG
>NZ_JBEYFY010000081.1:0-25293 GCF_040703595.1 Streptomyces sp. NPDC007084
GCTCGCCGGGTCCGGGCGGCGCGGGGCGGCTCTCCTGGCGCGGGCCCGGGATGTGACCGCGGGCCCCGCGGGCGGGAGCGTCCGCGAGGCGCCGCTCCGGACCGTGCTCCGCGGCCTGCGGGTGGCCGTGCCGGGTGGCGGCCCAGGGGGCGTAGGCCAGGAGCAGGGAGCCGGCGAACCAGCCCGCGTCGAGCAGTTGGCCCGAGCGGTAGTTGTTGTGCAGCAGGGGGGAGGTGAACAGGGCGTCGCACATGACGGTCAGGGCGAGCGCCCCGATCGCGGTGTTCACCGCAGACCGGTTCACCGAGGAGCGCCGGAAGTGCAGCGCCAGGACCATGCTGACCAGCGCGATGTCCAGCAGCGGATACGCCAGTGACAGCGCGGTGTGGGCGACGCTCGGTCCGTCGAACTTGGCGGCCTGGGCGAGCGCCAGCGACCAGGACAGCGTGAGCAGCGAGCCGCCGATCAGCCAGGCGTCCAGCGCGAGGCACACCCAACCGGCCCTGGTGACCGGCCTCTTGGCGAGCACGAGCAGGCCGACGATGGCGGGCGGCGCGAAGCAGAGGAAGAACAGGTCGGCGCAGCTCGGGCTGGGCACCGGGCGCTCCAGGACGACCTCGTACCACCCCCAGACCAGGTTGCCGAGCGAGGCCATCGCGGAGGAGAGGGAGAACAGCAGCCAGGCGGGCCGGAAGCGGCTGCCGCGGCCACGGGCGTAGAGGAAGCAGGAGACGGCCGCGGTGCCCGCCGCGACGCTCAGCCCGAAGTCGCCCATGACCAGCGCGAGCCGCGCGGAGCCCCAGCCGAGCGCGGAACCCACCGCGTAGCCCGCGCACACCAGGGCCAGGACGAGTTGGGAGAACAGGCCCGTCCCGCCGTCGAGGACCGGCCGGCGGGTCAACAGCGCTCCGGGGGAGCTCACCGGGCCCACCCGGTCCGTGCCGCCGGGTCCACCCGGTCCCGGTGTCCCGGACGCGCGTGCCTGCGGCGGGCCGGATGCCTGCGGTGGTGACGGCCGCCGGGGCAGCCGTGTGCGGCAGCGCGCCAGGGTCGTCGGCGGCGGCCCCGCCGCGTCGGATCGTTGGTCCATAGGCCGTGCATCGCCCGTCGCCCCCCTCGCAGTCTCCATGTCCGTCCCCGGCGCCGAACGGTGCGCGGCGCAGCCCCTGTCGGGACGATACACCAGTGTCGTCACTCAGGGACATAGTTCCTCTACGCTCCGTGACGACCAGCTGTGATGCCGGAACGGTCCGCGTCCGGGGAACCGCGCAGGGTGTTCGAGAAGGGCGGAAGGCGGGCCGAGCGGTGCTCAGCCGCCGGTGGTCAGTACCACGTTCCGCAGCGGCTCCCGGTTCACGAAAAGGGTGAGCTGCCGGGCGAGCAGCCGCTTGGCGCGCGGCCAGAACGCCGATGTGGGGCCGCCGACATGGGGGCTGATGAGCACACCGGGCGCGTGCCACAGCGGGTGGCCCGGCGGCAGCGGTTCGGGGTCGGTGACGTCGAGGGCCGCGGTGATGCGGCCGCTCTCCAGTTCGGCGAGCAGGGCCTTGGTGTCCACGACGGGGCCGCGGGCCACGTTGACCAGCAGGGCGCCGTCCTTCATCCGGGACAGGAAGCCCGCGTTCACCAGGCCGCGGGTGCTCTCCGTGAGCGGTGTGGACAGCACGACGACGTCCGCTTCGGGGAGCAGCGAGGGGAGTTGTGCGAGTGGGTGCACGGGGCCGCGCTCCGTGGTGCGAGCGGAGCGCGCGACGCGCGCCACCCGCGCGAGCTCGAACGGCGCGAGCCGGTCCTCGATGGCGGACCCGATCGAGCCGTACCCCACGATGAGAACGGACTTGTCGGCCAGCGACGGCCGGAAGCCCGCGCGCCACTCCTCGTCGTCCTGGCCGCGGACGAAGTCGGGGATGCCGCGCAGCGAGGCGAGGATCAGCGCGAGGGCCAACTCCCCGGTGCTCGCCTCGTGGACGCCGCGGGCGTTGCACAACTCCACGCCGGGACGCAGGGACGCGAGGCTCGGCAGGACGTGGTCGACGCCCGCGGACAGGGTCTGCACGGCCCGGAGCGAGGTCATCGCGGGCAGCGGGCGCCGCGAGACGGCGGCCGGCTTCATGTAGGGGACGACGTAGAACACGCAGTCCGCCGGGTCGGCGGGAAAGTCCTGGCCGCCGTCCCAGAAGCGGTACGCCGGGCCGTCGGGCAGCCCCTCGATCTCGTCGGCGTGAAACGGCAGCCACACATCGGAAGTCATGGTCAGGAGGCTATGCCAGGGGCCGGAACGCGCAGAGGTTAGGTTGGGGTGCCGGCAGAGGGAGGGTCACGACCAGGTGGAGCGCAGAACGATCGGGGCCGCGGCACTCGGTGTCGGAGCGGTCGGCCTCGGGTGCATGCCGATGAGCTGGGCCTACACCGGTTCGCGACAGCGCGGCGAGGAGTCGCTGCGCGCGGTGCACGCGGCGCTCGACCGGGGCTCGACGCTGCTCGACACCGCCGACATGTACGGCCCCTTCACCAACGAGCTGCTTCTCGGGCGGGTGCTGAGACAGCGCCGCGCGGAGGCCTTCGTGTCGACCAAGGTCGGGCTGCTGGTGGGCGAGCAGCACATCGTGGCCAACGGCCGTCCCGGCTATGTGCGGCGGGCCTGCGACGCCTCGCTGCGCCGGCTCCAGACGGACGTGATCGACCTGTACCAGCTGCACCGGGCGGACCCGGAGGTGCCCGTCGAGGAGACCTGGGGCGCGATGGCCGAGCTGGTGTCGGCGGGGAAGGTGCGCTCGCTCGGGCTGTGCGCGGTGGGGGCCAGGGCGGGCCGGCGGCCGGGGGCGCGGCTGCACGACGGAACGATCCGGCAGCTCGAACGGGTGCAGCAGGTGTTCCCGGTGAGCGCGGTGGAGGCCGAGCTGTCGGTGTGGTCGACGGAGGCGCTGGACGCGCTGCTGCCGTGGTGCGCGGCGCGCGGGGTGGGTTTCCTCGCCGCGATGCCGCTGGGCAACGGCTTCCTGACCGGGACACTGACCCCCGGCGAGGGCTTCGAGCCGGACGACGTACGGGCCCGGCATCCCCGCTTCACCGCCGAGATGATGGCGGCGAACCAGCCCATCGTCGTCGGTCTGCGGCACATCGCCCGGCGGCACGGGGAGGCGGGCCGGCCGGTCACGCCCGCGCAGGTGGCGCTGGCCTGGGTGCTGGCGCAGGGGGCGCACGTGATCCCGGTGCCGGGGGCGAAGCGGGAGCGCTGGGTGGCCGAGAACGCGCTGGCGGCGGAGCTGCGGCTGACCCCGGAGGACCTGGCGGAGGTGGCGAGTCTGCCGGGGGCCCTGGGATCCTGGGAGTGAGGCGGGTCCGCGGCCGGGGCGCGGATTCGCCGGTCCGTGATCGGGAACCCGCTGAGCGCGAGCGGTGTATGAACAGTAGGAACCGCCGCGTCGAAGGGACACTGATGGTGCAACGTCGAGCAGTTGTGGCCGTGTTGGCCACGGCCGCGTTTCTGGTGACGACCGGCTGTTCCTCCGGCGGCGGAGGCGGCTCGGACGGGCGAAGCGCGTCCCCGGGCGCCGGGAGCGGCGCGGCGCCCTCGTCGTCCTCGCGCAGCGCCGCCCCCGAGCCGACACCGCCCGCGAAGGGCTCGGTGAAGGTGCTGCGGACCGTCACGGAGGACCTCGACAGCCCCTGGGGGCTCGCGCCCCTGTCGGAGGGCGGTCTGCTGGTGTCCTCGCGGGACAAGGGGACGATCACCCGGATCGACGAGAAGACCGGCGAGAAGACCGTCCTGGGCGATGTCCCCGGCGTGGCCGCGGCCGGCGAGGGGGGTTTGCTGGGCATCGCCCTCTCCCCGGAGTACGCGTCGGACCACATGATCTACGCGTATGTGACCACGGCCTCCGACAACCGCGTCGTCCGCATGCTGTACGACGCCCGCAAGCCCTCCGGCGAGCAGCTCGGCGCGCCGGACACGATCTTCAAGGGCATCCCCAAGGGAATGATCCACAACGGCGGCCGGATCGCCTTCGGCCCGGACAAGATGCTGTACGCGGGCGCGGGCGAGACGGGTGACCGGGGCCAGGCGCAGGACAAGAAGGCGCTCGGCGGCAAGATCCTGCGGATGACCCCGGACGGCGACCCCGCCCCGGGCAATCCGTTCCCGGACTCGGTCGTCTACTCGTACGGGCACCGCAATGTGCAGGGCCTCGCCTGGGACGACAAACAGCGCCTGTGGGCCTCGGAGTTCGGCCAGGACACCTGGGACGAGCTGAACCAGATCAAGCCCGGCGACAACTACGGGTGGCCGGTGGTCGAGGGCATCGGCAAGGACGCGAAGTATCACAACCCGGTCGCCCAGTGGCACACCGACGAGGCCTCCCCGAGTGGCATCGCGTACGCCGAGGGCTCGGTCTGGATGGCGGGCCTGAGAGGCGAGCGCCTGTGGCGCATCCCGTTGAACGGCACGAAGACCTCCGCCGACCCCGAGGCCTTCCTCAAGGGAAAGTACGGGCGGCTGCGCACGGTGGTCTCCGCGGGCGGCGACAAGCTCTGGCTGCTGACGAGCGAGACCGACGGCCGCGGCAGCCCCGGCAAGGGCGACGACCGGCTGCTGGAGATCGAGGTGAAGTAGGAGATCGAGGTGAGGAGACGAGGTGAGCAGAAGGGCGGAGGAGGGGCGCGGGGGCTGAGTCCGGGCGGTGAACGGCGGGGCTGAGGCCGGGCGGTGACCGGCCGGGTGGTGTATCACCGGGCGGTGACGGCAGGACGGTGTGTGGCCGGGCGGTGACCGGCCGGGGGTGTGTGACCGGGCGGTGTGTGGCCGGGCTGCGGGCGGGCTGTGATCCGGCCGGCTAGGGCGTCCGCGTGGGGCCGGGGTCCTGTCCGTCCGTGACCTCGTTCCCCTCCCCCTCTCCCTCCCCTTCGCCCGGGCTGTCCCCGTCCTCGGGGTGCTTGGGGGCTCGTACGACCACCTTGCCCGAGGTGAGGTCTATGGGGCCGCGGCCCGGGTCGCCGTCGTTCAGGTCCACGCGGGTCAGTTCCAGCCGCTTGCGCTCGTCCTCGGTGTGCTTGCGGCCCGGTGCGAAAAGCTGCTCGAACATGTTGAACACGGCGCCTCCCTCGGCCCGGTTCTCTTCAGCGTAGACCCCGGCCGGCCGCCCCGGCAGTGGAGGTCTCCGGCGGGAAGAGGCGCAGCCGGTGGGCCAGGGCCGCCGCCTCGCCCCGGCCCGAGACCTCCAGCTTGGCGAGGATGTTCGAGACGTGGACGCTGGCCGTCTTCGGGGAGATGAAGAGTTCCTCGGCGATCTGACGGTTGCTGCGGCCGGCCGCGACGAGCCGCAGCACATCGCGCTCGCGACCGGTCAGGCCGAGCGCCAGCACGGGGTCCGCCGGTGCCGTGGACCGCTCGGGAGCGTGGTCCAGGGGAAGGCGGGCGCGCTGGGCGAGCAGCGCGACGGCGTCGGCGAGCGGGCGGGCGCCGAGGTGGTCGGCGGCGGCGCGGGCCAGCCGCAGGAGTTCGGTGGCCCGGTCGCGTTCGTCCTCGTCGGTGCCGGTCAGGAGCAGGGATTCGGCGAGGCGCAGGCGGACCCGGGCCAGGTCGTAGGGGCGCTCCAGGGGTTCGAGGGCGGTGACCACCTCGCACCACTGGTCCGGGGTGCTCGTGCCGTCGGCCCGGTCGAGTTCGGCGCGGACCCATTCGGCGTGGGCGGTCCAGACGGGCGCTCCGGTCGGGAGGGACTTCGCGGCGGAGCGGATGCTCTCCACGGTCTCGGCGCGGTCCGGTCCGGCGAGGGGCAGGCCGCGGGCGTCGGCCTCCGCGCGGGCGGCGGCGAGCAGCAGCGGCCAGCCGTAGCGCTGGGTGCCGGGCGGGAACCCGGCGTCCAGGGCCTGCCGCAGGGCAGCTCGGGCGTCGAGGAGGCGGCCCTCTCCCGCGGCGAGGCCGATGGTGGCCCCGAGCAGCGGCAGGGAGTGCTGGGGCATCGGGTCGTGGGTGCCGAAGTGGCGGCGGGCGGCGGCCAGTTGGCGTCCGGCTTCCGGCAGGTCGCCGCGGGCGAGGGCGACGGGCGCGAGGCGGCCGGCGCCCACCCCGGAGGCCTTGCCGCTGAGTCCGACGCCCAGCGCGTTCCGGGCGGCGTCGACGGCCTCGTCCCACTGGCCGAGCGCGTACAGCGACTCGGAGAGGTTGCCCCAGATCCAGGCGAGGGTTTCCAACAGGCCGTTGCGGCGCGCGAGTTCGACGCCCTCGCGCAGCAGCGCGACGGCCTCGCGGGAGCGGCCGACGGACTCCAGGTGGGAGGGCAGGTTGATGTGCAGCCGGCCGACGACGTACGCGGCGCCGTGCTGTCGCGCCGCGTCCTTGACCTGGTACAGGGCGGCGAGTCCGGCCTCGACGTCACCCGCTTCGATCAGCAGACCGCCGTGGGTGAGGCGGGCGTTGAGTTCGATGTCGCGGGCGCCCACCATGCGCGCGTACTCCACGGCGCGCTCGGCGGCGAAGAGGGCGCCGGGGCCCGGTTCGTGGAGCATGCACCAGGCGGCGACCATGGACAGCACCTCGGCGTGCACCTCGGAGGGCGGCAGTCCGCGCACCAGGTCCTGGGCGGTGGCGAGTTCGGCCCAGCCGTCGCCGCGGACCTGGGCCTGGACGAGGCGGGAGCGCTGGAGCCAGAACCAGGCGGCGCGCAGCGGATCGCCCTCGTCCTCCAGGAGGTGCAGTGCGCGCCGGGTCGTCTTCAGGGCGCGCTCGCGCTCCCCGCACAGCCGGCCGGCGACGGCGGCCTCGGCCATCAGGTCGAGATAGCTGAGCGGGGCGGTGCCGGGGTCGCGGCCGCCGGCCGGGTAGGCCTCGACGTAGTCGATGGGGCGCAGTGCGGCCCGTACGGCGGCGGGGGCGGCCTCCCACAGCTCCATCGCCCGCTCCAGCAGGCGCAGTTGTTCGGAGTGGGCGTGCCGGCGGCGGGCCTCGACGGAGGCGTCGAGGACGGCGGGCAGCGCCTTCGCGGCGTCGTGGGCGTGGTACCAGTAGCTGGCCAGGCGGGTCACGCGTTCGTCGGCCGGGACGAGGGCCGGGTCGGCCTCCAGGGCTTCGGCGTAGCGGCGGTTGAAGCGGGAGCGTTCGCCGGGCAGCAGGTCGTCGCTGACGGCCTCGCGGACCAGGGAGTGGCGGAAGCGGTAGCCGTCGCCGGTGGGCGAGGCGAGCAAAATGTTGGCGCCGACGCAGGCGCGCAGGGCCTCGATGAGGTCGTCCTCGGCGAGCCGGGCCACGGCGGCGAGCAGCGCGTACTCGACGGTGGAGCCGCCCTCGGCGACGATCCGGGCGATCCGCTGGGCGCTCTCCGGGAGCCGCTCGACGCGGACCAGGAGCAGGTCGCGCAGGGTGTCGGTGAGGCCGGTGCGGCAGCCTTCGTGGGCGGCGACGGCGAGTTCCTCCACGAAGAAGGCGTTGCCGTCGGAGCGGGCGAAGATCTCGTCCACCTGGGCCGGGTCGGGTTCGCGGGAGAGGATGCCGGCGATCTGGCGGCCGACCTCGGCGCGGCTGAAGCGGCCCAGTTCGAGCCGGCGGACGGTGCGCATCCGGTCGAGTTCGGCGAGCAGGGGGCGCAGCGGGTGGCGGCGGTGGATGTCGTCGGCGCGGTAGGTGGCGATCACGACGAGCCGGCCGCTGCGCAGGGTGCGGAAGAGGTAGGCGAGCAGATGGCGGGTGGAGGCGTCGGCCCAGTGCAGGTCCTCCAGGACGAAGACGACCGTGCGGTCGGCGGCGACGCGCTCCAGGAGGCGGGCGGTGAGTTCGAAGAGCCGGGCCATGCCCTCCTCGTCGTAGCGCCGTCCCGGGGTCGTCCGGGCGAGTTCGGGCAGCAGCCGGGCCAGTTCGTCCTCCTGTCCGGCCGCCGCGGCGGCGAGTTCGTCGGGCAGGACGCGGCGCAGGGTGCGCAGGGCGGTGGAGAACGGGGCGAAGGGGAGGCCGTCGGCGCCGATCTCGACGCAGCCGCCGCAGGCGACGACGGCGTCCGCGCGGGCGGCGGCGGTGGCGAACTCCTCCACGAGACGGGTCTTGCCGACGCCGGCCTCGCCGGCGAGCAGCAACGCCTGCGGCTCTCCCGTGGCGGCACGGGAGAGCGCGTCGTTCAACACCCCCAGTTCGGCGGCGCGTCCGACGAACACGGGGCTCACGGACCTGGTCTCCACGGGCCCGAGCATCGCACAGGGCACCGGCACCGGGGCACCGGTTATCCGGTGGGCGGCCGGTGCCCCGGCGGTGCCGGCCGGAGCCGGCGGAAGGCGGCCGACCCCCGTACGGCCGCCCTCCCTGACACCCGGCAGCCGGTCGTGGGCGCTACGGCCGGCGCCGGGTGCGGTCGCGTTCACGCGGCGCGGGTGAACGGATGCCGGCGGGGGCGGGGGCTATGGGCGCGCCCCTCCCCGTCCTGCTCCGCGGACGCGCGGCGGGCGGCGCGACGGGCGGCCCGCCGGCCGCGCAGGGCCTCCCGGGCGAGCCGGTCGTCCTGGGCCTCGCGGATCAGTTCCGCGGACCGGATGCGGTGAAGCTCGTACTCGAACATCTTGTACCCCTGGTGAAGAGTCGGTTTCGGCCTCGCCATCGGCGATGTCTCAACCTTCGTCTTCGAGGGGGGTGCGCCACATCGGGAGAGTTCCGCATCTTGCGCACACGAAGGGCCTTAGGGCGGCGCTCAGGCTGCTGCGCCGGCCCTAAGGCCCCTCAGAGATCGTCGGGTGTCAGCTCGTGGAGGGCAGTCCGAGGATGATGTCGGAGTACTTGGCGACCGCGAGGATCAGCCCGACGACGCCGAGCGAGACGCCCGCCCAGGCGACCGACTTGATCCAGGGGGCCTGCGGCCTGCCGGGGGCGCCGAACGCGGGGCGGACGAGGACGACGACGCCGACGATCAGCGCGGCCAGCGCGAAGAGGCCGCCGATCAGCGCGGTGACCGCCCAGGCGTCCCCGTAGACCTCCTTGACCTGCTTGGCGACGCTCGCGCTGGACGAGGTCTGGAGCTGGCCGACGAGCGTCTCGCGGGCGGCGGCGACGGTGGAGACCCAGCTTCCGGTCAGCGACACGATGCCGAGTCCGGCGGAGACCACGGCCGCGGCGCCCTGGCCGACGCCGCTCGGGCCGGCCGCGGTGGTGTCGTCGCCGTCCCCGAGGGCCGTGTCGTCGGCGTCGGCGGCCTCATCGGCGTCGGTCTGCCCCTCGGCGCTGGCTTCCTCGGCCCCGGTGGGGGTCACGTCGTCCGCGGTGATGGCGTCGGTCTTGGTGACGTCCACCGTCTGGTCGTCGCGCTGTGCCTCGGCGCCGGTCTCGGCCCCGGCTTCGTCAACTGTCTTGGTTCCCATGCCCCGCACCGTACGGACGCTGTCTGAGAGGTTCCTTAATGATCCTTGTGAGCGTCCCCGAGGGGGCCGGTCTGGCGGGCGGCGCGCCAGTCGGGTGCGAGCAGGGACCACACCTCCAGGTCGTGCCGGACTCCCCGGTAGGGGTGTTTCTCGCGCAGGACGCCGTCCCGGGTCATACCGAGCCGGCGGGCCACGTTCAGGCTCGGCACGTTGCCCGCGGCGGCCACCCACTCGATGCGGTGGATGCCGCGTCCCTCCACGGCCCAGTCGACGAGCACCCGCATCGCGCGGGTGACCAGGCCCCGGCCGGAGGCGGCGGGTTCCAGCCAGCAGCCGACCTCGCAGTTGCCGTTCTCGGCGTCGAAGTTCAGGAAGAGCACCCCGCCGACGAGCTTGCCGTCGAGCCACAGGCCGTGCAGCGAGCCGGTGTCGGCGGCGCGCATGTCGGCGTACCGCTGGAGGTGGGCCCGCGCGGAGGGCACGTCGGTGGACTGCGATCCGAAGGGGATGAACTGTCCGATGAACTCGCGCCCGCGGTCCAGGTGGGCGAGGAACTCCTCGGCGTGCCAGGGCTCCAGGGGCCGCAGTTCCGCTCCGTCCTCGCCCAGGGATATCGCGTACATCCGGCTACCGCTCCTTCGCCATCACGTCCGCCGCGTCGGCGGCGTGCAGGACGTCCGCCACCCCGGCGTCCGTCGCCTCGGCCAGCCTCTCATGGGCGGCACGGCACTCGGGCGCCTCGATGCTGACCCGGGGCAGCCTGCGGTCGAGCCAGCCGGGCAGCCACCAGTTGGCGTTGCCGAGCAGGTGCATGAGCGCGGGGACGAGGAGGGTGCGCAGCACGAAGGCGTCGAGGGCGACGGCGGCGGCCAGCGCGACGCCGAACATCGCGATGACGCGGTCGCCGCTGAGCACGAAGGCGAGGAACACCGAGATCATGATGACGGCCGCCGAGTTGATCACCCGGCTGGTCTCGGCCAGGCCGACCCGGACGGCCCGCCGGTTGTCGCCGGTCTCCAGCCACTCCTCGTACATGCGGCTGACCAGGAACACCTGGTAGTCCATCGAGAGGCCGAAGAGCACCGACACCATGATCACGGGGAGGAAGGGTTCGATGGGGCCCGCGCGGCCGAGGCCGAGCAGGTCGCTCCCCCAGCCCCACTGGAAGATCGCGACGACGACCCCGAAGGCGGCGGCGACCGCGGCGATGTTCATGACGGCGGCCTTCAGGGGGATGCCGATCGACCGGAACGCGAGGAGCAGCAGGAGGCAGCCGAGGCCGATCACGACGCCGACGAAGAGCGGCAGTTTGCCCACGATGACGTCGGCGAAGTCGTCGTAGCTCGCCGTCACCCCGCCGACCTGGATGTCCAGCGCGGTGCCGGTCTCGGCGCGCGGCAGGACCGTGGTGCGCAGCCGGTCGACGAGGTCGCTGGTGTCCTGCGACTGCGGGGCGGAGGCGGGGACGACGGTGAGGTACGCGGTGTCGCCGGCGGTGTTGTAGGTGACCGGGGTGGCGGAGGCGACACCCCGGGTGAGCCGCAGGGAGAGGTCGAGGTTGTCGAGCGCGAGGCGGTCCTCGGCGCCGCCGACCCTGGTGACGAGGGTCAGGGGGCCGTTCACGCCGGGTCCGAAGCCCTTGCCGATGAGGTCGTAGGCCTGCCGGGTGGTCGTCGTGCGGGGGTCGTTGCCCTGGTCGGAGGTGCCCAGGTGGAGGGAGGCGGTGGGCAGCGCGAGCAGGGCCATCACGACGACGGCGACGGCGCCGAGGACCTTGGGGTGGCGTTCCACGAAGGCGGACCAGCGGGCGGCGAAGCCGGTGGGCAGTTCGGGTTCGGGGCCGTGCTCGTCCAGCCGGCGCCGTTCGCGGCGGCTCAGGGCGCGGGGGCCGATGAAGGAGAGCAGCGCTGGCAGCAGGGTGACGGAGGCGGCGACGGTGAGGACGACGGTGAGGGAGGCCGCGACGGCGACCCCGTTGAGGAAGCCGAGCCGCAGGATGAGCATGCCGAGCAGGGCGATGCAGACGGTGGCGCCGGCGAAGACGACCGCGCGCCCGGTGGTGGCGACGGCGTTCTGGGCCGCCTCGGCGACCGGCAGTCCGCGTTTGAGGCCGCGCCGGTGCCGCGTCACGATGAACAGGGCGTAGTCGATGCCGACGCCGAGCCCGATCAGCATGCCGAGCATGGGGGCGAAGTCGGCGACGGTCATGGCGTGCCCGAGGAGCACGATCCCGAAGTAGGCGGTGCCGACGCCGACCAGGGCGGTGGCGATGGGCAGCGTCGAGGCGGCGACGGAGCCGAAGGCGAGGAAGAGGACGACGGCGGCGACGGCCACGCCGACGATCTCGGCGGCATGACCGCCAGAGGACTGCGTGAGGGCGACGGCGCTGCCGCCGAGTTCCACGTCGAGCCCGGCGGTCTCGGCCGCCTTCGCGGTGTCGACGACGGCGCGGACCTCGCCCTTGTCGATCTTCTCGGCGCGCTCGGTGAAGGTGATGTTCGCGTACGCCGTGCGGCCGTCCTCGCTGATCCGGTCCGCGCCGCCGCGTCCGTACGGGCTGTCGACGGAGGCGACTCCGGAGAGCCCGGCGATCTTGTCCAGGGTGCGGGTCATCGACTGTTCGACGGCGGCGGAGCGCACGCTGCCGTGGCCGGTGTGCCAGACGACGGTGTCGTTGTCGCCGCCGAGTCCGGGGAAGCCCTCGCCGAGCAGCCGGGTCGCGGTGCCGGACTCGGTCCCCGGGGCCTCGTAGTCGTTGGAGTACGAGGAGCCCGCGACGGCGGCGGCAGCGGTGACACCGCCGAAGGCGGCCAGCCAGAGCAGTACGGCAACGAGGCGGTGCTGGACACACCAACGTGCGAGGGCTGCCACGGACGAGCTCCCTGGGGGATTTGAGGATCTTTATCGGGAACTGCCCGCAAAGAACGCATGACTAATGCGTCATCACTCTTACAGCCCCAAAAGATCCTTTGTCGCATTCGTGGCCATACTCACAGCACGGCTCCCCTCCCCCGGGCGTACGAGGGGCTCCCCTCCGTACCGGCCGTCCGGACAGGCCTCAGGGGGCGCATCGGTATCGACGCGCCCCCTGGGACGTGGAGAAAAGGCGGCCTCAGCCCTCGCTGACGCCGAGCTTCTCCAGGATGAGTTCCTTCACGCGGGCCGCGTCGGCCTGGCCGCGGGTGGCCTTCATGACCGCGCCGACGAGCGCGCCGGCGGCCTGGACCTTGCCGCCGCGGATCTTGTCGGCGACGCCCGGGTTCCCGGCGATGGCCTCGTCGACGGCGGCGGTGAGCGCGCCCTCGTCCGAGACGACCTTCAGACCGCGCTTCTCGACGACCTGGTCCGGAGTGCCCTCGCCGGCCAGCACGCCCTCGATGACCTGGCGGGCCAGCTTGTCGTTCAGATCGCCGGAGGTGACCAGCTCGGCCACCCGGGCGACCTGCGCCGGGGTGATCGGCAGGTCCTCCAGGGCCTTGCCGGACTCGTTGGCGCTGCGGGCCAGCTCGCCCATCCACCACTTGCGGGCGGACGCGGCGTCGGCACCGGCCTCGATCGTCGCGACGATCGGGTCGATGGCCCCGGCGTTGAGAATCGACTGCATGTCGTGGGCGCCCACGCCCCACTCCTCGCGCAGCCGGTTGCGGCGGGCCAGCGGCTGCTCGGGCAGCCCGGCGCGCAGCTCCTCCACCCAGTCACGGGACGGGGCGACGGGGACGAGGTCGGGCTCCGGGAAGTACCGGTAGTCCTCGGCCTCCTCCTTCACGCGGCCCGAGGTCGTGGACCCGGTGTCCTCGTGGAAGTGGCGGGTCTCCTGGATGATCGTGCCGCCGGAGTTCAGCACCGCGGCGTGGCGCTGGATCTCGAAGCGGGCGGCCCGCTCCACGGAGCGCAGCGAGTTGACGTTCTTCGTCTCCGAGCGCGTGCCGAACTTCTCGCGGCCGTGCGGGCGCAGCGACAGGTTCACGTCGCAGCGCATCTGCCCCATCTCCATGCGGGCCTCGGAGACACCGAGGGCCCGGATCAGCTCGCGCAGCTCGGCGACGTACGCCTTGGCGACCTCGGGGGCCCGCTCGCCGGCGCCCTCGATCGGCTTGGTGACGATCTCGATGAGGGGGATGCCCGCCCGGTTGTAGTCGAGCAGGGAGTGCGAGGCGCCGTGGATACGGCCGGTGGCGCCGCCGACGTGCGTCGACTTGCCGGTGTCCTCCTCCATGTGGGCGCGCTCGATCTGCACGCGGAAGACCTCGCCGTCCTCCAGCTGGACGTCCAGATAGCCGTCGAAGGCGATCGGCTCGTCGTACTGGGAGGTCTGGAAGTTCTTCGGCATGTCCGGATAGAAGTAGTTCTTCCGGGCGAAGCGGCACCACTCGGCGATCTCGCAGTGCAGCGCGAGGCCGATCTTGATGGCGGACTCGACGCCGGTCGCGTTGACGACCGGGAGCGCGCCGGGCATGCCGAGGCAGGTCGGGCAGGTCTGCGTGTTGGGCTCGGCACCCAGTTCGGTCGAACAGCCGCAGAACATCTTGGTCTTGGTGCCGAGTTCGACATGGACTTCGAGGCCCATGACGGGGTCGTAGGAGGCGAGTGCGTCCTCGTACGACACCAGGTCGGTCGTGGTGGTCACGGTGAAAACTTCCCTCTCAGCCCAGCAGGACGTCGTCGTCGCCCAGGCGCTTGAGCTCCCGGTAGAGGATGGCGAGGCCGGTGACGATGGCGGCGGCGGACACGGCCGCGTCGAGCAGGCGCAGCGTGTCGTGCTCCGAGCGGGCCTTCCTGGCCTGCTTCAGGACACCGAGCGCACCGAAGGCCGTGCCGGCCATGGACAGGTACGTGCCGGACTTGGACTTCTTGAAACCCTTGGCCTTGGACAGTGCCTTGCTCACAGCGACGGAGCCTCCTCAAGCAGCGGGTGCCCCCACTTTTCCACGAAGGCGGCCTCGACGGCGGCGCCGACCTTGTACAGCCGGTCGTCCTTGAGAGCGGGGGCGATGATCTGCAGACCGACCGGGAGATTGTCCTCCGGGGCGAGACCGCAGGGCAGCGACATGGCGGCGTTGCCGGCCAGGTTGGTCGGAATGGTGCACAGGTCCGCGAGGTACATCGCCATCGGGTCGTCGGCGCGCTCGCCGATCGGGAAGGCGGTGGTGGGCGTGGTCGGCGAGACGATCACGTCGACCTGCTCGAACGCCTTCTCGAAGTCGCGCGTGATGAGCGTACGGACCTTCTGGGCGCTGCCGTAGTACGCGTCGTAGTAGCCGGAGCTGAGCGCGTAGGTGCCGAGCATGATGCGGCGCTTGACCTCGGGGCCGAAGCCGGCCTCACGGGTGAGGGCGGTGACCTCCTCGGCGGAGTGCGTGCCGTCGTCGCCGACGCGGGCGCCGTAGCGCAGGCCGTCGAAGCGGGCGAGGTTGCTCGAACACTCGGACGGGGCGATCAGGTAGTAGGCGGACAGCGCCAGGTCGAACGAGGGGCAGTCCAGCTCCACGACCTCGGCGCCCAGCTCCCGGAGCAGGGCGACGGCCTCGTCGAAGCGCTGCACCACACCGGCCTGGTAGCCCTCGCCGCGGAACTGCTTGACGACACCGACGCGCATGCCGGCGACGCTGCCGTTGCGGGCGGCCTCCACGACCGGCGGGACCGGGGCGTCGATGGACGTCGAGTCCAGCGGGTCGTGACCGGCGATGACCTCGTGCAGCAGGGCCGCGTCGAGGACCGTACGGGCGCAGGGGCCGCCCTGGTCGAGGGAGCTGGAGAAGGCGACCATGCCGTAGCGGGAGACCGCGCCGTAGGTGGGCTTGACGCCGACCGTGCCGGTGACGGCGGCCGGCTGGCGGATAGAACCGCCGGTGTCGGTGCCGATCGCGAGGGGCGCCTGGTACGAGGCGAGGGCCGCGGAGGAGCCGCCGCCGGAGCCGCCGGGGATACGGGTGAGGTCCCAGGGGTTGCCGGTCGGGCCGTACGCGCTGTTCTCGGTGGAGGACCCCATGGCGAACTCGTCCATGTTGGTCTTGCCGAGGATGACGACGTCGGCGGCCTTCAGCCGCTTGGTGAGCGTCGCGTCGTAGGGCGGGATCCAGCCTTCGAGGATCTTGGAGCCGACCGTGGTCGGGATGCCCTCGGTGGTGAAGATGTCCTTCAGCGCGAGCGGCACACCGGCGAGCGGGCCGAGCTTCTCGCCGGCCGCGCGCTTGGCGTCCACGGCGCGGGCCTGCGCGAGGGCGCCCTCGCGGTCGACGTGCAGGAAGGCGTGCACCTTCTCGTCGACGGCCTCGATACGGGCGAGGTGGGCCTCGGTGACCTCGACGGCGGTCAGCTCGCCGGCGGCGATCTTCTCGGCGGTCTCGGCGGCGGTGAGCCTGATGATGTTGACGTTGGTGTCCGTCATGGTGATTAGTCCTCCCCCAGGATCTGCGGCACCTTGAAACGCTGCTGCTCCTGGGCCGGGGCGCCGGAGAGCGCCTGCTCGGGGGTGAGCGACGGACGGACCTCGTCCACGCGCATGACGTTCGTCAGCGGCAGCGGATGAGAGGTCGGCGGTACGTCTTGGTCGGCGACCTCGCTGACGCGGGCGACCGCGCCGATGATGTCGTCGAGCTGGCCTGCGAAGTGGTCGAGCTCTTCGCCCTTCAGCTCCAGACGCGCCAGCCGTGCGAGGTGGGCGACCTCCTCGCGCGTGATGCCAGGCATGCAGCGATCCTCTGGGGTGAGTGTGTGTGGTTTGGCCCAATCCTATGGGTCCCACCCCCATGCCCGCGCCCAGGTTCCCCACCCACCCCTCAGACCAACCACCTCCACCCACGCGGGGCCCCCACCCCACCGTCCGGCCAAGCCGCCTCCGCCGACGCCCAGATTCCCCACCCCCCTCCGACCGAGCCGCCTCCGCCGATGCACCACCCGTGACTGTCTCGTCACGCCTACGGGGGCTCACCGCCGAACCCCGGCCTGCGGCCGGACGTCTCCCACCCACGCACCACCCGTAACCGCATCCCGACAGCCGCAACTCGCCCGCGGGGGCTGCTCACCGTCGGCGCCGACCCCACCAAACCCCGGCCTCCGGCCGGATTGTCCCCACCCGCGCACCACCCGTGACCGCATCTCGGCGGGCACAGCTCGCCTGTGGGGGTTGTTCGCCGTCGGCGGGTGGGCGGGCCGGGGGCCGCCCACGGCGCGAAAGCCCCACGGCAGAGCCGAGCCCCTCGGGAGACAGCCACGGGCGGTGCGCGGGCGGGAGACGCCCCGGCAGGCAGCCCCACTCCGCCGCCGAAAAGGGCAGACACGCCACCCGCCGCCCACGGCGCGAAAACCCCACGAGAGAGCCGGACCTCTCGGGAGACAGCCACGGGCGGTGCGTGGGTGGGAGACGCCCCGGCCGGCAGCCCCACTCCGCCGCCGGGAAAGGCAGACACGCCGTCCACAGCAGAGCCGGGCCCCTCGACAGACAGTCACCCGCGGCCCGTGTGGGGGGGGAGAGAGACGCCCGGAGACGTGGGGCCACTCCCTTGCCGGGAGGGGCAGATACAGCCCCGCCGGAGGCCGCCCGCTGCGGCCAGCGTTGTGGGAAAACGCCCCGCCGGTGGGGCTACTCCGCTGCTGGGAGGGCCGCCCGGGGGCGTTGCCAGCCTCGGGAACCCCGGGCGAGGAGCCACGCCGTGGCCTCCTCCGGAGGCATCGCCGCGGCAACCAGCCACCCCTGAACGGCGTCACACCCCAGATCCCGCAACCGCTCCCACGTCTCGTCGTCCTCAACCCCCTCGGCAACGACGAGCAGCCCCAGCGAATGGGCGAGATCAACGGTGCACCGCACGATCTCCGCGTCCTCGGTGTCGACCGCGAGCCGCGCGACGAACGACCGGTCGATCTTCAGCTCGCTGACGGGAAGCCGCCGCAGATGCACGAGCGAGGAGTACCCCGTACCGAAGTCGTCCAGCGACATCTTCACGCCGTGCCCGGTGAGCCCGGCCAGCGTGTCCGCGGCCCGCTGCGGGTCCTCGAGGAGCACGTGCTCGGTGATCTCCAGCTGGAGCGACCCGGCGGGCACCCCGTGCCGGGCGAGCCGCGCGGCGACGGAGCCGGCGAAGCCGGGAGTGTGGACGTCGCGCGGCGAGACGTTGACCGCGACGGGCACGTACAGACCCTGGGCGCGCCAGCGGGCGACCTGCGCGAGGGCGGTCTCCAGGACGTACTCGGTGAGGTGGGGCATCAGCCCGGAGGACTCGGCGATGGCGATGAACTCGTCCGGCGGCACCTTGCCCCGCTCGGGATGCACCCAGCGGACCAGGGCCTCAAGCCCGGCCACCTGCCCGTCGAAGCGGACCTTGGGCTGGTAGTGCAGTTCGACGTCACCGGCGTCGAGCGCGCGGCGCAGATCGCCCAGCAGGCCGAGCCGGTCGGGGGTGTTGGAGTCCCGCTTGGACTCGTAGACCTCGACGCCGGTGCGGTCCCGTTTGGCCTGGTACATCGCGACGTCGGCGCGGCGCAGCAGCCCCTCCGCGTCGAGCGCGTGGTCGGGGAAGACGGCGAGCCCGGCGCTGGCCTCCAGGACGAGGGTGAGTCCGTCGAGGTCGAGCGGCGAGCCGAGGGCGGCGACGAGGCCGCGGGCGACCCGGGTGGCCGAGGTGGTGGAGTCCGCGACCGGCAGTAAGACGGCGAACTCGTCCCCGCCGAGCCGCGCGGCCTCCGCTCCGCGCGGCAGGGCGAGCCGCAGCCGGTCGGCGATCTGGAGGAGGAGCCGGTCACCGGCGAGATGCCCCAGGGTGTCGTTGACCGAACGGAACCGGTCGAGGTCGATCAGCAGCAGGGCGGACCGCGCGCCGATGCGCTCGGCGTCGTCCAGGGCGGTCCAGGTGCGTTCAAGGAGCCACTGCCGGTTGGGCAGTCCGGTGAGCGGGTCGCGGAGCTGTTCCTCGGCCCGCGCGCGGGCTATCCACAGGGTGGAGTCGAGGGCGATCAGCGGGATCGAGAAGAGCGGCAGCAGCATCGGCTGGGCCATCGCGACGACGCACACCAGCGGCGCTATGCCGAGCAGTGCGACGGCGACGAGTCCCTGTCTGACCAGGGCGGTACGGGCGACGGTGGGCAGCCCGCCGCCGCCCTGGGCCTGCAGACACCACAACAGCGCCCGGGTGACGGCCAGATAGGCGCCGGCGACCAGGACGACTTCCGGAGCGGCGTAGAACGTCCAGGTCGTCGCGTCCCAAGGTGTCTCGACGCTCGGGAACCGCCCGAAGGCGGCGAGGACGAGGGCTCCCGCGCCGATGCCGAGGATGTCGACCGCGCCGTGCAGCACCCCTTGGCGCCAGCGGTTGCGGCGGGCGGCGCCGACCAGCACGACGACGGTGAGGCTGACCATCCCGGCGGGGACCCAGCCGTAGAGCAGCAGGACCGCGAGGGTGAGCGCCGCGCCGGACCCGGTGCCGCCCCACCAGCGGGCGCGGCCGAGCGCGACGAGGTGGCCGACGATGATGCCGGTCAGCAGGGCGAGGGCCCAGCCGACGGCGCCGCACGGGAAGAGCGCGTGGTCGTCGGTGAACGCCCGGAAGACACCGGCGCCGAGGACCAGGCCGGCCGCGGCGACGACCGCCGCGGGCAGCGCGGGCCAGGACGGGGTGCGTTCGGGGTCGCCGCCGGTCCTGCCGGGACCGCGCCCGGCGGCCGACGGGCCGGTACGGGGCGCGGCGGGAGCGCCGAGTGGTGCGGCGCCGAGGCCGCTGGGCGCGGGACGCTGCGCGGACCGTCCGGTCCGGAGTCCCGCCAGCCACGCGCCGGTCATCCGGCTCAGGCGCAGCCGCGAGTCCGGAGCGGCGCTCTCGGTCGGTTCCATTCCCGTCCCTCTCACAGCCGGCGGTGCCCACGCCACGCGATCCGTCGCCGGCGACAACTGCCAACGGAGCCGCGTCGGAAAACCCTTCCCCCGGCTCCTGAGGAGCAGGGGGTGCGCCGGCCGCAACCGGGCACGGCAGGCGCACACCTCAACAGTAGGCCGCAGAAGGCTTCCAGGGGCAGCGGTCGTCTACGGTTGCCCGAATGCGCCCCAGCCACCCGTATGCATCTGATATGCGCCGAACGGGTGGCCTTCAACCGCTACTCCTCGACCGGAAGTGCGACGTCCGCCGCCGCCTCGGGTCCTTGTTCGAGCAGGACCTCGAAGCCCTCCTCGTTCAGAACCGGAACCTTGAGCTGCATGGCCTTGTCGTACTTCGACCCGGGATTGTCACCCACCACGACGAATGACGTCTTCTTCGAAACAGAACCGGTCACTTTCGCTCCACGGCTCTGCAGTTGCTCCTTGGCGCCGTCCCGCGTGTGGTGTTCCAGCGTGCCCGTCACGACGACCGTGAGGCCTTCGAGGGGACGCGGCCCCTGGTCCTCGCCCGCGCCCTCGTCCTCCATCCGGACCCCGGCGGCCCGCCACTTGCGGATGATCTCGCGGTGCCAGTCCTCGGCGAACCACTCCTTGAGGGACGCGGCGATGATCGGCCCCACCCCGTCGGTGGTGGCCAACTCCTCCTCGGTGGCCTGCTCGATCCGCTCGACGGAGCGGAACTCGCGGGCCAGCGCCTCAGCCGCCACCGGCCCGACATGACGGATCGACAGACCGGTCAGCACCCGGGCGAGCGGGCGCTCCTTGGCCGCCGCGATGTTGTCGAGCATGGCAAGCGCGTTCTTCCGGGGCTCGCCCTGCTGGTTGGCGAAGATCGTGGCGATCTTCTCCTCGCCGGTCTTCGGATCGCGCTTGGGCAGCCCGCTGTCCTGGTCGAGGACGTACGCCTTGATGGGCAGCAGGCGCTCGATGGTGAGGTCGAAGAGGTCGCCCTCGTCGGTCAGCGGCGGCTCGGACGGCTCCAGCGGTCTGGTGAGGGCCGCCGCGGCGACGTACCCGAAGTGCTCGATGTCCAGCGCCTTGCGGCCCGCGAGGTAGAACAGCCGCTCGCGCAACTGGGCCGGGCAGGTCCGCGCGTTCGGGCAGCGCAGGTCGACGTCGGCCTCCTTCATGGGCCGCAGCGGGGTGCCGCACTCGGGGCACTCGGCCGGCATCACGAACTCCCGCTCGGTGCCGTCCCGCAGGTCGGCGACCGGGCCGAGGATCTCCGGGATCACGTCCCCGGCCTTGCGCAGCACCACGGTGTCCCCGATGAGGACGCCCTTGGCCTTCACCACGTCCTGGTTGTGCAGGGTGGCGAACTCGACCTCGGAGCCCGCGACCGTGACCGGCTCGACCTGGGCGTACGGAGTGACGCGGCCCGTACGGCCCACGCCCACGCGGATGTTGACCAGCTTGGTGTTGACCTCCTCGGGCGCGTACTTCCAGGCGATCGCCCAGCGCGGGGCGCGCGAGGTGGAGCCCAGCCGTCCCTGGAGCGGGATCTCGTCCAGCTTGACCACCACACCGTCGATCTCGTGCTCCACGGAGTGGCGGTTCTCCCCGTAGTACGCGATGAACTCCCGTACGCCGTCGAGGTCGTCGACCACCTTGGCGTAGCGCGTGGTGGGCAGGCCCCAGGAGTGCAGCAGCGCGTAGGCCTCGGAGAGGCGGCCGAGGCCGTCGAAGCCCTCCAGGGCGCCGATGCCGTGGACGACCATGTGCAGCGGGCGGGAGGCGGTGACGCGCGGGTCCTTCTGGCGCAGTGAACCGGCCGCCGCGTTGCGCGGGTTGGCGAAGGGCTTGTCGCCGGCCTTGACCAGACGGGCGTTCAGCTCCTCGAACTTCTCCATCGGGAAGTAGACCTCGCCGCGGATCTCCACGAGGTCCGGGACGCGGTCGCCGGTCAGCCGGTCCGGGATCTCCGCGATCGTGCGGACGTTGGGCGTGATGTCCTCGCCCGTCCGGCCGTCGCCGCGGGTCGCCGCGCGCGTGAGCCGGCCGTGCTCGTACGTCAGGTTGACCGCGAGGCCGTCGACCTTCAGCTCGCACAGGAAGTGGTGGTCCGAGGTGCCCACGTCCTTGGCGACGCGCTCGGCCCAGGCGGCCAGCTCCAGATCGGAGAAGGCGTTGTCCAGCGAGAGCATGCGCTGGCGGTGCTGGACCGAGGTGAACTCCGTGGCGTACGCGCCCGCGACCTTCTGGGTCGGCGAGTCGGGGGTGCGCAGCTCGGCGTACTCCTCCTCCAGGGCTTCCAGGGAGCGCAGCAGCTTGTCGAACTCGGCGTCGCTGACGACCGGCGCGTCGTTCACGTAGTACCGGAAGCGGTGCTCCTCGATCTGCTCAGCGAGCTGCGCGTGCTTCTCCCGTGCCTCGGCGGGTACCGATGTGGGCTCTGCGTGCTTTTCGCCGGCCACCGTTGTGTCCTCCCGTTACTCAGGGTTGTCCGCGAGGGATCTCGCCGCCCGGACGCAGTGGGCGAGCGCCCTGCGCGCGTAGTCGGGGGAAGCCCCCGCGAGACCGCACGACGGAGTGAGCGTGACGGCCTCCGCGAGCAGCTCCGGTCGCAGCCCCAGCCTGCGCCACAGCGTCCTGACACCCATGACGCTACCGGCAGGGTCTGACAACGGGCCGTCCACGCCGGGCACGACACCGGCGAAGAGCCGCGTACCGCCCTCGACGGCTTCACCGATCGCGTCGTCGTCACGCTCGGTGAGGAGGGAGAAGTCGAAGGAGATCGCCGTCGCGCCCGAGCGGCGCAGCAGCGCGAAGGGGACGTCCGGGGCGCAGGAGTGGACCACGACGGGCCCGCCCGGGTGGACGCCGAGGACGTCGCGGAGGGTGCCTTCGACGATCTGCCGGTCCACCGCGCGGTGGGTGCGGTAGCCGCTGGCGGTGCGCACCTGGCCGCGCAACACGGCGACCAGGGAGGGTTCGTCGAGCTGGAGGACGATCCGCGCGCCGGGGATCCGGGAGCGTACGGCGTCGAGGTGGCCGCGCAGGCCCTCGGCGAGGGAGCCGGCCAGGTCACGGCAGGCGCCCGGGTCGGAGAGCGCCGACTCGCCGTTGCGCAGTTCCAGGGCCGCTGCCAGCGTCCAGGGGCCGACCGCCTGCACCTTCAGGGGGCCCTCGTAGCCCTGGGTGAACTCCTCCAGGGCGTCGAGGTCCTCCCCCAGCCAGGACCGGGCCCGCCTGGTGTCGCGGCCCGGCCGGTCGCCGATCCGCCAGCCGCTGGGCTCCACGCGCGCGTACAGCTCGACCAGCATCCCGGCGGTCCGGCCGATCATGTCGGCGCCCGGCCCGCGCGCGGGGAGTTCGGGGAGGAAGGGGAAGTCCTCCAGGGACCCGGTGACGGTCTTCGCGGCCTCCCGGGCGTCGCCGCCCGGCATGGACCCGACCCCGGTGGCCGCACCGAAGCTGAACACGCTGTTTTCGCTCACCCCGGAAGCCTACGGAATCCCGGCGGGTGTCCGGTGACCCGGGCGGCGTCAGCGGCCGGGGCGCACCGTCAGGTCGTTGACCTCGGCGTCGCGCGGCAGGTCGAGCGCCATCAGGATGGTGGTCGCGACGGACTCGGGGTCGATCCAGCGGGCGGCGTCGTAGTCCTTGCCCTCCTGCTGGTGGACCTTGGCCTGCATGGGGCTCGCGGTGCGGCCGGGGTAGACGGAGGTGACCCGGACCCCGGCGGCGTGCTCCTCGTGGCGCAGGGAGTCGGCGAGGGCCTTCAGGCCGTGCTTGGAGGCGGCGTAGGCGGACCAGTCCGCGTGGGCGTTCAGGCCGGCGCCCGAGTTCACGAACAGCACGTGTCCCTGGGCGACCCGGAGCTGGGGCAGGAAGTGGCGGGTCAGTTCGGCGGGGGCGATCAGGTTGACGTTGAGCTGGTGGCGCCAGGACTTCGGGGTCAGCTCGCCGACCGGGCCGAGGTCGACCACGCCGGCGATGTGCAGCAGGGAGTCGACGCGGTCGGGGAGCGTCTGGTGGGAGAACGCCCAGGAGAGTTTGTCCGGGTCCGCCAGATCGCCGACGAGGGTCGTCGCGCCGGGGAAGGCGGCGGCGAGTTCCTTCGCTCGGCCGGCGTCACGCGCGTGGAGCACGAGGTCGTCCCCGCGCGCGTGCAGCCGGCGGGCGACGGCCGCGCCGATGCCGGAACCGGCCCCGGTGATCACATGTGTAGCCATGGACGCCATGCTCGCATCCCGCGCGGGCCGGGCCGCTCACTGGGTGCCGGCGCTCTCCTCCAGGTAGGCGACGGCTCCGACGGGCTCCTCAGCGAAGAAGACGAGGTCGGTGAGCGGGCGGGGCAGGAAGCCCTCGGCGTCCATGCGGCGGAACTGCTCCTTGAGGCCGTCGTAGAACCCGGCGGTGTTCAGCAGGACCACCGGCTTCTCGGTCTTGCCGTGCTTCTTCAGCTCCAGGATCTCGGTGGCCTCGTCGAGGGTGCCGGTGCCGCCGACCATGACGACCACGGCGTCGGCCTTCGCCAGGAGGAGCGCCTTGCGTTCGGCGAGGTCCCGGGCGATGACCATCTCGTCGGCGCCGGCGCGGGCCTTGGCGGCGAGGAAGTCCACGGAGACGCCCACGAGCCGTCCGCCCGCCTCCTGGACGCCGTCGGCGACGACCTTCATCAGCCCGACGTCGGAGCCGCCCCACACCAGGGTGTGGCCCCCCTTGCCGAGCAGTTCGGCGAACTCCCGCGCGGGGCGGGTGTAGCGGTCGTCGAGGTCGGCGGCGGAGAGAAAGACGCAGATGTTCATGACGTCACCGTACGCGGGAACGAATCGGGGCCCGCGAGCGCTTTCCCGGTATGGCTGAAGGACACACGATCACCATCGAGCAGGGCACCCAGCACGTCCGCGTCGTGCACGGCGACCAGGTCCTGGCGGAGAGCGACCGCCCCCTGGTGCTGCGCGAGACCGGCTGTCCGGTGCGCTATTACCTCCCGCCCGAGGACGTCCGTCTCGACCTGCTGACGCCCTCCGACACCCACACGTACTGCCCCTTCAAGGGCACCGCCTCGTACTGGTCGCGCCCGGACGGGGCGGACCTGGTGTGGGCCTACCCCGAGCCCAAGCCGGACGTCGCCCGGATCAAGGACCACTTCTGCTTCTACGAGACGGACGTCTCCTGACGACCGCCGCCCGGTGGACGTCTCCTGACGTACGTACCGGGCACCCGCCGGGCGTGGCGGCGCGATGAGTTCCAGGGTGCCCGGCAGTCTTCGCAGGCATGGACAAGAAGACCATCTCGCGCGACGGGACGCCCATCGCGTACGAACGTTTCGGTGACGGCCCGGCGGTGATCCTCGTCGGCGGGGCGATGTGCACGGGAGCCACGCTGGTCCCGCTGGCCGAGGCCCTGTCGGGCCGCTTCCGCGCCGTCACCTACGACCGGCGGGGCCGCGGCGGCAGCGGTGACACCGCGCCGTTCGCGGTCGCCCGCGAGGTCGAGGACATCGCGGCGCTGATCGAGGCCTGTGGAGGCGACGCGCTGCTCTACGGCGTCTCGTCGGGGGGCGCGCTGGCCCTGGAGGCGGCGGCGAGCGGACTGCCGGTCAGGGCGGTGGCGGTCTACGAGACGCCGTTCGCGGTCGACGCGGAGGCGGGCGAGGAGCGCGCCGCGTACACCGCGCGGCTGACGGAGCTGCTGAGCCAGGACCGGCGCGGGGAGGCCGTCGAGCTGTTCCTGTCCCGGGTCGGCGCACCGCCGGAGCTGATCGCCGGAATCCGGATGTCGCACGCGTGGGCCGGCATGGAGGCGATCGCTCCGACCCTGGCGTACGACAACGCGGCGCTCGGCGAGGGGCCGGTGCCGCGCGGCCGGCTGGCCGGCGTGCCCGTGCCGCTGCTGTCGGTGGCGGGCGACGCGAGCCCCGGGTGGATGCGGGAGGCGTCCCGGGTCGTCGCCGAGGCGGCCCCCAAGGGCTCGTACCGCACCCTGGAGGGCCAGACCCACATGGTCGACGCGTCGGTGCTCGCGCCGGTACTGGCGGAGTTCTTCGGCGCCGACGCCTAGGGCGTGTCGTTTGGATCATGTGGCGGGTCGCGGGGCAGGGCACGCACATCTGCGGCGTTGTCGTCGGTTGCCGACGCTCCGCGTCG
>NZ_JBEYFY010000082.1:0-25277 GCF_040703595.1 Streptomyces sp. NPDC007084
GCCCAGTCGGCCCCCCCCACGGGGGGGCACCCCACGCCCCCCGCGGCCTCCCCCGGCTACACCCCCCCCCCCCCCCGGGTGCGGGGGCTTCTCGCCGGGCCATGACGGCCGCGCGGCGGACCGGCGCGTTCCGTGGTCCGGCGCGTACGGCCGCGCTCAGGGGGTCACGATCGGAAAGTCCGGGTCCGGTGTGTCGAGCAGGCCCACGAGGGTGGCGAGCACCCGAGGATCGCCCTCGGCCTGGACGCCGTCCATCCCCTGGCCCGCCAGCAGCGCGAGCAGACGCGGCTTCGTCAGCGTCAGCGTGAGACCGGCCGGAGGCGCCGTCCCCGCGTCGGCGGTCGCGGTCTCGACACTGCGGTAGGTCAGTGCCCCGTTGGAAAGGCGCACGTACCAGGTGCGCCCCTCGTCGGTGAGGTGCCAGGTCATGGCGAGCTTCTCGTCCCAGGCGCGCGGACCGTCGACGCGGATGGCGAGGGAGTCGATGAGCATGTCGACGGTCAGCGCCATGGCCATCTCGGGGTTCCCCGTCTCCAGCGCCGTGTGCGCGACGCGGCCCCGCAGCTCCTGCGCGCCCATCAGGTAGAAGTTCCGCCACGGCCCGTTCTCGCAGCCGTGGCCGAGCAGCTCGTACACCTCCGCCAGCGCCCGCCTGGCCTCCGGGTCCTCCGGGTCGGCGAACACCGCGTGCCCCAGCAGCGTCGCCGCGAACCGCAGGTCACCGGCGGTGGCGTACTCCCGGCCCTTGGCGACGAGCGCGGGGACCCCGCCGTAGTCGGCGGCGTAGCGCTGGGCCAGCTCGGCCGGCGGGTGCTCCCACAGATGCGCCGGGTTCCCGTCGAACCAGCCCATGTAGCGCTGGTAGATCGCCTTGGCGTTGTGGCTGACGGAACCGTAGTAGCCGCGGTTCGCCCAACGGTTCGCGACCGCCGGAGGCAGCTCGATCCGCTCGGCGATCTCGGACCCGGTCAGCCCCTGGTTGATCATCCGCAGGGTCTGGTCGTGCAGATAGGCCCACATGTCGCGCTGCCCGGCCAGGTGCTCGACGATCCGCTCCCGGCCCCAGGTCGGCCAGTGGTGCGAGGCGAACGCCACCTCGGCCTTGTCACCGAACAGGGCGATCGACTCGTTCAGGTAGTGCGCCCAGATCCGGGTGTCCCGTACGACCGCGCCGCGCAGGGTCAGGATGTTGTGCATGGTGTGCGAGGCGTTCTCCGCCATGCACAGGGCCCGCCGGTCGGGGAAGTAGAAGTTCATCTCGGCGGGCGCCTCGGTGTTCGGTGTCATCTGGAAGACGATCCGCACCCCGTCGACGGTCTCCTCCTGGCCGGTGTGCGTGATGTCGAGCGTCGGCGGCACCAGCGTGATGGTGCCCTTGGACGTCGTCATACCGAGCCCCGCCCCGATCTGGCCGGCCGGCCCCTTCTCCAGTTCGGCGCCGTACATGTAGACCGCCCGCCGGGTCATCGCCCCGCCCGCGTAGACGTTCTCCGCGACGGCGTGCTCCAGGAACCCGGCCGGGGCGATCACCGGTACGGGCGGGTGCCCGTGCGGCAGGACCCCGCGCGAGCCGCCGAAGTGGTCGCCGTGCGAGTGCGTGTAGATCAGGCCCGTGACCGGGCGGTCCCCCCGGTGCCGGCGGTAGAGCGCCAGCGCGGCGGACGCGTTCTCCGCCGAGATCAGCGGATCGATGACGATCACGCCCGTGTCGCCCTCGACCAGCGTCATGTTCGACAGATCCAGGTTCCGGACCTGGTAGATCCCCTCGGTCACCTCGAAGAGCCCCTGCTTGTTGCAGAGCCGGCTCTGCCGCCAGAGGCTGGGGTGGGCGGTGTCCGGACACTCCGCGTCCAGGAACGCGTACGCGTCGCCGTCCCAGACCACCCGGCCGTCCTCGGCGTGGATCACCGCCGGTTCGAGCGCGGCGACGAAACCCCGCTCGGCGTCGTCGAAGTCGGCCCTGTCGGCATAGTCGAGATCGCTCATACGGCATGGATAACTCGTACGGGTACCGGGCCAAACAAACGACGACATCGGGTACACGCGTGTGCTCCGTCCGGGCCGCCGGGGTGCGTACGGCCGTGCGACCGCTCCACCCCAGGAGCGCCCCGCGGGGGTCCCGCCGGGCATCCGTCCCCGACCTGCCGGTACGGTGCCTTCCTGCGGCGTACCTCAACCCGCTCGCGGCAGTGGACATTCGACGGGGAGCAGGACACCGGATGAGCGCACGTTTCCAGGAACTCGACTGGCAGCCCACCCCGATGGGTGAGATCAGCCTGCGCCGCCGGCGCGATCCCTCCTCGGGCCAGGACGTCTACGAGGTGAAGCTCGGCGACGAGTACCTGATGTCCAGCCTCTTCACCGAGGGCGAGGTCGAGCTGACCCGGCTCGGCCTGGCGGAACTGGCCGACGGCCCCCTCGACGTCGTGGTGGGCGGCCTCGGCCTCGGATACACCGCCCGGACGGCCCTGGACGACCCCCGGGTGCGCTCCCTGATCGTCGTCGACGCCCTGCCCCAGGTGATCGACTGGCACCGGCGCGGCCTGGTCCCGCTGGGCACGGGACTGGCCTCGGACCCGCGCTGCCGCCTGGTCCTCGGGGACTTCTTCGCCATGGTCACCGGGGGTACGGATGCGAGCCCGCCCGGGGACGGGAACGGTCCGGCGTCCGACGCACCGGGGGCCGCGGATGACGGACCCGGAGCTTCCAAGAGCCCGTCCGCGGCGGCGGGTGTGACCCCGCCGGGACTGGACCCGGAGAACCCCGGCAGCCGCTTCCACGCGATCCTGCTCGACGTCGACCACTCGCCACGCCACGTCCTGCACCCGAGCCACGCGGCCCTCTACGGCCCGCCCGGACTGACCGCGTTGGCCGAACTCCTGCATCCCGGCGGCGTGTTCGCGCTGTGGTCGAACGACCCGCCGGACGCCGGGTTCTCCGCAGTCCTCGCCCAGGTCTTCACCGACACCGCCGCCCACGTGGTCGACTTCGACAACCCGCTCCAGGGCGGGACGGCGGCCAACACCGTCTACGTGGCCCGCCGCCGGGACTGACCGAACGGCTCCCGGCGCCTGGGGCGCGGCACGGGGAGCCACTTCTATCGGGCTGTCGCGCAGCCGGATTCGCCTCTCAGTGGCTCGGCTTCGGGCCGGTGCCGTCCTGTTCCTGGTGGGCGTAGCGCTGTTCCTGCCAGGGGTCGCCGATGGTGTGGTAGCCGCGGTCCTCCCAGAAGCCCCGGCGGTCCTCGGTGAGGTACTCGACCGCGCGGAGCCACTTGGTGCTCTTGTAGCCGTACAGGTGGGGCACCACCAGGCGCAGCGGGAACCCGTGCTCCGCGGTGAGCGGCTCGTCGTCGTGGTGCGTGGCCAGCAGGGTCTGCGGCGCCGTGAAGTCGGAGAGGCGGAGGTTGGACGTGTAGCCGTACTCGGCCCAGGTCATGATGTGCGTGACCCCGGGGGCGGGCGGCACCAGGTCCAGCAGGGCGGCGGCGGGGATGCCGTACCACTCGTGGTCGGTGGAGGTGGGTCCGGAGGCGCAGTGCAGGTCGGCCACGACCGTCACGTGCGGCAGCGTGGACAGTTCCTCGAAGGTCCAGCTCCGTTCGACGCCGCCCGCCGTGGCGCCGAAGACCCGCAGATTCCAGCGGGCGGGCCGGAAGCGGGGGACAGGCCCGTAGTGGGAGACCGGCCAGCCGTGCACATGGTGCTGACCGGGCGGGATACGCCCGGTCAGGTCGGCGCCCGCCTCGACGGCGCTGTGTCGGTCTCTGGCCACGCGGGGTGTCCTTTCGTCGCCGGTGTTCGAGTGACGACCACCTTCCCCGTGCACCCTAGGCGCTCACCTGCCGGCACGCGCCGCCGCCCCGGACGAGGACCGGGTCACGCGGTCGCGAGGGACACCTCGGTCGACTTGATCAGGGCGACGACCGACGAACCGGCCGCGAGTCCGAGGTCGGAGACCGCGTCCTTGGTGATGGCCGCCGTCAGCTCGCCCCCGTCGACGGTCACTTTGACGGTCGCCATGGCCCCGCCCGTGGCGACGTCGCTGACCGTGCCGGGGAGCTGGTTGCGGATGGACAGACCCTCCACGGGCCCGGTGGCGAGCGCGACCTCGGTGGACTTCATCATGGCGCGGACCGGCGACCCCTCGGCGAGGCCCAGCTCCTTCACGGCCTCCAGCGTGATCGCCGCCGTGAGGTCCTGGCCGCCGTCCAGGCGGACCTTCACGGTCGCCATCACCTCGCCGGCCGTGACAGCGGTGACGGTGCCGGGGATCTGGTTGCGGATGCTCAGGCTCATGGCGAAACGCCTCACAGAAGAAGAAGGGAAGGAGCGGAAAAGAGGTGCTTTTCCGGACTTTGCGCCGACGGCGCCCCCACAAGCTAGCCGCTTGGGCCGGGCGCGGCGGCATCCCCGTCGCATCCGCCACCTGCGTGTTTGCCGCGCCCTCGCAGATGAGAGAAACCCGTCGGCTGCGCCCAACCCGCGCCCCGGCCCGTCGTGGGCCCTCGGCCCGTCGGTAGCCCCTGTGGGTAGCCCGTGGCTCGTCGGCGTCCCTCACTCGTCCGGCATCCACCTCGTCGGCCCCTCCGTCCGGCAGCCGCCTACGCCGGCTCCCGCGTCTACCCGGCGGCCGGGCTTCCCTCCCGTTCTTCCCCCGCCTCTCCCGACAGGAGCCCCCGTGTCGCCGGACACCCCCGCAGCCCGGCCCGCGCGTCACCGAGGGCGCGCACTGCCGGATCACGGCGGGCGGAGGGCCGCTGGCCGTTCATGAGCCGGTCCGCGTCGTGGCCGTCGTGGAGACTCCCGGCACGCGCGGCTTCGCCTACGGCACCCTCCCCGGTCACCCCGAGTCCGGGAAGGAGGCCTTCATCGTGCGCCGGCATCCGGACGGGCAGATCACCCTGACCCCGCGCTCCCTGACCGCCCCCGCCCCCGAGGGCCCGTGGCGACTCGCGTTCCCGCTGCTCCTGCCGGCCCAGCGCTTCTACCGCCGCCGCTATCCGCCCGCCCTCCGGGGAGCTGCGGCCCGGTGACGCCGGGTTCACGGCGTCCACGCACCCGGTGCCGGAGCGCGGCGGGCCGGTCCACGGGGACTCACCGATCCGCCGGTTCCGCCGGGCGTGGCTACGGCTGGACCTCCACCACGTCCGCGACCACGCAGCTCACGTTGTCCGGACCGCCGACCCCGTTGGCGAGCGCCACGAATTCGCGGACCGCCTGATCCGGGTCGGCCACCTCGCTCAGCACCCGGCGCAGTTCGGCGGTCTCCACGACGGTGGACAGTCCGTCGGAGCAGAGCAGATAGCGGTCGCCCAGCTCGGCGTCGTGCAGCCGCAGATCGGGTATGCCGTCGGAACCGTGACCGAGGGCCCGCGTCAGCAGCGACCGCTGGGGGTGGGAGACGGCCTCCTCGGGGCTGATGCGCCCTTCGGCGACCATCGACTGCACCAGCGTGTGATCGTGGGTGATCTGGAACAACTCCCCCCGGCGCAGGAGATAGACGCGGGAGTCGCCGATGTGGACCAGGGCCAGTCGCGAGCCCGTCCAGAGCATCGCGGTGAGCGTGGTGCCCGAATCGGCGGGAGCGGAACCGGTGTCGACGGCGGGAGCGGAACCGGTGTCGACGGCGGGTGCGGGGCCGGTGTCGACGATGCCCTTGACGGCCGACGCGGCCTCCTCGACGGCTTCTTCGAGGACGTTGAGGAGATCGCCCGCGGCGAACCCCCTGGCTTCGAGCGGCTTGAGCGCCGCGATGGCCGCCTCGCCGACCGAGGCCCCCGCACGGCCGAAGCCGTCGGCGACCGCGAGCAGACGAGAACCGGCGTACGCGGTGTCCTGGTTGCTCCCGCGGACCAGGCCCGTGTCGGACAGGGCGGCGTAACGGATGCCCAGGGAAGCGGAGTCGGCGGACATGGCGGGGTCCTTCCGTGCGAGATGGTCGACGAGGAAGGAGGCCAGGTCGCGGCGTGCCGCGGTGTCCGCCTCGACCTCGGACCAGTACCGCCGGATCTCCGGCACGGCCTCGGACGGTTCAAGCGTGCAGACCCGCTGGATACGGGCCAGGGGCATCCCCAGCCGGCGGAGCCACGCGACCAGCCGTGCCTGGTCGAGCTGGGCCGGCGCGTAGAGGCGGTACCCGGTCACCGGGTCGACGCGCGCCGGTGTGAGCAGGCCGAGTTCGTCGTAGAGACGCAGTGCCTTCGGCGACAGCCGGGACGCCTTGGCGAACGCCCCGATGGTCAGCAGCCCCATGCCTGTCCCTCCTCGAACCGGACCCCTCGCCCGGCCCCACCGATGCTGTGGCCTCACCCAAGGTGAAGGTCAACTCCGCGGTCCAAGGATGCCGTCACCCGCCGCCGACCGCCCCACCTGCCTCCACCTGCCTCCATGTGCCTCCATGTGCCGAACTTCCGGCGGGGTCGTCGTCAGGGCTGGTGCGGCCGGACCCGCGGTGAGGACGAAGGACCAGGCGGCGCCGGGACCGCCCCCGCACGCGAAGAACCCGGGGCCGGCCCGTCGGCCGCCGCTCCCCACCCGCGGTGAGGGCGCGGGCCGCGTCCGGAGGGCCCAAGTTGTCTTCGAGCCCACTCGAAGGTGTTGTCTGGGGGAAGAAGCACCGTTACGTGATGACCGTACGGGTGACGAGTTTCCCTGAGGAGCACACCATGACGCAGAAGATCTGGTTCATCACCGGCGCCTCGCGCGGCTTCGGCAGGGAGTGGGCCATCGCCGCCCTGGAACGCGGCGACTCGGTGGCCGCGACCGCGCGCGACCTGTCCACGCTGGGCGACCTGCGCGAGAAGTACGGGGAGCGGCTGCTGCCCCTGCGCCTCGACGTCACGGACCGCGACGCCGACTTCGCCGCCGTGCAGCAGGCCCATGAGCGCTTCGGGCGCCTCGACGTGGTGGTCAACAACGCCGGTTACGGCCACTTCGGCATGGTCGAGGAGATCACCGAGGACGAGGCCCGCGCCCAACTGGAGACCAACCTGTTCGGCGCCCTGTGGGTCACCCAGGCGGCCCTGCCGTTCCTGCGGGAGCAGGGCAGCGGCCACATCCTCCAGGTCTCCTCCATCGGAGGCATCAGCGCCTTCCCGCTGGTCGGGATCTACCACGCCTCGAAGTGGGCGCTCGAAGGCATGAGCCAGGCGCTGGCTCAGGAAGTGGCGCCGTTCGGCATCAAGGTCACGCTGATCGAGCCCGGCGGGTTCGCCACCGACTGGGCGGGCTCCTCCTCCCGTACGTCCGAGCCGCTGCCCGCGTACGCCGACTTCCACAAGGAGGTGCAGGAGCAGCGGCGCAAGCGCGTCGGCACGCCCGGCGACCCGGCCGCCTCGGCCGCGGCCGTACTGGAGATCGTCGACGCCGACGAGCCGCCGCTGCGCTGCTTCCTGGGCTCGGCGCCGCTGGGCATCGCCAAGGCCGACTACGAGCAGCGGCTCGCGGTGTGGGAGAAGTGGCAGCCCGTGGCGGAACTGGCGCAGGGCTGAGCGAAGGCGAGCACCGGCGCCCGGTAGGCACTCGCCGGGCGAACGGCACATGTGAGAAGGGGCCGACCCGGATTTCCTCCGGTCGGCCCCTTCTCGATGAATTGCTCGACGGTCGGTGGAAAGAGGATCACCGCCGAGTGTTCGAGTGCCCACCGCCCCGCCCTCCGCGGTTTGAGAGTCCGGCTCCGGGTCACTCAGGAGATGAATCAATTCGCGACAAGGACAGGGTGTGAGTGGTTGTGGCTGCGGACGAGAAGGCACAGGCCAAGGGCGAGCAGGCCAAGGGCAAGGCCAAGAAGATCGTCGGCGACGCGGTGGGCAACGAGTCCATGAAGGCCGAGGGGCGTGCCGAGGAGTCCAAGGGCGACCTGCGTTCGGCCAAGGAGAAGGCCAAGGACGCCATCAAGCCCAAGTCCAAGTAGGGCCACCCGGCGCTCCACGAAAACCCCGTCCCGCGTTCGCGAGACGGGGTCTTTCTGCGGCGTTTTTCTCGTGCGCGGGAGTGCCGGGGCGCCCTTCTTTCGGGGTCACGGGGCGGCCGTACGCCGTCGTCAGACCCTGCTCTCCTCCGGGACCCTCGTATGGCGCAGACACGAGGCCACGACCACGAACGGCCACAGGGACTGGACGCCCGTCACGAAGCGTTCGGCGACGCCGAGGTCCCCGTGCCGCTGGGTCTCGATGAGGAACCAGGCCGCCCCCGCGACCATGACCCCGGTCGCCGTGATCGACGGGACGCGTCTGAGGGCCCAGGGCGCGCTCTCACTGCCGTCCGTGGACAGCACGGGCCACAGGGCCAGGAAGGCGAACCCGATGGCTGCCACCGTGCCATGGCGCAGCGAACCCCCGCTGATCGGGGCGGGGAGTATGGCCACCGCCAGTGCGGCGACACCGCCGCCGGCCAGTGCCAGCCGCCCGGGTACGGGCACCGGCCGCAGGCCCCAGGCGGTGAGGAGATGGCAGATGCCCAGCGCGAGCAGCGCGCCGGTCATCACCCAGAAGCCCGAGTCCCCGTAAGCCGCCAGGACACTGATCGTCTGCGTGACCGGGTTGTAGGCGGGCCCCACCAAGTGGGCCGCGAGAACCCAGCCTGCGGTGAACAGCACGGGGGCACACCCCGACGAGAGAAGAACCCATCTCGGTACGTTTGCCACTTAATAACGATATAAGGGACACCCTGCGTGTGGCCTGTCCGGGGAATGGAGACTCGCCCCCGTCCCGTGAGCCGCCCCCGTCCGACGGGAGAGTCTGCCGCGTAACCTCCCGCTGGAGATCTCGACGTGTACCCGTCACCTGTTCTTGGTCAACCAACCCCCAAAGAACCCTAAGTTCGCGGTCAAGCAATGGGCAAGAACGGTAACGGAGGACGTTGTGTCCCTGGATGTTCGTAGGGCTCGGCGGTTCGCCGCCCCCTCGGCCGCCGCGGTCGCGGCCGCGGTGGCGACGATGGTGATCAACCCGACGCTGGGCGCGTCGGCCTCGGCCCCGCAGGGTACGGCCAAGGCCAAGACCCCGACCGCGAAGAACGTCATCTTCATCAACGGCGACGGCATGGGCGCCGCCACCCGGCAGGCCGCGCGCCTGCACCTGGCCGGTCTTGACGGCCGGCTCGCGATGGACAAGCTGCCGGTCTCCGGCCAGCTCACCACCGAGCCGGACGACCCGAAGGCCGTCGTCACCGACTCGGCCGCCGCGGCGACCGCCTGGGCCACCGGCGAGAAGACCTACAACGGCGCGATCAGCGTCGACGTGGACGGCAACCCGCTGGCCACACTCGGACAGCAGGCGAAGGCGGCCGGCAAGGCCACCGGCCTGGTCACCACCGCGCAGGTCACCGACGCCTCACCGGCGGCGTTCTTCTCGAACACCGCCAACCGCTCGGCGCAGGACGAGATCGCCCGTCAGTACATCGAGGTCTCCAAGCCCGACGTCATCCTCGGCGGTGGCGAGGACTGGTGGCTGCCGGCGGGCAAGCCCGGCGCCTTCGAGGACCATCCCGCCGAGGACCCGTCCGAGGCCAGCAAGGGCACCAAGGGCGACCTCGTCAAGAAGGCCAAGAAGGCCGGCTACTCCTACGTCAACAGCGCGGACCAGCTCAACCGCGCCAAGGGCGACAAGCTCCTCGGCCTGTTCGCCAACGAGGAGATGTTCCAGCAGCGCCCCGAGGGCCAGGGCGACGTGTACAGCCCGGTGGTCGGTCTGTCGACCATGACCAGCAAGGCGCTGACCACGCTGGACAAGCACAAGAAGGGCTTCTTCCTCATGGTCGAGGAGGAGGGCGTGGACGAGTTCGCCCACGCCAACAACAGCGCCCGGGTCCTGCAGTCCATGCGGGAACTGGAGAAGGCCGTCGCCGTGGCCCGCGCCTACGTCGCCACGCACCCCGACACCCTGCTGGTCGTCACCGGCGACCACGAGACCGGCGGCCTGGCCGTCGAGGAGTCGGACGCCACGGACGAGTCCGGCACCGGCATCTCCGCCGAGGACGGCCCGTTCGCCATCCGCGGCAGCGACAAGACCTTCTACATCGACTGGACCACGTCCGGCCACACCGGAGTCGACGTGCCGGTGACGGCTGTCGGCCCCCTGTCGGACCGCTTCACCGGCAAGCACCCGAACACCCACGTGTACGACGTGCTGCACCAGGCGCTCACCCGCCGCTGACCGGCGCACCGGCGAACCGGCGCACCGCGAACCGGCGGCCGGAGACCCGGGGGCCTCGTGCCCTCCGGGTCTCCGGCCGCCGTCACATCAGGCCGGGCGACGCTCGCCCGCCGGCCCGCCGCCCGGTCAGGGATTGACCCAGGCGTCCGGCGTGGTGGTCAACGCCGAGACGCTGGCGGGGAGTTGGGCCGACGCGACGTCGGCGAGGGAGACGCCCTCGAGGATTTCGCGGACGTTGGAGCGCAGCGCGATCCACAGGGGGAGCAGCGACTCGGCGGGTCCGGTGTAGGACAGCTCCGGCGGGCGGACACCGCGTACGGAGACCAGCGGGCCGTCCACCGTCCGTATGACGTCCGCGATGCTGATGGAATCGGCCGCCTTGGCCAGCCGGTACCCGCCGTTGCCGCCGCGCTGGCTGAGGACGAGACCGCCCCGGCGCATGTCGTTGAGTATGCCCTCGAGGAACTTGTGCGGGATGTCCTGGGCGTCCGCGATGGCCTCCGCCTTGAGCGGCCCGCCGTCCCGTGAGGCGGCGAGCTGGAGCGCGGCACGGATCGCGTAGTCCGCCCTGGCTGAAATCCGCATGGCTGCAGTATCCCGTACGGCCTCGGAGGTTGTCCCCGTAGGCCCGGTAGTCGGCCGTGCGCGCACCGCCCATCGGCGGTGCGCGGGGCGCTCGGTCAGAAGGGCAGGGCGAACGGCGGGTGGGCGCCGTTCAGGAAGTAGTCGCCCACGTCGCGGACCCGGTGGGCGACGGGCTCGTACAGCGTGTGGGTGCGCGCGTTGCGCCAGAAGCGGTCGAAGCCGAGCCGGGAGGAGGCCGCGCGCGGGCCGATGATGTCGAGGGCGCGGGCGGTGCACTCCTGCGCCGCCCGGGAGGCGGCGGCCTCCGCCATGGTCACCAGGACGGAGATCTCCGCGCACTCGTCGTATGTGAGGTCCTCGTCGCGGGCCAGCCCGGTGTGCACGGCCTCCAGCGCCTGGGCGGCCAGCGCGGAAGCGGAGCGGACGAGGATGGTCAGCTCGCCGAAGACGGTCAGTACGTGCGGGTCCTGGGGCGAGCCGACCGGCCAGGCGGGGTGCCAGGGGGAGTAGCCGGCCCTGCTGTACTCGCGGGCCTCGGCGAGCACGCCCTCGGCCATGCCGAGCAGAAGCTGGACGGACAGCAGCCGCCCGACCGGGGAAGAGAGGGCCGCCAGGGGCGACAGGGTCTCCTCGTCCGCCGACAGCGAGCCGAGTACGTCCCGGGCGGCGACCGGCACCGCGTCGAACTCCACGCTGCCGCCGGCCGCGAGCCGCTGGCCGAAGGTGTCGGCGTCGGCGTCGATCCGCACGCCGTGATGGGCGGGGTCGACCGTGACGGCCAGGGGTTCGCCGGTGTCGGCGCGCTCGGCCCGGACGGCCAGCCGGTCGGCGACGAGGGCGCCGGTGGCGTAGCTCTGACGGCCGCTGAGCAGGTAGTTGCTGCCCTTCCTGGTCAGGGTCAGCGGCGGTTCCTGCCGGGCGAAGCCGCCACCCCAACACGCCTGCTCCGCAGCCGACTTGCGCGAGGCCGAAGGCTGTCGCTGCGGCCCGGACCCGGAGGCGGCGGCGGTCTTCGCGAAGTGCCGGGCGCTCCAGGACAGGAAGTAGTGACAGCCGAGCAGTTGGCCTATCGCGCCGTCGGCGGCGGCGATCTCCCGGACCACCGCGTAGGCCGTCGACCAGTCGGCGCCGCCGCCCTGGGCGTCGGCCGGCACGAGCAGGGTCAGCAGCCCCGACTCGCGCAGCCGGGACACCTCGTCGAAGGGGATCTTCCCGGCCTGTTCCCTGTCCACCGCGTCCGTGGCCAGGTCGTCCGCCGTCTCGCGGGCCACATGCAGCCAGTGGGCGCGATCGGGCCCGGTCCTGTCGGACTCCGGGTCTGTTCCGGACGGCGCGGTGGCGGGGCCCATGGCGATGGTCTCCTCAAGTTCGGCGTAGGCAGAGGGAGAGGCGGAGGCGGAGACGGTCCTGAGGGGGCCGCCAAAGCGGGGGAGGCGCGAGGCGGGAACAGGGAGCACTCGCCGCCTACTTCTACGTCACGGGGTGCTGCGAACGAACCCGGGGAGCTTCGGCTCGGGAACCCTAGGCGCGACAGCAGGCGGCGCTGGCGACGTGGCCAAAGTCGATATGCCGACGACGAACGAGTCGCAGCTGCGTAGGGGGCATGTACATCATCCTGCGCATCCGGCGGCTGGGGCGTCAATGCTTTCCTAGTAAATCGATAGGAAATATAGAGAACGCAACAACGGCGGCTCCGCGCGGCGGTTGAAGGCGTCGGCCCGGCCCGGTCCAGATCCAGATCCAGATCGAGATCCAGGTCCAGGTCCAGGTCCCGGTGGCGGGTCGCGGTCCCACGGGCCCGGGTCAGATGGCAGACCACGGTCCGGGCCGGGTCGGTCTCCGTGGCAGGCCGCGGTCCGCGTGGGGCCGGTCTTCGTGGCAGGCTGCGGTCCGACCGGGCCTGGGGCATTCTGGGCCCTGAACCGACCGGTGGCGCGAGCGAAAGGCACCAGTGTGACGAGTGAGGACGCCCCGAGAGGGGCGGGGCACGGCGGGGTCGTCGCCCCGCTGGCGCACATGACCGCCCGCAGTCCCGACGAACCGCACCGGGTCGCCACCCCGCTGGAACTTTTGTTTGACCTGTGTTTCGTCGTCGCCGTGGCACAGGCCGGGGCACGCCTCGTGCACGCCCTGGCCGAAGGCGAGCCCGGTCACGGCCTCACCGGCTACCTCTTCGTGTTCTTCGCCATCTGGTGGGCCTGGGTCAACTTCACCTGGTTCGCCTCCGCCTACGACTGCGACGACGTCCCGTACCGGATCGCCACCCTCGTCCAGATGGCCGGTGTCCTCGTACTGGCCGCCGGAATCCCGCGCGCCTTCGACGACGCGCAGTACGCCGTCGCCATCACCGGCTACCTGATCATGCGGCTGGCGCTCACCCTTCAGTGGCTCCGCGCGGCACACGGCGAGACGGGACCGGCGAGAACGGCCGCCCTGCGCTACGCCGCCGGGCTCGTCGTCGTGCAGATCGGCTGGGTCGTGCTGCTGTTGCTGCCCGACGAAGCCTGGACCTGGGGCTTCGTCCCGCTGGCGGCGGCGGAACTCGCGGTGCCCGCCTTCGCCGAGCACCGCCACCGCACCCCCTGGCACCCGCACCACATCGCCGAACGCTACGGCCTCTTCACGATCATCGTGCTCGGCGAGACCATCTCGGCCGCCACGGTCGCCGTGCAGTCGGCGCTCGACGAATCGGCCGCCCTCGACAGGCTGCTGCCGATCGCGGCGGGCGGTCTCGTCCTCGTCTTCGCCGCGTTCTGGATCTACTTCGCCGTCCCGATCCACCAGTACCTCACGTCCAACCGGCAGGCGTTCCTGTGGGGTTACGGCCACTACTTCATCCTGGGCTCCGCGGCGGCGATCGGCGCCGGCATCGAGGTCGCGGTCGAGCAGGCGACCCACCACGCCCACATCTCCACGCTCGCCGCCTCGCTGGCCGTCACCATCCCCGCCGCCCTCTTCATGCTGACCGTCTGGCTGGTCCACTCGCGCCACTTCAAACAGGGCACCGCCGAACAACTGATCCTCCCGGCCGGCGCGCTCCTGGTCCTCGCCGCGAGCTTCGCCGGCCGCTGGGCGGTCCCCCTGGCAGGCCTGGCGGCGGCCTGCGCGGTCGCCGCGGGCGTCTGGCTCACCTCGGCGAAGGTACGGCTGCCGCGGCCGTTCTGAGCACTCGTCGGGCTCACCGGCCCGGGGCGCGTACGTGCCGGTCGAAGCGGCCCCGGACTCGCCGGTCGCGCGCCTGGGTGTGGCCGAGGGCTCGGTGGCCGGCGTGCCGGCGACCTGCGAGCATCAGGGCGTGAGAAGCGGGGACGACGCGGCGGGGACGCGGTTCGGGGTCGGGGCCGGGTACGCCGTGTACCGGGGGCCGTCGGTGGACGGTTCCGTTCACCGGCATGCCGCCTTCCAGATCGCCATCGCCGCCGGACCCGGCGAGACCGGCGAGGTCGCCATGGTGGACTCCGGCGGCCTACAGCACCGCGCCCCCGCCCTCCTCGTACCGCCGATGCTCCGTCACCGGCTGCTCCGGACGCAGGACCTCCTGGTCTTCTTCGTGGACCCGCACTGCGCCTTCGCCGACCGGCTGCGCGAGCGCCGCGGCACCGGCATCACGGCCGCTCCCGAGCTGCGGGGACTCGCCGAGGACGACGTCCGGCCGGCCGGCGCGCGACCCTCGGACGAACTCGACCCCCGCCTGCTGGCCGCGATGGACATCGTGTCGCGGCAAGACCTTCCGATGCCGGAGCTGGCCGCCGCCGTGGGCCTGTCGCCGCAGCGGCTGCGCGCCCTCGCCCGCGCACAGCTCGGCCTGCCGCTCGTGCGCTGGCGGCTGTGGCTGCGGCTGCGCCGGGCGGCCGAGGCGCTCCGGGAAGGCTGCCCGCCCGCCGAAGCCGCCGTTCTCGGCGGATTCGCCGACCAGGCGCACTTCACCCGGGAGATGGGGGAGATGATCGGCCTGACCCCGGCCGCCGTCGCCCCCGTGGTCCGCCCGGCGCGGCACGGGTCAGGCGCGGCGCGCGACGTACACGGAGAGGGAACCCGTGAGCGTTGAGATCACCTCGGCCTCGCGTACGCCGGTGAACCCCGCGTCCGAGATCAGCCGCGGAAGGATGCCGTCGGCGTTGGGCTGGGTGTCCTCGGTACCGTCGGCGAGCTGCACGACGCGGAACGCCAGCCGCATCCGGCGGGTCCGCTGCAACCCGTAGTCGGCGATCACCAGCTTGCCGCCGGGCCGGAGCACCTTGTGCATCGAGGCCAGGACCGCCCGCTTCATCTCCACCGGGCACTGGTGCAGGACGAGACTGGAGACGGCCGTGTCCACCGCCTCGGCACCGAGGATCTCGTCCACCTCGTCGCCCATGCCGGCCTGCCACCGAGGACCGGTGCCGGCACCGGCCCTCGCATCCGGGCCGGAGGTCTGCCGGGCCGCGATGCCGGCAGCCCTCGCGGCTTTGCGGCGGCCGATCGCCAGCACGCCGGGGTCCGGATCGACGCCGACGATTCGCGCCTCCGGTTCGACGCGGTGCAGCAGCAGCGCCAGCGAACCGGTGCCGCAGCCCACGTCCACGATGTCGTCGCCGGGACGCGGAGCGATGTGCATGGCCAGCAGCCCGCGCCACAGGCGCTCGCGCAGCAGGGCGGCCACGGGGTCGTAGAGCCAGGTCGGGGCGAAGCGGCCGGTGGCCGGGGTGAAAACTCGTTCGGTCATGCCGGGAGTGTCGTGCGGGGGGAGGCGCCGGGTCTTGAACAGAGCGCTTGCGCGCGCGAGTTCGCCGGGTCCGGAGAACCCCCGCTCGTGCGGGGGAAGCCGCTCGGGAAAGGGAAACACCGCTCGTGAGGGCGAGGAGGCCGGGTCGGGAACACATCGCTCGTGCGGGCGAGGCCTCCCGGACCGGTGAACACCGTCCGTGCGGGCGAGGCCGCCGGGCGTGGAGAACCCCGCCGGTGCCGCCCGGGGAAAACCAGATGCCCTCGTTCGGTCGGGCGCGTTACGGTCAGCCGCATGAACGTCATCGGCCGAAGCACCGCGACCGCGCGAGCGACCAGCTCACCGGTTGCCGCCGTCTGACCTTCCCTTTCCCACCGGCGACCGGAAACGGCCCGTCGGTGATTCCGTGGCGACCAGGCTTTCCCGCCCCCCGGTGTCGACCACCCCCGCGGTCCCGTTCTCCGGCGCCTCCCCGCAGCGACGCGAAGGAGACCCCGTCATGGACACGGAACGGATCACCCGCACGTTCGTCGAGTACTACGAGGAGCGTGGACACCGCCGCATCACCGGCTCCACCCTGCTGCCGCCCAGCGGCGACTCGGTGCTGTTCACCACCTCGGGCATGCACCCCCTCACCCCCTATCTGGAGGGCCGCTCCCACCCGCTCGGCCGCCGCCTGGTCAACGTGCAGCGCTGTCTGCGCACCACGGACCTGGAGGAAGTCGGCGACGACACCCACCTCACGGTCTTCGAGATGCTGGGCACCTGGTCCCTCGGCGACTACGAGGGGCCGCGGAGCCTCGACTGGGGGTACCGGCTGCTCACCGAGGGACTCGGCATCGATCCGGGTCTGCTGTACGCCACCGTCTTCGCCGGCGACGAGCGGACGGGGCCGGACACGGACTCCCTGCGCCTGTGGGAGGAACGGGGCGTGCCGGTGGAACTCACCGTCGAGGACAACTGGTGGTCCAACGGACCGGTCGGCCCCTGCGGCCCCGACTCGGAGATCTTCCTCTGGAGCGGCGACACCCCGCCCCGGTCGACCCCCACACGCGACGACCGCTGGGTCGAGGTGTGGAACCACGTGATGATGCGCCACCGCCGCCTCGAAGACGGCTCCCTCGTGCCGCTTCCCCAGCGCAGCGTCGACACCGGCCTCGGCCTGGAACGCCTCGCCTGCCTCCTCCAGGGCACGTCCTCCGTCTTCGACTGCGACGTCTTCGAACCCTGGCGCCGCCTCGTGCCGCCCCTGTGGCCCCTGGACGAACCCTCGCTGCGCCTCGTCCTCGACCATCTGCGCTCGTCGATCGTGGTCGTCGGCGACGGCGTACGCCCGTCCAACACAGGACAGGGCTACGTACTGCGCCGCCTCCTGCGCCGCGTGCTCACCGTGCTGTGGCGGGACGACCCGTCGCGCGGCCTCGCCGACCTGCCGGACGAACTGCTGTCCCACACCCTGGACCGCTTCCGGCAAGACGTGGACCCCGGGGAAGTACGCCGGGTGCTGCGGGACGAGGAGGCCCGGTTCACCCGCCTCATGGAACGCGGCCGGCGCGTCCTGTCCCGTTCCCGCTTCCAAGGCCCCTTGAAAGAAGAGGACTTCCACTACCTGCACGACACCCACGGCCTGCCACGCGACCTGGTCGTCGGTCTGCGAGAGGACTGAGCCGTCGGCCGCGCGCCGCCCGGGGTTCAGGACATCGTCAGGACCATGCGGAACCGCGCGTCCCCGGACAGCATCCGCTGGTACGCCTCGCCCACCTCGTCCAGCGGGACCGTCTCGGTCATCGGGCGGACTCCCTTCAGCACGCTGAAGTTCATCGTGTCCTCCACGTCCTGGGACGTACCCGACGGGTGGCCGCGAACGACCCTGCCGGAGCTGAGGAGTTGGGTGGGCGTGAGGTCCAGGGACGACATGTCCGCGCCCACCACGACGAGTTCACCCCGGGCCCGCAGTCCGTCGACCACCGCCGACGTGGCCTGGGCGCTCGCGGCGGTGGCCAGCACGGCATTGGCGCCGCCGAGTGCCCGCAACGCCTCGGCGGGCGAGCCGGCGGTGCTGTCGACGTAGTGGTGCGCTCCGAGCCGCTCGGCCAGTTCGGACTTGGCCTCGCCGCGCGCGATGGCCACCGTCTCGAAGCCCATCGCGACCGCGTACTGCACACCCAGATGCCCGAGACCGCCGAGCCCCAGCACGGCGACCAGGTCACCGGCGCGGGCCGAGCTGCGCCGCAGACCGTTGTAGACGGTCACGCCCGCGCAGCCGAGCGGCGCCGCCTCCGTGAAGGACAGCCCGTCCGGGATCCGCGCCAGCGCGTCCTGCGGCACGATCACCAACTCCGCGAACCCGCCGTCGTACCTCCAGCCGGGGACCTTGAGGTTCTCGCAGACGATGAAGTCGCCCTGGCGGCACGCCCGGCAGTGATGGCAGCTTCCGCCGAACCAGCCCACGCCGACGCGGTCGCCCACCTTCCAGCCCTCGTGGACGCCCTCACCGGTCTTCTCGACGCGCCCGGCGATCTCATGGCCGGCGACCAGCGGGAAGGTGACGCCGGGCAGTCCCGCGCCGACGAAGAACGCGTCGCTGTGGCAGATTCCGCAGGCCTCCACGCGTACCCGCACGTGTCCGGGCCCGGGTTCCGGCACCTCCCGCTCGGCGATCTCGAACGGACCGTTCGCGGACAGGACCTCCGCGACTCGATAGGTGCTCATGGCATCTCCCTCGTGCATGGGTGAAACGCCCCGCTCTCCAGCGAACCAGCTGGGGAGGGATCACGCACGCCGAGGCGGCCCCCACGGCGCCGCCGCGCGGTGGACAGCCCCCTGTACGGCGGTCCGTTCCGTGGTGCGGCACGGTCCGTGGCACAGCACAGGGGGCAAGGCCTGCTGTTCGCGGGATCCTCAGGTCGCGGGAGTCAGGTCGCGGCTCGCGGGCCGGGTGAGGTGGGCGGTCAGGAGATGGGCGTCGAGCGCGGAGACGTCGGCGGTGCGGGCCGCCCGGGAGAAGCCGGTCAGCATGCGCTTGGTCAGGACGAGACTCTCGGGGGAGCGTCGGACGAGCGGCCTGGTCCAGGCGGTGACCGCTCGGTCGAGCTGGTCGAGGGGCGCGACCTTGTGGAGCAGGCCGAGCCGGTGGGCCGTTTCCGCGTCGAACACCTCGCAGGTGAGCATGAGTTCGCGGATCCTCGACACTCCGGCCTCCGCGACGAGCCGTCCCATCGCCCCTCCCCAGGCAGGCGGCAGGCCCAGGCCGACCTCCGGCATACGGAACCGGCAGGTGTCGGCACCGACGCGCAGATCGCAGTACGCGGCGAGGGCGAGCCCGGCCCCCACGACCTTGCCGTGCAGCCGGGCGACGGTGACGGCGTGGGTGTTCTCCAGGGCCTGGCACAGGCGTTGGGCCTTGTCCGCGACCCGGCGCATGGCGGCGCCGGTCCGGTCCGCGTCGACGGCGGCCAGGTATTCCGCGCGGTCGGCGCCGAGGCAGAAGTCCTCACCCGCGGAGGAGAGGACGAGGACGCGGACCTCGGGCCGCTCGTGCAGGCCGTCGAGCAGGGTCGTCAGAGCGTCGATGGCCGCGACGCCCAGGGTGTCGTCCAGGCGTGCGGGGTTCAGCCGGACGTGCAGGACAGCGCCGTCCTGCACGGCTCCGATGGAGCCGGGGGAGTGCTCCGGGAAGGCGGGAAGTATGTCGTTCATGCGAGGGCGACGTCCAGGTTCAGCAGTCGGCGGAAGGCGACACGAGGTGCCCTCTGCGGGCGCCGCACCAGAGTGAGGCGCGGCAGTCGTCCGACGAGTTGACGGAGGAGGGTCTGGGCCTCCATGCGGGCCAGCGGGGCACCGAGGCAGTAGTGGATGCCCCCGCTGAAGGCGAGGTGGGCGTTCTTGCGGTGGGGGTCGAAGCGGTCGGGATCGGGATGCTTGGCGGGGTCCCGGTGGGCCGCTCCCACCATCAGGTGGACCATGTCGCCGGCTTCGACCTCGGCGCCCTCCAGAACGCAGTCCTGCGCCGCGACCCGGCTGATCACATGGGTGGGGGAGTCGTAGCGCAGCGCCTCCTCCACGAACGCGGGCACGATGTCCGGGTCCGCGGCGACCATGTCCCACCGGTCGGGACGCTCCAGCAGCAGAAGCGTCATGGTGGACAGCAGGGTGGAGGTCGTCTCCAGCGCGGCGAGCAGGATGAACAGGACCAGCAGGTAGACGGCTTCGTCCGCCTTCTCCCGGTCCGGCTCGATGGCGTCCCAGGTGGTGATCCACCGGGACACCGGGTCCTCGCCCGGATGGCGGCGCCGGTGGCGTACCACCTCGGTGAGATAGGTCCGCAGTTCGACCATGGCGGCGTCGGAGCGTGCCAACTGGCTGGCGGAGGGCAGCAGTTCTTGGGTGAAGACCTGATCGTGGGTCAGTTCGCGCAGCCGCGGCCAGTCCGCGGGCGGCAGCCCCAGCCAGTCGCCGATGGCCGCGATCGGCAGCTCCTCGCTGACCAGGGCGGCGAAGTCCGCCTCCCCGTCGCGCAGTCGCTCCTCCAGGGTGTCGAGGAGCGTGCCGGTCACCCGCCGCACGGTGTGCCCGATCTGCTCGATGGTGCCCCGGTCGAAGCTGCCGGCCGCGCGCCGCACCCTGGTGTGCTCCGGCGGGTTGAGCGCCGGCAGGGTGCGGCCTATCTCGCGTGAGGAGAACGCGCTCCAGCGGGTGCGCGGCCCCTGGCTCTCACGCCAGTCGCGGTCCGGCTCCAGCCAGTTGGGACTGCGCAGGATCTGGTCGCAGGTGCTGAAGCCGGTGACGAGGAAGCCTCCCCAGGGTGCTGGGCTGACCGCTCCCCTCGACCGGAGTTCCGTGTAGATCGGAAAGGGATCGGCTTGGCCGTCTGCGGTCCGCAGACGGGAGAAGAGAGCGACGGCTGTCCGACGGTCGGTGGACGGTGTCGTGGCAGTCCCCACGGTGACGGCTCCTTTCTGAGCAAACGCCGCCATGCATACCCGCGGGGTGATTGAAGCATCCAATAACACTGTGGTCTCTTCCGGTTACTTACGTCACTCTCCCCGCGTCCACGCCAGGAAGCGGCTGAAGAGACCCCCCTTGTGCTGCGGGCCGCTGTGCGCGGCGGGACGCGCGGCCGGGGCGCCGGACGACTGCGGGGCCGACGGGGACGCCTGCGCCGCCTGAGCGGGCAGGGAGTGCCCCTGCTGGGTGGCGGCCGGGGTGACCCGGCGCGGGGTGAACCGGATCGGGACGGTCACCAGGGAGCGGCTCCAGGGCGCCGGCACCCAGGAGAGGTCCTTGAACGGGACGCGCAGCTCGACGTCGGGCAGACGGTTGAGCAGGGACTCCACGGCGGTGACCGCGATCATGAACGCCGGGTCCTTGGCGGGACAGGCGTGCGGTCCCGCCCCGAAGGCCAGATGGGCCTTGCCGCTGAGCTGCTCGCGGTGCTCGGTCAGCTTCGGGTCGGTGTTGGCGGCGGCGAAGGAGATGAGGACCGGGTCGTTGGCGCGGAGCGTCCTGCCGCCCAGCTCGACGTCGTGCGTCGGGTAGTGGGCCGCGTAGTTGGCGATCGGCGCGTAGTTCCACAGCGTCTGGACGACGGCGTCCTCGATCGGCAGACCGGCCTGCCAGTCCTCGCCGAGGTACAGCGCGCTGCTGGTGCCGATCGTGGCCGCCAGGGGAGCGGTGCCGCCGGAGAGCAGCGTGACGAGCTGGTGCAGCACCTCCTCGTCCGTCAGGCCCGCCGGATGCGTCATCAGACGGGTCGTCAGGTCCTCGCCCGGCTGCCGGCGCTTGAGGGCGATCAGCTCGGCCAGCGCTCCCCCCAGTACCTGGTCCGCGCCGGCGGTGCCCTCGAAGATGCCGCTGATCCCGACGATGACGCGGTCACCGATCTCCGGCGGACAGCCGAACAGGTCGCTGAAGACCAGCAGCGGAAGCGGCTGCGCGTAGTCCGCCATCAGCTCGGCCTGGCCCCGCAGTTCGGAGCTGAACCGGCTGATGAGGTAGTCGGCGGACTGCTGCACCTGCCGGATGAGCTGGAGTTCGTTGACGGTGGCCAGACTGTCGGTGACGGCCTGGCGCAGCCGGGCGTGCGCCGCGCCGTCGCTGAACAGGGCGTTGGGCCGGTAGCCCATCATCGGCAGCGCCGGGCTGTCCGCGGGGACCCGTCCCTCGTTCAGCGCGTTCCAGCGCCGCGAGTCGCGCGTGAACCAGGCCGGGTTCTGCAGGATGTACAGGCTCGCGTCGTAACTGGTGACCAGCTCGACCTCGACGTCCGGCGCTATGTCGACGGGCGAACTGGGTCCGGCCGCCCGCAGCTTGGCGTAATGGGCCTCGGGGTCGGAGCCGAACTCCGGCCCGTAGAGCCGGACGTTCCCGTGCGCCGGGCAACCGGGCGGTGTCCCCGGCGTGTTGAAGGGCTGCTGCATGGCGTGACTCCTAGCCGAGGACGGACATGAGGTGGGTGACGAGGGCGATGAGCGCCTGCGCGGAGGACTGCTCGTCACGGACGTCGCAGTGCACGATGGGTGTTTCCTCGGAGAGGTTGAGGGCCTCGCGTACTTCGTCGAGCGGGTAGTCCGGCGTGTTGTCGAAGCGGTTGACCCCGACGGCGTACGTCAGGCCGAACCGCTCGACCAGGTCGAGGATGGCGAAGCTCTCGTGGAGCCGCGTGGGGTCGACCAGCACCAGAGCGCCCAGCGCGCCCCGGGACAGCTCCTCCCACATCTCCTTGAAGCGCTCCTGCCCGGGCGTCCCGAAGAGATAGAGGACCAGTTCCTCGCTGAGGGTGAGACGGCCGAAGTCCATGGCGACCGTGGTGGTCGTCTTGTCCGGGGTCCCCGACAGGTCGTCGAAGCCCTCGCTGGCCTCGGTGATCTCCTCCTCGGTTTGCAGCGGCTCGATCTCGGAAATGCTGCCGATGCACGTGGTCTTGCCCACCCCGAAATGCCCGACGATGAGTATCTTCACGGAGTTGGAGACGGCTGGATCCAGATACACGAGTCACGCTCCGAATCGGGTTCGCAGGCCGTCGAGCACGGCGCTGAGCAGTTCGCGGTCGACACGCTCGGCGCGGGGCACGGGCTTCCTCACCAGGATGAGACCGTTCTCCTCCAACTGCGCCAGCAGGATGCGCACGATGCCGAGCGGCAGGTGCGTATGCCCCGACACCTCGGCCACGGACAGGAAGCCGTCCGCGACGAGGTCCAGCACCTTGCGCGCCTCGGGGGACAGCACGGGTGCCGTACCCGGCGCGCTTTCATGGGCGGTGACCAGGGTGGTGTGCTCGTACTCGTGCTCGGCGGGAAGGTCACGCCCTCCCGTGATCACGAACAGGGGTACTAAGGGCGCCGTCAGTTCCAGTTCGTCGTCCGGTCCGTCATGCATCGTCGGCCCTCTCTCCCTGGGGTGCCCGGTTCGCGAGCAGTGTGGGAACGGCGTCCTCAAGGCGCGCGGTGAACGCTTCGATGTCGCAGTCGTGGTCGGCGGACGCGGCGAGGAACGCGCCGTCACCCGCCGCGATCAGGAAGATCCAGCCGTGCTGGAACTCGATGACCGTCTGACGCCACTCGGCGTCCTCCAGGCCGCCCGCGAACTGCGAGGTGACCCGGCTGTAGGCGTGAATGCCCGTCATGGCCGCGGAGATCGTGTCCGCGAGGTCCTTGCTCATCCCGGACGTCGCCCCGCGCGGCAGCCCGTCCGACCCGAGGAGCACGGCGTGCCGCGCGCCGGGGACGTCGGCGATCGCCTGGTCGAGCGCGGTGAGCACGAACCCCGAGGCGCCCGTCCCCTCGCGCAGGGCGGCGTCCTCGGCCCCTCGCGCGTCACCGGCGCTCACCCGCGGCGGCGAGGTGAGGTTGTCGCCCAGCCGGGCGACGAGCCGGTGCATACGGAACGAGATCTGCTGGAGGTCTACGTCGGGTTCCGCGGCGGCTGCCAGGTAGGCGCCCTGGCCCGCGCCGATCAGGAAGATCCACCCGTGCGAGAACTCGATGACCGTCTGGTTCCACCGCCGCTCCTCGGCCGGCCCGGCGAAGTGCGCGGTGGCCCGGCTCAGCGACTGCATGCCGGCCATGGCGGCGGAGATGGTCCGGACGTCCTTCGGGGTCAGGCCGTCCGTGGACCCGCGGGGGATACCGTCCGCGGACAGCACCACGGCGTGCCGCGCCCGTGGCACGTTGTCCACGATGTCCCGGACCATCCACGACATGTCACTGGTCATGCGTCTTCGGACCCTTCGGGCGAGGGAACTGCGAGGTCGCGGCCGGAGAGCGTGCCACGCTGGAGTGCGCCGAGACCGCCGGAGCCGCGGGCGGTCCTGCGGGGCGCCCGGGGGGCCGGGGTGTCCGCGTCGTCGGTGAGGCTCGCGACGGGCTCCTGCCGGTCCGCCCGCTTCGGCAGGCCGTGCAGCGTGCGCGTCGCGGGCTGCTCCTCGCGGTTCTCGACCCGGCGGATCCGCGTGACGGGAGCCTCCTTCGGGGTCGCCGGGGTCTCCTCCACGGTCCACAGCTCCTCGGGCAGCAGGACGACGGCCCGGACGCCGCCGTACCGGGAGACCCCGGTGACGTCCACCTTGAAGCCGTACTGACGGGCGATCAGGCCGACCACCGGGAAGCCGAACTTCGGCTGGGTGCCCAGCTCCGACAGACGCGGGACGGACTCACCGGACAGTAGCGTGGTCGCCTTCTGCCGGTCCTCGTCGCTCATGCTCACACCGGCGTCGTCGATGACGATGCACAGGTTGTTCTGGACCCGCTGGAACGTCACCTCGATCGGGGCGTCGTGCTGCGAGAAGCTGGCAGCGTTGTCAAGCAGCTCTGCTACGGCGAGCGCGACCGGCGCCACCGCCGACGCCTTCAGGGCGATACCGCTCTGCTGCATGATCTGGACGCGGTGGAAGTTGCGGATCTGCCCCTGGGCGCTGCGCACCACGTCGTAGACGCTGGCGGGCTGGTTGCGGCGGCCGAGCGGCGCACCGCACATGACCGCGATGCCCTGGGCCTTGCGGGCCATCTGCGCGTTGGCGTGGTTGACGTCCAGCAGGTCGGAGAGGACCGCGTGGCCGCCGTACTTGCGCTGGATGCCGTCGAGGAGCGTCGTCTGCTCGGCCGCGAGGCTCTGCAGGAACCGGGCCGCGCCCTTGAGGACCGCCTTGGTGCTCTCCTCGGCCGAGCGCTCGGCCTCCTGGATGACGGCGGCCTGTTCGTCGCCGAACTTCCGCAACTCCGCGCGCGCGTGCCCGAGTCTGCCCTCGGACTCGCTCAACTGCGCGGTGAGCGCCGCCTCGACCTGCTTCCTTCTGGCCCCGAGGGCCCTGTTGCGTATGACGAGGACCACGACCGCGCCGACGGCTACCGCCGCCACCGCAGCCAGACACCATATGAGCGTGTCTCGATTCATGGAAACCTTTCCTGGGCGTGGCATGCAGGCATCACCAGATACACCCCGAAAGGACCCGCGACACATCCGTCAACCGCATGACCGCTGTTACACGAAGAGCAGGCCGACCTCGGACCACCACGCCAGTCGAGTTGATCAAGGTCGAAGACGCGGGAATGCTATCACTGCCCGATGGCTTCCGGATCACGCACCCTTTGACCGAAATCGACGCCAACGCGGCTGCTGCGTAGGCTTGTTGACGCCTCCTCAGGCGGCGCGCCGACCGGTTCCGCTTCCCCTCGCCGCAGGCCGGCGGACCGCGCGCGGATCGCCGTCGCCGTGCGGATCTCCGCGCACGCGCCGTGGAACCTAGGGCGTGTCGTTTGGATCATGTGGCGGGTCGCGGGGCAGGGCACGCACTCCCCCAAGCTCTTCGAGCAGGGGGTACCCCCAGCGGCGTTG
>NZ_JBEYFY010000083.1:0-24589 GCF_040703595.1 Streptomyces sp. NPDC007084
GCCGGATCACCGCCAAGCCCCGGGCCGCCGCCGCCCAGGTGCCCCTGACACCCGCCCGCCGCACGGCCCTCATCAGGTCCGCCACCGCCGAGGCGGCCGGCACGGCGCGGAAACTCGGCCTCGGCGCCCGCGAGAAGCTCGCCGTCAAGGACGTCGTCCAGGACGCCGACGGCACGACCCACACGCGCTACGAGCGGACGTACGGCGGACTTCCGGTGCTCGGCGGTGACCTGGTCGTCCATCTGAGGAACGGCCGGACCACCGTGTCCAAGGCCACCCGCGCCACCCTCACCGTGCCGAGCACCACGCCCCGCAGGCCGGCCGCCGACGCCCGGGCGAAGGCGCTCTCCATCGGCAGGAAGGCGGCCGTTAAGCGGGCCGCCCTCGACCGGGCACCGCGGCTCGTCGTGTGGGCCGCCGAGGGACGGCCCGTCCTGGCCTGGGAGTCCGTGGTCGAGGGCTTCCAGCACGACGGCACCCCCAGCGAACTGCACGTCGTCACCGACGCCGGCACCGGCAAGGTCGCCGCCCGGTACGAGGGCGTCCACACCGGCACGGGCACCGGCCAGTACAGCGGCACCGTCCCGCTCTCCACCACGCCCGCCGGTTCGGCGTACCAGCTCGTCGACGGCGACCGGGCCGGACACCGCACGTACGACCTCAACCAGGGGACCACCGGCACCGGGACGCTCTACACCGACGACAACGATGTCTGGGGCGACGGCACCCAGAGCGATCGGCAGACCGCGGGCGTCGACGTCGCCTTCGGCGCCGCCGCGACCTGGGACTACTACAAGGACGTGTTCGGCCGCGACGGCATCCGCGACGACGGGGTCGCCGCGTACAGCCGGGCCCACTACGGCAACAACTACGTCAACGCGTTCTGGTCCGACAGCTGCTTCTGCATGACCTACGGCGACGGCTCGGGCAACGCCCATCCGCTGACCGCCCTGGACGTGGCGGCCCACGAGATGAGCCACGGCGTCACCAGCGCCACCGCCAACCTGACGTACTCGGGCGAGTCCGGCGGCCTCAACGAGGCGACGTCCGACATCTTCGCCGCGGCCGTCGAGTTCCACGCGAACCTCGCGGCGGACGTCCCCGACTACCTCGTCGGCGAGAAGATCGACATCCGAGGCGACGGCACCCCGCTGCGCTACATGGACAAGCCCTCCCGGGACGGCACCTCCCGCGACTACTGGGACTCCTCCCTCGGCGGCATCGACGTCCACTACTCCTCGGGGCCGGCGAACCACTTCTTCTACCTGCTCTCCGAGGGCAGCGGCGCGAAGACCGTCAACGGCGTCGCCTACGACAGTCCGACCCACGACGGGCTGCCGGTCACCGGCATCGGCATCGAGAACGCCTCGCGCGTCTGGTACCGCGCGCTGACCACGTACATGACGTCCACGACGAACTACGCGGGCGCCCGCGTCGCCACCCTCCAGGCCGCCGCCGATCTCTTCGGCGCCTACAGCCCCACCTACCTCGCCGTCGCCGACGCCTGGGCCGGCATCAACGTCGGTGACCGCATCGCCCTCGGCGTCAACATCGCCCCGATCCCCGACCAGACCTCCGGCGTCGGCCAGGACGTCTCGCTCCAGGTCGACGCGTACACCACCAACACCGACGCGAGCCTGGCCTACTCCGCCACCGGCCTGCCCGACGGCCTGAGCATCGGCGAGACCGGCCTGATCACCGGGGTCCCCACCGGCACCGGGACCAGCGACACCACCGTCACCGTCACCGACAGCACCGGCGCCACCGTCTCGGTGACCTTCGCCTGGCGGGTCGCGTACGTGTACGCCAACGCCACCCGCGTCGACATCCCCGACCTGGGCCCGGCAGTCGAGTCACCCATCACCATCACCGGCCGCCCCGGCAACGCGTCCGCCACCACGGAGGTGTACGTCGACATCGTGCACACCTACCGGGGTGACCTGACCGTCGACCTCGTCGGGCCCGACGGCACCGTGTACTCCCTGCTCAACCGCAGCGGCGGCTCGGCCGACAACGTGGACCAGACCTTCACGGTCGACGCCTCGGCCCAGCCGGTGGACGGCACCTGGAAGCTCCGCGTCCGGGACCTCGCCTCCCTCGACACCGGCTACCTCCGGCAGTGGCGGATCACCCCCTGATCCAAGACCGGCACGGGCGTCCCGCCGTTTCGGCGGCGGGACGCTCCCCGCATGCCCGACGATGAAGGGCCGCTCACCCGGCTCCCGTCGGATCTGCCTTCCGGTTGACCGACATGGGCGTGACGACCCCGCGGACATCACGCCATCAGGATCCCGCCGACCTGCGTCACGAACTGCGCCGGACGAAGTCCGTCGTCTTGAACGACGTTTTGTCCATAGAAGTCATACCGTCGGTGACCCACCAGTGCGTCGGGCCCGCGCCCGACGACTCGAACATGCCGTCGTCTCCCCAATCGAAGACGATCTCGTCCTTGCCGTCCGCGTCGAAGTCGGCAGCGGCCACGGGCCGTGCGCGCTGCCCTTCCGAGGCGTCCTTCCCCTTCTTCGCCTGTGTGGGACCCGTCCGCCCGACGGTGAGGCGGCGATCGCCGTCGATCAAGGTGGCACCTTCGTACGTGGCGACCAGGACGCCGTCACGACCGTCGCCGTCGGGGTCGGCGGCCATGAACCCGCCGGGCCCTTCGTAATGTTCCACCCCGTCGCCGTCCTTGGGCGCCCGGGGCAGCTGCTGCTTGACGGACTCGCCGCCATCGCCGGGATACACCGCGAGCGAGCCTTCGACCTCGGGGTTCTCCTTGCCCTCGCCGGGCTCGTCGTTGCGGCTGCCGCTGTCGCCGACGGCGACATCACGCCGGCCGTCCCCGTCGAAGTCACCGAAGGCGTAGCCGTTGCCGACACGCAGCTTCTTGCCGTCCGTGGAAAGACCGGTTCCCCGATCGGCCTCGAAGAGGGTGTTCGACGACTGCTCGCCGTCGCTCTCGCCGCGCAGCAGGAGCGAGGTCGCACGCGCCTTGCCGGACGGGTCGATGTCGTCGGCGGCCAGCGCGCCCTTCCCTGCCGGGCCCTTCGCGGTACGGGCCGGGACGCCGGAGCGGGTGAACGGTCCGTACATGACCACGAGGGAGGACTCATGGCCAAGTGCCGCGATGTCGTGGTGCCCGTCCCCGTCGAAGTCTCCACGGGTGACGGGTCCTTGCACGCCGAGTGTGGAGACGTCTCCCGGCAGCCGGACAGGTGTCGCTTCGGTCCCGGTCCCGGGTCCCGCGGGTCCGCCCCAGGTCACGTAAGGGATCGTGCGCGACACGACCAGGCGTCCGTCACCCGTCTTCACCTCCACGTCCTCGCCCACGACGGCGGTGACGAAGTCCGGGAAACCGTCACCGTCCAGATCGGCGGAGACCACGTCGGCGGCGCTGACACTGTCGGCGTCGGTGGCGGGCCGGTCTGCGGGTGGATCGGGAAGTCCCAGGTCGCGGCGTCCGTACACGGTATGGGTCGCGGGGACGAGGCCCTTGGAGGAACCGTAGATCACAGCGATCCGCTGGTCGCCGTCCGGAGCCTTCCACTTCCCTCCCACCGCGACGGGAATCATGAGGTCCCGGTGCCCGTCGCCGTTGATGTCATCGGGGTCCTTCGAGCCCTTCGCCCGGCTCTCGGCGGGAGAACCCGGCTCACCGGCCGCCGACGTCCCACCGCGCCCACGGGCCGAGTCAGGCTCCGCCGCGCTGTCGCTGTCGCACGCCGAGAGCGGGACGAGTACGGCGCAGGCGGCGAGACTCGACAAGATGATGCGAGTTTTCATGACTTCCACTCTTACGTTCTGTTGGATGGTTCCGAACCGCTCACGAAGAGCCGCTTAACGCGACCTTCCAGGCGGTCCAGAGTCAGAGGAAGGCGGCATGGAGGGTTAGGGAATGGTGTCGCGTTCGGAGACCTCTGCTGGCGTACTCCGATCCGTTCGGCGTCGGCGTATACATCGCTGACATCACCCTCATGACCGTGATGGTCGTCGTGGTGTTCGTATCGCTGCTGAAGGGCTGGACTCCCGTACTGGCCGGTCGGCCGGCTCGCGCTCAGGCCGTTGGTGTACTGGTCGGTCTGCTGGCGGGGGCATACCCGTCGCTGCGGGCTTCTCGGATGGAACCCGTCGAAGCGTTGCGGGCCCCGTCCTGAGCGCCGTACCGAGGCTCGCAACTCCGCCCGTCTCACCGCCGGCTTCACCCCCGCTCCGACGGGCGTTGCTCGACTTCCCCGGGTGGAGGGGGCGAGGCCGTCGGCCGGACGCATCTGCTGCCCGACCACCCGGGGCAGCCCGGCACGGTCTCGTTGCGGGCCGAACTGACCGACCGGGACGGCAACACTCTGGTGGGGTCGATCGGCCGCGCATACATCACCGAGCAGGTCGGCCCTGCCGGGTGTGTTCCGGGGCCGACCGCCCCGGAGCACACCTCGATCGCGACGGGCCCGAACCGCCCGCGGAGCGCGCGGTTCGACCGTTGGTTTGGTGGGGAAAGCCCCGGCTTCATCGGTGCACGCGCGTCCCCGAACATCTCCGTCACGCCCCTGCCGCGTCGTTCCACCTGAGGATGCGGGCCGCCGTGTTGAGACCCTGACGGATGGCCTGGTCCATGTCGATGTACGTGTATGTCGCCAGCCGACCGGCGAGGTGTACGTGCGGCCCGAACTCCTTGGTCACCAACGTGCGGTAGTCATGGGCCAGGCGGCGGTTCCTGCCCTCCACGTCGTCGACCGGATAGTGGCGGTCCGGAGCTCCGGGGTATTCGTAGCTGACGACCGTGCCCTTCACGGTCTGGCCGCTCATCCACTTGGTTTCGATGCGCCGGGTGTAGGCCTGGTCGAGCCCGGGATGGTTGACCACCCCACAGGACAGCACGTGGTCGACATGGGGGATGAAGTGGTTCTCCAGGCGCACGCCCCGCCACGGCAGCTCACCCAGGGCGTTCCCGAAGAAGACGTCGAGCGGCGCGGTGAGCACGAGGGCGTCCGCTCCCCGCACGTGCTCGTCGAAGGACTCCGCGGTCACCCCCGCGCCGAGTTCGACCTGCACGCCACCGAGCAGTGCGTCGATGAGCTTGAGGTAGCCGCCGCGGGGCCAGCCTTGGTACGTGTCCCGGAACAGGTCCCGATAACCGTCGTCGCGCAGCTCGATGCGCTTGGGTGCCCACTGCGCGGCGAGATGGGTGGGATCCGTCCCCCATTGCTTGATGGTGTACGGCCTGATGAACAGTGAATAGAGCGTCGCTCCCATGATGTCCTCGCACCATGTCTCGAAGTTCGTGGTGCGCGCCCGCTCCGGACGCTGGTTGAGCTCGTGCCGGATACGGGGCCATTGTGGCAGTTGTTCGAGTTCGGAGACCTGCGGTGGCCAGGAGAGCAGCCGGTCGCCGACTTCGGTCATCACCCGGTGCCGGTAAGGCAGCATCTCCACCCGGTCGGTGACGAACTTCCACACCTGGGGGTCGGTGGTGTGCAGTATGTGCGCGCCGTGCGGCTCATAGAGGATGCCGTTGGCCGCTTCTGTGCGTAACTGGCCTCCCCACACGGGCCTCTGCTCGATGACCCGGACGTCTGCGCCGGCTTCGTTCAGGGCTGCCGCTGCGGTGGCTCCGGCGAGACCGCTGCCGATGATGGTGACCTTCAACTCGTCCATTCTCCTTGGGTTGAGACACGGATTACCGCGAAGTGAGGACACGGCGACGGAACACCCACAGCCGCAGCACTACGAACCGGCCGACTGTGCCGACGGCCGACGACACGGCCAGCACGGCGAGCTCCATCCTTCGTGACGGCGTGGCTACCACGGCCTGGAGCAGGAGCAGGGCGCCCGAAGTGAGCAGGTAGTACGCGGCGAAGACCAGCAGACCCTGCAGCTGCGTACGGGCGAATGAGTTCTGGTCCGCCGTGAAGGTGAAGCGACGGTTCGCCTCGGTGTTGACGACCGTGCACACCGTCAGGGCACCGAAGTTCGCCGTCAGCGCTGACAGCCCAATGCGCAGCAGCGCGTACAACACGATCTGCAACAAGAGACAGAGCACGCCGACGAGAACGAACCGGGCCATCTGGCGGACAAGGGCCCGGTTCACGGTTCCTCGCCCGTCACCCGACGCCACAGAGACGACGAGAAACCAGGGTCCACGTATGCGCGGAAGTCGGTCCACTGCGGATACATCGAGCTGAAGGCGCCGGGGCTGAGCGTCGAATCCTTGGCCAGGTAGACACGACCCCCCAGCTCGATCATCAATTCGTCCAGCTCGCGGAAGAGACGTGTGGTGCGCTCGCCGCGATGGACGAAGTCGAACGCCCCGCCCAGCCCCCGGACCGGGAACGACATCATGCCCGGCGCCGGCGCCGGCCCGTACCGCTTGAGAATGGCGAGTACGACGACGTTGTCCGAGCGCCGCACGGCCTCAAGCAGGCGGGGCAGCCCGTCGTTCACCGCCGCCGCGGGGATGAGGAAGTGGTACTGGTAGAAGCCCTTGGGACCGAGGAGCCGGTTCCAGTCGCCGAGCGAATCCATCTGGTACAGGTACTTCTGGTAGCTGACCCGGCCTGGTCTCCTGCGCCCCTGAAGCCAGAAGTAGGCCGCGTTGAACGCCTGTGCGTGAGGTCGTCCTACGCACCACCGAGGCAGGTCGAAGGGCATGCGAGGCCGGAACCGGCTTGGGGAGAAGGAGCCTCCGCCGACGGCGTCGTTGCCGATTTCGAGAACCCCGCGGAACGCCCGGCGGCTGGTCAGGTCGAGCCAGGCAGTGGCGTGCTCATGGCTGTCTGCGGAGGCCTCGATGTGCGCCATCAAAGCGGACAGTTCCGTGTGCTGGTGCGTCTCGACGTCTATGAATGACGACTTCACCGGACGCAGCTGTAGTTTCACCGTTGTGATCAGTCCGGTAAGTCCCATACCGCCGACCGTCGCCCTGAAAAGCTGCTCGTCCTCGCCAGGACCGCACACGCCGTGGTAGCCGTCGCTGCGCATCAGCTCGACCGCGAGAAGGTGATGGCCGAACGAGCCGGCCATGACGTGGTTCCTGCCGTGTACGTCATGGGCCACGCAACCGGCAACCGACGCGAGGCCGGTGCTCGGTGAGACAGCCAGTCGCCAGCCGTATGGGGCGGCGTATCTCTGGACGGCGTCGATCGTCACGCCCGCCTCACAGTGCAGGACGCCCGTCTGCGGGTCGAAGGACAGAATGCGGTTCAGCCTCCGTGTGTCGAGCAGCGTGTTGCCCGCATTCAGACAGCTGTCGCCGTAGGAGTGACCAAACCCTCTTGGCAGCACGGACCCAGTGACCTTCGGCACGGCCTCCAGTCCTCGTGGCACCGCCAGAACACGCTGCCGGAACCTGTGCACCCGGTTCCAGGCCAGAGGTGTACTCCACTCGTCAGCTTGCATGTGTTTCCACCTTCTCGTGCTTTTCGCGGGCTCGGCCACTGCGCGTCAACGCGAGGGATGCGCCGAGACCCAGCAGTGCGCCACTGACCGGGAGCAAGGGGAGCTTCCCTGCCGCGTCGGGCGGCACGCCACGGGACCGGAGCTTGTCCACCGCTTCACGCTGCTCAGCCTCGCGGTCGCCGATGTAGACGTTCACATAGTCGTTGGCAGCGCGTCGGCACGAGTCCGAAACAGCCCTGTCAGGGTGCGCCCTTTGGTCTGCCTTGACACCGTCGGCGATCTGCAGGTCCCGTGCGGGAACATTCCACCGGGAGTCACCGCCTGCATAGAAAGTGGGAGAGTCGCCGCCGGACAGCATGAACGCCCCCACGAAGACGATCACGGCCGGCACCGCGGTCATCAGCAGTATCCTGGTCCGGGCGCGCGGGCTTCCGGCGGGAAACCAGAGCTCCTGCACGACGAGGTAATCACGCGTCAGGAAGTACGAGGCCACCCCGATCGCACTTGTCACCACGACGACGGAAATCGTCGTGACCGTGCCAGCATTCACCGGGTTCGGCATGCATGGGGGAAGGTAGGCGATCAGTGAGTCCGCCGGATCACCGTATCCGTAGTGCAGTCCGGAGCCGAGATATTGCAGACCGGCCAGTAGATTCACGGCTCCGTATGTGATCAGTGCGAGCCGGACCCACCGCGACCGGAACGGAATCCTGCTGAGGAACATGGCGGTCAGACCACTGAGAATGTGTGAGACCGGCCCGACGATCAGAGCGAGGAACCGGGGCGTGGCGCCCGTGTCCTCGGCGAAGGAGAAGTTGCCGTACCCGTCGCCGAAAAGAGGCACGTGGAGCCCTGCGAGGTCGGCGCCGAACAGCCCGCCGACCAGCAGGTGGGACGACTCGTGCAGCGCCACGCCCACACGTGAGGTGACCCAGATCAGCAGGGCGAGCGTGACGGTGAAGCCGAGAAGGCGAAGTCGGGACACTCTCAGGCCGCCATGTCGTGCCGGTATGGGTGGTGCGCGCACGGCGCCTGGCCGACGAAATATGATCCGTGGACCGCGAAGATGTGCTGCGTTTTGCGGAACCGCAGCCGCCAGGCGAGTAGCTGTCCGAGACACTGCAGGCACGCACGCACCAGACGCCAGCTGACGATGGACACCTTTCCCGTGGTCCGCTTCCAGTGGGTGACCGGTACGTGCACCACCGGGACTTGTAGAGTGTGGGCGAGGACCGCGATAAAGACGTTGGGAATGAAGACGTTCGCCGGGATGTTCTTGACCGCGAAATTCAGGTAATGACGGTCCATCAGGCGGTAGGGCACGTTGGCATCAGGGATGCGAACGCGAAAGACCAGCCGTAGCAGAACCCGCAGGGACAGCGATATGAAGCGACGGTAGAGTGGCGTGCTGCGCTGTAGCCGCCACCCGAAGACGAACGGCGCGCGATCACGATGCCGCCAGAGTCTCGGGAACTCCTGCGGATCGAATTCGTTGTCGGAGTCGACTTGGAAAACATGACTTGCGCCGGAATCGAGGGCGAGGCGGTATCCGTGCATCACGGACGGCCCGTGCCCGATGCCGGTCTGTCGTATGAGTCGGATGCGGGGATCGGACTCCGCCAGCTCCGCCACGATCCCGGCCGTACGGTCCGTGGAGCCGTCGTCGATGACAATCACCTGAGCGGCATCCCCAGCGGTGAGCCCCACTTCACTGAGGACACCCAGCCAACCGGTCAGTGTCTCTTTGATGCAGCCTTCCTCATTGCGGGCCGGCATCACGATCGCAAGTTCCATGATCATGAGAGATGTTCCTTCCTGTAGTCGGGCCTGTATCGGGTAATTCGGGTGGAGACGACCGCCGGTGCGCGGTTCGGCCGGAGTTGTCGGCGGAACCGGGTTCGGCACTGGTCATGCCGCAGTGACCTCCATGTCCATGAGCGGGGCGTACTGCCGGCCGGCGTACGACAACGTCCTCGTAGGACGCGTGGTCGTGGCACGTGAAGTCGAACGTGAGAGTGAAGGGGCCCGCGTTCTCGGAACGGATTAGGGAGCAGGGGTCAAGCGGGTCGGGGGCGTTGCCGGCCAGGACGGCGCCGCCTGTGCCGTAGAAGCGGTAGTCGATGTCGATGTCCGCCGGATTGACCGCGCCGCGGAAGACGTCGGCGACCCTGGCATCGAGCGGAGACCTCACACATGCCAGCGGCCTAGGGCTGAACCGGGAAGGCGTGTGAGGGTGGACACCGGGAGAGCGCGGCCTGCCCGGCTGCGAGCCTCACGGCAGACTGGAGCCACCCCCACCCCAGAGCCAGTCACGATGCAACGCCCCCGGCCTTACGGCCGAGCCGCGGAGCTCCGCCGCGAAGCAAGCCCTGAGGCATCCGATTGCCTCGGAACTCCAGGGCGCCACCTCGCGGATGCGATACATCGTCGAGCACGAGGAAGACGATGCATCCTGCTATAGCAAATTGTCAATACGATTCCCTCTTTGAAGTGTCGGTCACAGCGAGTCAATTGATGACCTCGGACGGGCCGGTCGGGCGACCACTCGTGATGACCAGGAGGTTCTCGCTGTTCGGGTCCGGTAGAGACTCTTCTGGGCGGTTGCGGACTTGAGCAGTGACCGCCCTGCCGGGCCGTCACTGCGCCACGCAGACCACCCTCACGAAGATCACACCGCTGGGCGCCGCCCGTCATCGACACAAACGGACACACGTCGTCCTCGACGCCCTTGGTGCCGCGTGATCGATGGCGTCCGCCGGCATCCGAGGGCGCGGACCAGAAGGGTCCAGGTGCCGCACGCTTTCACTCGGCGGGTCCGCGACTCCTTGGGGGGCCGGGTGATCGTGGAGCGGCCGGCGCCCGAACACCGGCTCTGATTCCGGCTCCGCATGCCGCAGATCACACCGCGGACGCGTCGGCGTGGTCACTAGCCGATCTGCCGAGAGCAGTCGGCGACGGCGACCGGCACCCGCGGTCGGTCGCCGGATCGTGGCGGAGGTGGCCCAGTTCATTGCGGAGCAGGTCGGTGTACCGGATACGGCGGTCATCCGCAGAGACACCCGGCTCGATGCTGATCCGCGAGTCGACAGGCACATCGATCGGGTCGATGCCGTTGGCCCGTAGCCAATCCGCCACTGCTCCGACCGGACCATGACCGGTCCCCTCAAGCCTGGGCACGTCACCTTCCAAGGTTCGGGAGGCAGGAAGTGCCTGCACTACGTGCGGCGATGCGTCGAGGTTCACTCGGGCCGCGCCGAAAGGGAGAGGGGTCCAGTCCTCCGTGAAGTGGGTACCGGCGGGCGCTCGCGGATGCACCGGAAGGCAGGGGCCGTTCACGGTCTCCGCGCCGCCTTCACCGTGCGCAAGGGCCACTCGACCGGCCTCGCACCGGCTGGACTCGACGCGGCCGACGCTCGAGTGCGATGGTGCCGATGTCCTGCCGGACTGTCGCCCAGGTTCACGTTGCACCGCCCCGATTGCTGAGGCGGAGGAGCATTCGGAGGGCTTCTCGATCCGGTGGTACGTGTTGCGGAAGAGGATCTCGTGGCCAGAAGAATCCCGGAGGCCCGGCCGCCGTAGCCTGTGCCGGTCCGGAGTGGGCAAGGACCTCGTGACTGAGGCGATCGGTGGCGTGTGGATCGGGCGCGCCGGGGTCTGCCGGGTCAAGAAAACACATTTCTGGAGCTTGTGCTTCGGGCCTTCTCAGGTGCTGGCTCTTCCCTCAGGGGAGGTGGAAGCCCTTGGCTCATCACGGTCGCCGGCCTGACGTGCCTTCTCGGGGCGAGGGCGGCACTGTGGACCTTCGTGTGGTTTGCGGCGCTGAGGCGCTATCGCAGGTGCGGGGACGACATTCTGTGGCCTCGGTTGATTGCCGCCGATCCCGCGACCGATACCGAAGCCCCGGCCGCCGGACCGGCCGGCCACGACTGCTGCTGACGGAACGTCAACAACCTTCGAAACGCGCCCCTTTGGCCCGCCGCGCCTTCAAGCCTTGACGGGACCGGGCCCGCGGCCGGTGTACTTCCGGCCTCTCCGTCCAGGTCATGCCGTTCGCGGCGGCGCGCCGCCCCCGCGCCCGTGAAAGGAAGTTGAAGAAACTCACGTCACGACTCTTGCCACCCCAATGGTTCATTACTTAAATCAAACCGTGAACTAAGCGTGCATGGAGGCCGGTTCACACTCACGGGTCGCACGGGGCAGAGCTCGCTCCCGCGCCCGAATCCCGTGCGTCCGCTCCGCTCGTCACCCCACCCGCATGGAGTCACGGCATGAAACTCAGATCCTTGGGTGTCGCGCTCGCCGCAATGGCCGCGCTCGTCACCCTGCCCCTGCAAAGCCCGGCCGCCGCGGCCGACCTGCCGCTGTCCCAGGGCAAGACGGCCACGTCGTCCTCCGACGAGAACGCGGGCACCCCCGCCGCCAACGCCGTCGACGGCAACACCGCCACCCGCTGGTCCTCCGCCGCCCTGGACACCCAGTGGCTCCAGGTCGACCTCGGCTCCTCGGCCACCATCAGCAAGGTCGTCCTCAACTGGGAGACCGCGTACGGCAGCGACTACAAGATCCAGACGTCCCCGGACGGGAACACCTGGACCGACATCAAGAGCGTGACCGGCGGCGACGGCGGCATCGACACCCTCGACGTCTCCGGCCAGGGCCGCTACGTACGCATGTACGGCGTCCACCGCGCCACCCAGTACGGCTACTCCCTCTGGGAGTTCCAGGTGTTCGGCAGCACCGGCGGCACCACCACCCCGCCCGCGGGCTGTGACTCGGCCAACGCCGCCCAGGGCAAGCCGGCGAGCGCCTCCTCTACCGAGAACGCCGGCACCCCGGCGTCGGCCGCGTTCGACGGCAACACCGCCACCCGCTGGTCCAGCGCGGCCTCCGACCCGCAGTGGGTCCAGGTCGACCTCGGCTCCTCCAAGGCCCTGTGCCGCGTCGACCTCAACTGGGAGGCCGCGTACGGCAAGGCGTTCCAGATCCAGGCCTCCGCGGACGGCCAGAGCTGGACCACCCTCAAGTCCGTCACCAACGGCACCGCGGGCTCGACGTCCTACGACGTCTCCGGCCAGGGCCGCTACGTGCGGATCTACGGGACCACCCGTGGCACCGGATACGGCTACTCGCTCTGGGAGGTGGCCGTCCACACCGGTTCAGGCGGCGGCACCGGGCCCGTGCAGGGCGGCGGCGACCTCGGCCCCAACGTGATCGTCGTCGACCCCTCGACGCCCAACCTCCAGGCGAAGTTCGACCAGGTCTTCGCCCAGCAGGAGTCGAACCAGTTCGGCACCGGCCGCTACCAGTTCCTGCTGAAGCCCGGCACCTACAGCGGGATCAACGCCCAGGTCGGCTTCTACACCTCGATCTCCGGCCTCGGCCTCAACCCCGACGACGTCCGCATCAACGGTGACGTCACCGTCGACGCGGGCTGGTTCAACGGCAACGCCACCCAGAACTTCTGGCGTTCGGCGGAGAACCTGTCGATCAACCCCTCCAACGGCACCGACCGCTGGGCGGTGGCCCAGGCCGCCCCCTTCCGCCGCATCCACGTGCAGGGCGGCCTCAACCTCGCCCCGAACGGCTACGGCTGGGCCTCCGGCGGCTACATCGCCGACTCCAAGATCGACGGTACGGTCGGCCCGTACTCCCAGCAGCAGTGGTACACCCGTGACAGCTCCGTCGGCGGCTGGACCAACGGCGTCTGGAACATGACGTTCTCCGGCGTACAGGGCGCCCCGGCCACCAACTTCGACTCCGGCCCGTACACCACCCTGGACAACACCCCCGTCTCGCGCGAGAAGCCCTTCCTCTACCTGGACGGCAACGCGTACAAGGTGTTCGTGCCCGCCAAGCGCACCAACGCCCGCGGCGTCTCCTGGCCCAACACGGCCGGTTCCTCGATTCCGCTGGACCAGTTCTACGTGGTCAAGCCCGGCGCGACCGCGGCGACCATCAACACCGCCCTCGCCCAGGGCCTCAACCTGCTCTTCACCCCGGGCGTCTACCACCTCGACCAGACCATCAACGTGACCCGGGCGAACACCGTCGTCCTCGGCCTCGGTCTGGCGACCATCATCCCGGACAACGGCGTCGACGCCCTGCACGTCGCCGACGTCGACGGGGTCAAGCTCGCCGGCTTCCTGATCGACGCCGGCCGCTCCAACTCCAACACGCTCCTCCAGATCGGCCCGGCCGGCAGCTCCGCCGATCACTCGGCCAACCCCACCACCATGCAGGACGTGTTCGTGCGCATCGGCGGCGCGGGCCCCGGCCTCGCCACCAACTCCGTGGTGGTCAACAGCAACAACGTCGTCGTCGACCACACCTGGCTGTGGCGCGCCGACCACGGCGAAGGCGTCGGCTGGGAGACCAACCGGGCCGACTACGGCCTCGTGGTCAACGGCAACGACGTCCTCACCACCGGCCTGTTCGTCGAGCACTTCAACAAGTACGACGTGCTGTGGAACGGCGAACGCGGGCGCACGATCTTCTTCCAGAACGAGAAGGCGTACGACGTGCCGAACGCCGCCGCCGTCACCCACGACGGCATCGTCGGATACGCGGCCTACAAGGTCGCCGACTCCGTCAACGTGCACGAGGCCTGGGGCCTGGGAAGTTACTGCAACTTCACCTCGGACCCGTCGATCGTGCAGGCGCACGGCTTCCAGGTGCCGGTCAAGACAGGGATCAAACTGCACGACATCCTGGTGATCTCCCTGGGCGGCAAGGGCCAGTACGCCCACGTCGTCAACAACACCGGCGCACCCACCTCGGGGACGGACACCGTTCCCTCGAAGATCACGTCGTTCCCCTGACGGTGACCGGGCCGGCGGTCTGACCGCCGGCACCGCCCACCGACAGGACGCGGGTGCCGGGTTCTCCTCCACGGAGGGGGACCCGGCACCCGCACGTCGTACGCGCCCTCAGGACGGACGGCGGCCCAGCCGCCCCGGGCCGGAGGGCACTCGGTCCGCCAGTGTGCCGGGCGTCGCGTCGTGGGCCCGCGCGGACTCGTGGTCGGGCGGGCCGGCCGGCTCCAGCAGGGCCGCGTGCGCGATCAGGCGGCGCGCCAGCTCACGCGCCTCGGCCGGGGTCAGGGAGGCCCACGCCCCGTGCTCGTCGCCCCGGTCGGGTCCCACGTCCAGCGTGACGCGGCCGACCGGCCGGTCCGGGGAGAACAGCCGCAGCTCCTTCACGGCGATCCGTCGGCCACAGGATGTCACGAGCGGCGCGTCGGCCGCCACCGCCCCGTCCGGTCGACCCTGTCCGAACCTCGTCATCGCTCTCACGCCTTTCCACGAACAGTCCCGTCGGCCGGTCCACCGCCCGAGGCGAAACCGCGCCCACCGGTTCCCGTCAGCTGTTCCAATCAGCGTCGGCACAGCCGGGTTTGTTCCCGTCCTCCGCACGTCACAGGCGTCCACGGGGGACGCGAGGCCCGCGCGGGCGGACTCCTCGGCGGTACGGCCGGCCGGGGGAGCGGGGCTTCACACCGATGCCCCGTCCGAGTGGCGGCCGTCCGGCGGCGCCCCTAGTAATGGTCAGCGGGCCGCGAACGGAATCGGGGACCGGAGAGCGGTCGCACCGTGCGTCGCCTGCGCGGCCGCAGCCAGTACTTGGAGCAAAGAACATGAGTACCCCCCTTTCCTCTCCCGCCTCGGACCGTTCCGGCATATCCCTGGACGCCCACGACACCCCGCCCGAGCCGCGGCATCCCGACCCGTTCGAGGGCCTGGTGCACGCGGCGGTCGCCGATCGGCCCCTGGAAGAGGTCATCCAGCTCATCACGCTGCTGGAACAGTCACCGGACCACGCCCGCGCCGCCGTCGACGCGCTCAGAGCCGTCGGCGTGGACCGCCCCGTGGACGACGTCGGGCGGCTCGTGGCCGAACTGGCCAGCCCGCCCCGCAACCCCGACAGCGCGGACGAGGTGATCCGCTCGGCGGCCGAGTCCCGCCCCGTCGAGGACGTCAGCCGCCTGATGGCGCTGCTGCACCGGCCGTCGGTCGAGTCCCACTGCGCGGAGGAAGCGGTACGCGCCGTCGCCGCCCGCCGTCCCGTCGAGGAACTCGTGGAACTCATCGGCCGGTTGTCCGACGAGCGCGCCCGGCGGGACGCGTCGGCCGCGACCGACCCCGGGCACGACCACCCCGCCGCGGCTGCGACGTCCGCCGCCCCGGGTCCGTCCTCGCCGTCCGCCTTCGCACCGTCCGCTTCCGTGCCGGCCCGGGAGAACGCCGGTCCGCCATCCCGGCCCGCCTCCGGAGAGGACGACGCCGTGTTCCGAGAGCGTGCCGGACGCGCGCCACGGACGCGCGGCGGGCGAGACCCGGTGAGGACGGCCGCGCCCCCGGACTGGCTCCGCCGGCTGGTGGCCGTCGCCGTCGTCGTGTGCGGCGCGATGTACCTACCGCTGCGGCACGACGGCGCCACGCCGCCTGTTCAGGCCTTCGGTCTGGCGGTGTTCGGGCTGTGCCTGCTGCTCGCGGCGGCCCTGCTGCTGCGCGGCGCGGTGCCGCTGCTCGTCGCCGCCGTCCTTCTCCCGTCGGCCCTCGCCGCTCTCGGCCTCCTGGAGGGGCGGCTCCACTCGACGTCCCTGTCCCAGGCGTCGCACATCGCGGTCGCACCGCCCTGGGCGGCCGGGGTCGCCTCGGCGGGCACGGCCCTGGCCGCGCTCGTCGCGCTGCTCGTCACCCTCACCGCCGACCGCACGGCCCGCCGCCTCGCGCCGCCCGCAGCGGCGAAGGTGAGCACCGACCGCGCGGCGCGCTGACCGGCTCACGGCCGTACGCCCCCGACGGGTTGACACCGCCGACGGGTTGACACCGGCGGCGGACGAACGGCCCGCCCGGCGAACGGACCAGCGCGCGGCGCTCCACTCCGCTCGCCGGGCGGGACTGGCGCTCAGGGGTCCCGCTCGCCGGGCGGTCACACCGGGCAGCCCCCCCGGTCAGCGGCGGGCGGAACCCTTGCCGCGCAGGGCCCCCAGGCGTTCCAGGAGGAGTCCCTCGCGGGTGGACCAGGGAGAGATCTCCACGGTCGTGGCCCGGCAGGCGTCCATCAGGGCCTCGGCGACCAGGGCACCGGCGAGGGACTGTCCGGCCCGGTGCCGCGAGATGCCGGGCAGCCTGCTCCGGCCGGCCGAGCCCTGCTTGGCCAGAACGCGCACCGCGGCCCGTACTTCCTCGATGGTCAGCCGCTGCTGGGCGAGCGGCCGGGGGCGCCCGGCACCGGCGTAACGGGCGAGCTGGGTGAACGTCTTGGAGCAGGCGAGGACCCGGCCGTCCGGGTCTGCCTGCGGGAGGTCGGTCACCTGGGCCAGGCGGTCGCCCAGGTGGTCGCGCACCTCCGCCAGCCGCCGCTTCGAGGACACGGCCTCGCCGAGCTTCCACTCGCGGGTGACGGTCCGGGCTCCCAGCGGGAGCGACACCGTGGTGCGCGGCTGTCTCGCGGTGCCGGACGCGATCTCCACCGTGCCGCCGCCGATGTCGAGGACCAGCAGCGAGCCGGGCTGTTCACCGGCCCAGTGACGGGCGGCGACATAGGCGAGGCGGGCCTCCTCCTCGCCGGACAGTACGCGCAGGCGGGTGCCGGTGGCACGTGCCACCTGGGCGAGGACCTCGTCGCGGTTGGGCGCGTCACGGATCACGGAGGTGGCGAACGCGTACACGTCAGGCAGGCTCTCCCCGTCCTCGGCGAGCGTTTCGGCGACGGCGAGCTGGACGCTGCGCACGCCCGCCTTGTCCAGGCGGCCGTTGGCGTCGAGCGTCTCGTGCAACTGGAGCCGGACCTTGCGGGACAGCACCGGTTCCATGTCGGTTCCGCCGCGCCGGCGCGCGACAGTCAGCAACGCGCTGTGACACCCGACGTCGAGAACACCTGCCTGCCGCACGTGGAAACCCCCTGTTTTCTCGCCTGAGAGAGACGTTCGAACTCGTATTCTCCCGCATGACGCGGCCGGAGTCGCGACACGATGTTGTCACGGGCCGCCGGGAGCGCACGGGCCAGGGGTGGAGGCCAGGACTCAGGCGATGGTCTGCGCCACGTCGCTGTCGGGGACGTCGGCCAGGACGACGACCGCGGTGATGCGCTTGCCGACCGGCTCGCGATGCACCTCGAAGGCCTGGCACACGCCCATCACGATCTCCAGGCCGTGCTGTCCGACCCGGCCCACGTCGGCGGCGCGGGCCACCGGGAGCGTCGGATCGGAGTCCCACACCGTCGCCCGTACCGCGCCCTCGTCCACCGACAGGGACAGCAGACAGGGGCCGCCCGCGTACTTGACCGCGTTGGTCACCAGCTCGCTGACGACCAGGGGCACCATGCCCATCACCCGTCCCGAGACGGGCAGTCCGGCGACCGCCTGCACCTCCGTCAGGAAGTCACGGGCGAAGGCCCGCGCCTCGGCTATGCACGCGGAGTCCCCGTCGTACGCGACGGACGCCTCGATCAGCGCACCCCGTTGTTTCCGCTGTTCCGCTTCACTCACCGATCGGCCCATACGTTCCATCCCCGTCCGCCCACTCCGACGTACGGGCGTCTGCCCCGAAAACCACGCTTCACTCCACCCCCGTCGCGCGATCGTCTCCCAGGCCTCACCTCACGGCCCGCCGGCCGCCCCCGCCAGGTCAGACGTCCGTGACCGTGGCCGTGACGGGAGTGCCGATCTCGACCGTGCGGCTGACCGTGCAGAGCCTGTCGTGCGAGGTCCGGACCGCGCGGGGGAGGATGGCCCGGGCGCGCTCGGCCGACTCGCCGTCGGCGAACGCCACGGCGAAGGCGACCGCGAGGTCGGTCAGCCGGTTGCCCAGTTCGTCGCCGACCTTGTTGCCGGTCACGGTGACGGTGAACTGTTCGGGTTCCGCGTGCCGGGTGGTCGCCACGTCGACGTCCACCGCGGTGCAGCCGCCGAGGGCGGCGAGCAGCAGTTCGACGGGCGTGAACGTGTCGTCGCCTTCGGCGCCGGTGCCGAACGAGATGGTCCCGCCGCGCGTGTTCGTCGCGGTGAACTGTCCGGCCCCGGTCCGTTCGACGGTGACGAGCCGCTGATCGTTGTCACTCATGGACCCGACCCTATGGGGTCGGGCGCGGATCATCCGGCGGGTTCGCTCGTGTTCCGGGCGACGGACCGCAGGGCGGCGGAGGTGCGGTCGATGTGTTCGCGGAGCAGCCGGGAGGCCCGCTCGGCGTCCTTCGAGCGACGGAGCCGAGGGGGCGCGGAGTCGAGGGGACGCGCATGAGGGTGGTGAACAATCGACGGCCGGCGCCGTACCGCGACCGGGAGTCAGGGGTCGGCTCGGCGTTCGGAGGCGAGTTGGCGTGAGACCGCCCGGGCCGTGGTGCGTACGGCGGGGACGTACGAGGCGGCGCCGGGGCTGGTGCCCGGTACCACCACCGACAGCGCCGCGACCACCCCCTCGGCGTCCCGGACCGGCGCCGCCACCGTCAGCAACGGCCGGGGCTCGCTCTGAACGCCGACGGCGTAGTCACCCCGCCGGACCTCGGCGAGCGCCCTGCGCAGTTCGGCCGGTGTCCGCACGACGTCGTCCCCGCCGCCGCCCTCGAAGCCCCCGATCACCGCCTCCCGCACTTCGGCGGGCGCGTGTGCCAGCAGGACCAGGCCGACGCCCGTGGTGGCCAGCGGCATCCGTCCGCCCACCCGGAAACGGACCGGGCCCGCGTCATGGGCGGAGAGCCGCTCCACGAGAAGGGCCTCCGTCCCCTCGCGCACGGCCAGCAGCACATGCTGGCCGGTCACGTGGAACAGGTCCTCCATGAACGGCATGGCCACCGCCCGCAGTCCGTGCCCGCGCGGAGCGAGCGAGGCGATCTCCAGCAGCCGCAGCCCGATGACGTACCGGCCGTCGTCAAGACGCTCCAGCGCGCCGGCCTCGACCAGTCTGCGGGCCATGCGCAGGGCGCTGCTGCGCGGTGTCCCGGTCCGCCGGGCGAGTTCGGCCAGCGGCTGGGCACGGTGCTCGGCGTCGAACGAGCGCAGCAGCGTGAACGCCCGGTCCACGACCGCCTCACCGACCGGCGGCTTGCGCCCACGCGCCGGTCCACCGCTCGCCGGTTCACTACGTGCCGGTCCACCGCTCGCCTGTTCACTACGCGCCGGTCCACCGCTCGCCGGTTCACTACGTGCCGGCCCACCGCTCGCCGGGAGCCCGCTCTCCGAGGGCCCGTCCGCGGGCGGCTTGGCCCGCGCCGTCGAGTGCTCGCCGGCATGCGCCGGGAGGCCGGGGGAGTGATCCGCTGTCGGCACGGCATCTCCGTTCCATTCAATGGCATGTGTCCTGCCATTCGCCGGAACACCTGCCTAACGTGGAACCGGCCGGACGTCAACACGGCCGCAGGCCGAGGCCACGCCACACACCAGTGAGGGAGCACCCGACATGACCCCACCGCCACCCGTGACGGGCCAGGCTGCCGCCGGGCGGGACACCGCCGTCCTGCTGAAGAACGCGACGGTCGTCGACACCCGGGACGGCACGCTCGCGCCCGGCACCGACGTGCTGATCCGCGCGGACCGGATCGTCGACGTGCGCCCCGGCATCGTCGTCACCGACGGGCCCGAACCCTTCACGGTGGACGCCCGTGGGAAGTACGTCGTCCCCGGTTACGCCGACATGCACGCCCACCCCCTGGGCCAGCGCCCCGAAGAGGAAGCCCGCGACCTGGAACTCCTGCTGGCCCACGGCGTCACAGGCTTCCGCCAGATGTCGGGCTCGCTCGCCCTGCTGGAGAAGCGCGCCTCCGGAACCCTCGGCCTCCCGGCCGCCTCGCCCGAACTCCTCGCGCTGCCCGGCCCGTTGCTGCTGACCCCGGTCAACGCCGCCACCGGCGAACAGGCCGTGGCCGCGGTACGCGAACAGCACGCGGCCGGCGCCGACTTCATCAAGGCGGCCATGGTCACCCCCGAGGTGTTCTTCGCCGCCCAGGCCGAGGCGCTGCGCCTGGGACTGCCCATCGTCGGACACCTGCCCGTCGGGATCGACGTACCGAAGGCGTCCCGGATCGGCATGAAGTCCATCGAGCATCTCGGCCCGGGCGTCGGCCTGTTCGCCTGCTGCTCGACGGACGGCGCCCATGTGCACGCGAACGCCGCCGGACAGCCCGCGATGAAGGTGCCGCCCTTCAAACTCCCGTTCATGGAGCGGGTGATGGAACGCGTCGTCAAGAAGCTCGTCATCAACCCGATCAACCGCACCAAGCCGGCGGACATCGAGAACCTGCGGCTCGCCGTGCGCACCTTCGACGACGACCTGGCCGCCGAGCTGGCCGAACGGTTCGTCGCCGACGGTACCTGGCAGGTGCCGACCCTCATCCGGGTCAAGACCCAGGAGCTGTGCGACGACCCGGCGTTCGCGAACGACCCCGACCTGCGGTACATGGGCGAGGCGACGGTCCGGAGCTGGAAGGCGGCGGCCAGGAAGTTCACCGCCTTCCCGGCCGAGGCCCGTGAGACGTTCCGCGCGGTCTACCGGCGCCAACTGGAGCTGACCAAGCTGTTCGACGACGCCGGGGTCCCGATGCTCGTCGGCAGCGACTGCTCCGGAGCGGCGTGGGTCGTCCCGGGCGCCTCCCTGCACCACGAGTTCGACGAACTCGCCCGCGCCGGGCTCACCCCGCTGCGCGTCCTGCAGATGACCACGCTCCGCGCGGCGGAGTTCCTCGACGCCACCGACACGATGGGCACCGTCGAGCCGGGCAGGCGCGCCGACCTCGTCCTCCTGGACGCCGACCCCGTGGAGCGCGTCGAGCATCTGCACCGCATCGCCGGAGTGGTGCGCGCCGGGCAGCACTACGGCGCGGCGGAGCTGGACGCGCTCAAGGAGCGCGTCGCCGCCCGGGCGTGAGCTGCCCGACCCCGGAGGCGGCCGTCAGGGGGAGCTGCCGGCCGCCGGCCCGCGAGAGGGACTTGGCCCGTCATCGCCGGTCGGGGCGGGGCCCGGCCCAGGCGTGACCGGGCCCCGCCTCGTCACCGCCCCCTGCCCTACGCCTCGTCACCGCCCCCTGCCCTACGCCTCGTCACCGCCCGCTGCCCTGCGCACGGCCCCCGGCCGCCGTGACCGCACCCCGCCCCCCCCCACCGTCCGACCCGACCACGTCATCCCACCCCCACCCCGAAAGGACCCCCGTCATGCCCGACACCGCACCCCCGCTCGTAGACGCTCACTCCCACTTCCTCACGCCCGAGTACGCCGGCGCCGCCCGGGCCGCCGGGCATCTGCGTCCCGACGGGATGCCGGGGTGGCCCGACTGGAGCGCGGAGGAACACCTCCGGCTGATGGACCGGTGGGGCATCGGGACCTCGCTTCTGTCGATCTCCTCGCCCGGCACCCACTTCGGTGACGACGCCGCCGCGCGTGCCCTGAGCCGGCACGTCAACGACGCGGGCGCCGCGATCCGGCAGCGGCACCCGGACCGCTTCGGACACTTCGCCTCGCTGCCGCTGCCCGACGTGCCGGGCGCCCTCGAAGAGCTGGCCCACGCCATGGACGACCTGGGCGCCGACGGCGTCACGGTGGAGACCAACGCCCACGGCGTCTACCTGGGCGACGAGCGCTACGAGCCGCTGTGGGCCGAACTCGACCGCCGGCGCACCCCCGTCTTCGTCCACCCCACCTCACCGCCGCACGCCGAGGAACTGGCGCTCGGCCGGCCCCGCCCGATGCTGGAGTTCGTCTTCGACTCCACCCGCACCGTGAGCGACCTGCTGTTCGCCGGCGTCCTCGCGAGGTATCCGAACATCCCCTGGATCATCACCCACGGCGGCGGCGCCCTGCCGCTGCTGGCCCAGCGCATGGAACTGTTCCGCACCATGCTCCCCTCCGGCGCCACCGACTCCGAGCCCGTCCCCGACCAGCTCGGACGCCTCTGGTACGACCTGGCGGGCACCCCCTTCCCCCACCAGGCCCCGGCCCTGACGGCGGCCTTCGGCAGCGAGCGCGTGCTGTACGGCAGCGACTACTGCTGGACCCCGGCGTTCGGCGTGGACGCGCAGGTCGCCTCCCTGACGGCGGCCGCGCAGCCCCCGGGGGACACCTGGCACGCCCTGACCACCCGAAACGCCCAGCGGCTCTTCCCGCGTCTGAATCCGGCGGCCTCCGGCTGAGCCCGGCGGCCTCCGGCTGAGCGAGGCCCGGGAGCCGCCGATGTCGGGTCCGGCCCCTCGGGTCGTTATCATCCGATAGAAGCGTTTTATCCCGTGCTTCATGCTGCGTTTCTCCTCCCGGGGTGGTCGATGTCCCGCAAGGCCGCGACGGGCGACGACGACGAGCTGCTGGCCAGGCTCGGGTCGCTGACCGCTCAGGCGCGTGAACGCGCGGAGTTCCAGCGCTCTCAGGTGGAGCTGGCCATCGCGCTGCAACGCGGCATGCTCCCGGGAGACATGCCCTCCGCCCCCGGATTCGACCTGGCCGTCGAGTACGCGCCCGCCTGCTACGGCCTCAACGTGGGCGGCGACTGGTACGACGCCTTCATGCTGCCCGACGGCCGGATCGGGCTGTCCATAGGCGACGTGCAGGGGCACAACATCGAGGCCGCGGCGTTCATGGGCCAGGTGAGGGTCGGCCTGCGGGCCCTCGCCTCGGTGACCGGCCAGCCCGGAGAACTGCTCGCCCGGACCAACGAACTCATCCTGTCCCTGGGCGCCGACCTCTTCGCTACCTGCACCTTCATGCGGCTCGACCCCGCCACCGGACTGCTGGAGAGCGCGCGGGCCGGACACATACCGTGCGTCTGGGCCACGGCGGACGGAAAGTCCGGCATCACCGAGGACGAGGGAGGCCCCCCGCTCGGTATCGCCTCGGGCATGCGGTACCCGGTGACCCGGCACCGGCTCACCACCGGCGGCGTCTTCGTGCTGCTCACCGACGGTGTGGTCGAAGGACCGTCGATGAGCGTCGACGAGGGACTCGACCAGGTCGTACGGCTCGCGGGCGTCGCCGCCGTGGCGGGCCTGTCGGCCGGTTCGCTGGCCGCCGCCGTCATCAAGGGAGCCGAACGCGTGGGACACGAGGACGACGCGGCCGTCCTCGTCGTCGGACACGACGGGCGCGCCGTGCGCGCATAGCGCCGATGCGCCGCTCGCCTCGCACAGTGCGCGGCGGCGGTGTCTGATGGCTCGTGTGGTGGGTACACACGAGCTGCGCAGGCCGGCCGTCCTGGCGCTCCAGACGCTGGCGATCGCCGCCTGCTACTACGGAGCGGGACGGCTCGGACTCGTGCGACGGCTCTCGGTCGAGGGCGCCGTGTTCACCCCCATCTGGCCGCCCACCGGACTGGCCGTCGCCGCCCTGCTGATCCTCGGCATCCGCGCCTGGCTCGGGATCGCCCTCGGCGCCCTCCTGGTCGTCCTGTCCCTCTCCTCGTTCACCTCGATCACGCCGTCCGCGGCCGGCATCGTCGCCGGCAACACGGTCGCCCCCTTGTGCGCCTATCTCCTGCTGCGCCAGGTGCGCTTCCGGAACGATCTCAGCCGGCTGCGCGACGGGCTGGCTCTGGTCTTCCTCGCCGCCCTCGTCAGCATGACGATCAGCGCGAGCACGGGCGTCGGCCTGCTCATCGCCACCGGCAAACTCGCCACGGGCGACTTCTGGCCGGTCTGGCTGGCCTGGTGGGTGGGCGACGCGATGGGCGTCCTCATCGTCACCCCGGTCGTCCTGATGGCGTACACCCTCCGCAGGCCGCTGGACCTGTCCCGGTGGAAGGAGGCCGTCCTCCTCCTGATCGCGGTCTGTGTCGTCGTCCCGTACGCCACCCACAGCACCCTCAGCCTGCTCTACCTCGTCTACCCGGTGCTGATCTGGGCCGCGCTGCGGTTCGAGCTGGCCGGCAGTCTGCTGTGCGCCCTCTTCGCGTCCGTCCTGGCCACCATCGCCGCCACGGACCGATCCGGTCCCTTCGTGGATCTGTCCAACACCTCGGTCATGATCAAGCTGCAGGCGTTCAACGGCTCCATGGCGCTGACCGCGCTGCTGCTGTCCGCGGTCATCACCGAGCAGCGCAACACCCGGCGCTCCGTGGAACGGGCCTGTCAGGAACTCGTCCAGGTGCTGGAGCACCTGACCGCCGGGAACCCCCCGCCCCGCCCGCCGCCGCCTCCGCGGGACGACCGCCTGGCCTGAGCCGCATGGCGCCCCCGAAGCCGCGCGTCCCGGGCGCCCCCGAAGCCGCGCGTCCCGGGCGCCCC
>NZ_JBEYFY010000084.1:0-24008 GCF_040703595.1 Streptomyces sp. NPDC007084
CGGCGCCGAGTTCGGGGGTGTGTAGCTGCTGCGTGGTTCCGAACACCTCGTCGAATGCGAGGGAGCATCTCGTGGGCACCAGGTGGTAGGGGGAGCCTGAGCCTGCGGCGGGTTGCGGACCTGTGCGGCCCAGTATCAGGACGTCCAGGGGAGTGAGGACGTCGAGGTTGTCGAAGACGTAGCAGATCGGCAGCTGCGTCCATGCGGCGAGCTGGAGGTGCGCCATGACGGCGGCCCGTTCCACCGCATGGCGCTGGGTGATGCGGCTGGTCATGCGGCTCTTGCAGTCGATCAGAAACACCTGCCGGTCCTTGGCGGCCACCAGATCGGGTGTCCACCGCAGCGAACTCTCGGTGCCCCGCAGGGCGACTCGCACCGCTTCGGTCAGCACGCCCTGGCCCCAGGGGCTGACGTCCCATCCGCGCAGGGCGAGTTCCTCAGCGACACGTTTTTCGTGCGCGTCGCCCACGGCCTTCCTTTGCTGAAAGCTCGGCATACCGGCAAGTGTTGCTCTCCTCCTCAAGGTCGAAACAACCCGGTGCCCCGTCTCGGACACTCCTGGCCAGGGGTGTTGGCGGTCGTTGTCGTTCATTGGCGTTCATGGGTGTCCGTCGGTGTCTCCCTGCGTCTCATGGCGTCTCACTCTGCCTCGAAACAACATGACCGGATCTGACTCCTGCCGCGTAGGCCGGGAGCTGCGGCCCACCTGCCGTGCGTCTCTCATCTCACCGTGGCGGGACACGGCTTCAACGTGCTGCCTTCCGCGCCGTTTCGGAGGGACGCGAGGGCTGCCAGGTGATCACCTTCCTGTCGTGGCGTTGCTCGGTGCGCCGCGTTCGGGCAGGCGCCAGCAGATCTCGTCGTGTTCCCTGAGGTGCTGCCAGGCGGCCAGGAGACTGCAACGGACCAGTTGGTCGAGGAGATCCTCCACCTGCTGGGGGGAATGACCGCCGAGCCGGGCGAGGACGTCGACTTCCGCGCTTCCGAAGCCGTCGGACGTGTGGGCTGCCAGGACCAGAGCGGTGAGCTGCACCGCGGGGGACATCCCGCGCGGCGCGACCAGCGGGACGGGGCGCAGGGCCCAGTGGGAGGCACGGGCGCGGACGCGACGACCGGATGTCTGGGTCTGCATGTCCGCATCGAGCAGATGCGCTTCCACGTGGGCACGTCGCGGGAGGGAACAGCGCAGCCACCCGGCATGTTCCAGTTCGGCCCAGAGCTCGGCACGGCCGTGCAGCCGCATGCTGCGCAGAAGACCGCTGGGGAGTCGGACGCGGCCTCGGCCGTCGGCGCGCAGGGCGCATTGCAGGGCCAGCAGCCGGGCGGCGGGGGAGGAGAAGCGGGGCAGCGCCACCCCGAGGTAGGTGAGCATTTCCCGCACGCGCAAGCGATCGCCCGGGCCGTGCGGGGGACGAGTGCGCCTGGCGGCTGCACCGCTCGGCCGGGGTCGTGCGGAGGCCGGCAGGGTGTCGGGTACGACGGCGGTGTTGGTGGTGGCGGCCGCGCAGGCGGCGCATGCGTCCGCGAGGCGCCACACGCGTCCGCTGCGGTCGCAGGTCAGCGCCAGGAGAACGGGGCCGGCGCAGCCGCGGTGGCGCGGGTGCCAGGAGCAGTTGCGGGCCCGGCACTGGCAGGTCCGCAAGTGCCGGGGCAGCACATCGCGCCGGGCGTGGCGGGCCAGGTGCGTCAGGGCGACGGAGCGGGCTGAGGCGGCCTGCAGCCGGTAGCCGTGCAGCGTGCATTGAGGGCAGGTCAGCACCGGCCCGCCCGGCTGCGGGTGCAGCTGAACCGTCCAGATGCGCTGCACCGTCTCGTGCGTGGAGAGCCTCATCGGGCTCGCTGTCCTCCGATCTGCGGGCCGTCGAACGGGCGCGTCCCGGAAGGCGGGAGGGGAGGGCCTCGCAGCGGCGATCCCCGCACCGCCACTGTCACCCCTTCCCTAGCAAATAGTGCAGAGGTCTGCACTGACAGGGCAGGGTTCTGCACCGTCGGATGGTGGGGTGACGATCTTGCCGCCCGACCCCGACCTCGCCGCGCTGCGCTGCGCTGCGCGTGACCCTCGCGCGCCTGAGGGTCGAGCGCAACTGGACCTTCGACGAACTCGCCCGCCGCAGCGGTCTGGCCCGGCGCACCCTCATCGACCTGGAACACGGCCGCACCACCGGCAGCGTCACCACCTGACACGCCCTCGCCCACGCCCTCGGCGTCCCCATCAACGAGCTCCTCGGCTCCCTCTGCGCAGACCACACCCCACCCGGCACGACGCAACCGTGAACCACCCGTCAGGCACCTCCGTCGCCCCGATGCGACATCACCTGAACAGGCGACCCGTCCTCGATCGTAGGTTCGCCCACTCGTGCGGGCGTTCCCCGGGATTGCGCCATCCGCAGGACACCGTGAGCAGCTGTCCCGGTGCGGCGGCGCGCCGCCTGGCACCTTCACCGCCATGTGCCCCAACTCCACCGCATGCCGCTGGGACGGCAGCCCCCGCGACGCCCGGCCCCGACGCCCGCTGCGCGTGGCCACCACCAGCCCCAGCCGCCTGCTGCGCACCGGCCAGAGCAGCCGCTGCCGCGGCTGCGGCAACCCCATCGACTTCTACCAGCGCGCAGACCAGCGCCCCATCGCCCTGCACCCCGCCGAACTGGCCGCTGCCCTCGTCCCCGTTTCCTGACGCTGGCACCTGAGCTGCGGCATCGCCCACCCGCACGGTGACGGCAGCGCCTGGTGCTGCATCCCGCACGCCGTGCTATGCCCCGCCCGCATCCCGACACTCCGCCTGACCTCCCACGTCGAGGAGATGCGCCGCCAACTCGGCGTCCGATCCCGGCGCCTGATCGACTCAGGTGTTTTCGCCCCGGCCGCGCCGCCCCCGCCCGAGCCGGACGCCAGCAGCACCCGGCCTGCCCGTCCCGTCGTGCAGCTGCTGCTGGGCCGCTATATCGCCGACCGGCCGATCGAGGACATCCGGTGTGTGGCCCAGACCCGGCACCGCCGCCGCTGTCCGCTGCCCGTACTGGCTCCCGGCACCCCCAAAGGGGTCTGGAAGCTCCTGCCCGCCGGCCCCCAGCACGGCCAACTCACCCTGCCCACCGTGTCGATGGCCGTCTACGACCTCAGCCGCCTGTCGTACGGCGAGCAGCTGCGCTGGCGCACCCAGCACTGCCCTGCACATGCTGCAGCGCCGAACGCCGCCGACCTCGCCCTGGCCGGATGGCAGGTCTTCGACCCCCTCCTGCACGCAGCCCACATCCGCACCCGCCTTCCGCATGCCCCCGGCGGCCAGGTGTGACGATGGCGCACCACGCCCTGGAAATCACCCTGACCCGGCCCCTCGCCGCGGCCGAACTTCAACACGCCGCGCGCACGATGCGGCTCGCCCCCGACCGCGACGCCACCCGGCTCATGACCGTCGTACGCGCCAAGACCCCCTCGAAAGGCCATCACCCGACTGCGCCGCCAGATCGGCACACGGCTGCCCGTCGACGTCATCACCACGCACTACCCCGACCGAAGGGGCAAGATCCTCCTCAACGTGGCCTTCGCGTCCGCCGCACACACCGCCCTCAGGGCAGCGGCCGACCGAGCAGCACAAACACCCCAGCGCTTCCTGGAGCTGGCCGTTCACCAGGACCTTGCCCAGCACGCCGCCGCCGAGGCCGACCGCCTCGAACGAGCCCTGCAGCACCTGCTTGCCCACACCACCCCAGCCCATCTCATCGCGGCCGTCGGGCACTGCCTGACCCGCACCTCCGGAGCCGCGCCGTGCTGAACCCGACCGACGAACAGGCCGCCGCAGCCGACGCCTTCCACGCCGGCGAACACCTGGCCCTGCAAGCCGGCGCGGGCACCGGCAAGACCACCACCCTGACCCAGCTCGCCCACGCCACCCAGCGCCGCGGCCGCTACCTCGCCTACAACCGGGCCATCGCCCAGGACGCCACCAGGCGCTTCCCCAGAAGCGTCCTGTGCAAGACCGCCCACGCCCTGGCCTACGCCGCCGTCGGCCACCGCTACACCAGCCGCCTGGGCGCCCCCCGCCGCCCCGCCTGGCAAACCGGCCAAGCGCTCGGCATCACCAAAGCCATCCGCGTCGGCGAACGCGATCTGTCCCAAAAGACCCTCTCCTATGTCACCCTGCGCACCGTGGCCCGCTTCTGCCACACCGCCGACGCGACGATCACCCGCCACCACGTCCCCCACCTGCGCGGCCTGGAAGAGCCCAGCCTGCACGCGCAACTCGCCGCCCACCTCGTCCCGTTCGCCCGCAAGGCATGGCTGGATCTGCAGCACCCCGACGACGGCGCCGTCCGCTTCGACCACGACCACTACCTCAAGATCTGGGCCCTCACCCAGCCGAAGATCGACGCCGACTTCCTGCTCCTCGACGAGGCCCAGGACACCAACCCCGTCGTCGAGAAGATCTTCCTCGCCCAACGCGACCACGCCCAGCTGGTCATGGTCGGCGACTCCGCCCAGGCCATCTACCACTGGCGCGGCGCCAAAGACGTCATGGCCGGCTTCGACGGCACCCGGCTCGCCCTGTCCCGCTCCTTCCGTTTCGGCCCCCGCCTCGCCGAGGAAGCCAACCGCTGGCTGCACCTGGCCGACGCCCCCATCCGTCTCACCGGCGCCGACACCGTGCCCACCGAACTCGGCCCCGTAACCCGGCCCGACGCGGTCCTGTGCCGCACCAACGTCGGCGCCATGGCCCAGGTCATGGAGTTGCTGTCCGACGGACACCGGGTCGCGCTGGCCGGGGGAGGAGACAGCCTGCGCGCTCTGGCCCTGGCAGCCCGCGACCTCAAAGAAGGACGCCGCACCACCCACCCAGAACTGGTGCTGTTCACCACCTGGGGCGATCTGCAGGACTACGCCGCCTACGACCCCGCCGACCGCGATCTGCAACCGCTGGTCGACTTGGTCGACACCCACGGCGCGGACGCCATCCTGGCCGCCGTGGCCCATCTCGCGCCTGAAGACCAGGCCGAGGTAACCGTCTCCACCGCGCACAAGGCCAAAGGCCGGGAATGGGCACAGGTGAAGATCGCCGACGACTTCACCCCACCCTCCGACGGGCCGCTGGACGGCACGGGGCAGGCAACCGTCCGCCGGATCGACGACAAGGAGGCGTGCTTGGCCTACGTAGCCATCACCCGTACCCGGCGCCGCCTCGACATCGGCGGCCTATCCTGGATCAACGAGCATCCGGAGGAGCACCGGCCGGTCCTCAGCCACCGCGGTGATGCCCAGGGCGGTTCCGAGCGTTCGGAGCCTACGCCGGGAAGATGCACGGGGAGCAGCGGTACGGAACGCAAGGGACGGGCGGCTGCCTCTGTCGGTGACGGCGCATGCGAGAAAGTCCTCAATGGGCCCTGTGCATCATGAAAAATGCGCGTCAGATGGCCTGGTGTGCGTAGGCGTCGGGAGGCTCGGGAGGTCCGGGGCGGTAGTCCACCGACAAGGTCATCCGTCCGCGATGCCCCCTGTGAGCTGACCGCGCGCGGTGAACGGGGCGCTGAGAGGTGAGGATGGCTACCCCGGCCCGTTGTCAGTGCCCGCCCGTAGCCTCGTAGAGGCAATCGTGCTGAAGGGGGCCCCATGACAGTCCGACCCTGTTCCAGGTGTGGCAAGAATGAGAGTGCCAATCGCAAAGGCAAGCCAGGACGCTGTGTTGAGTGTATCGATGCGATCTACCGTGCACTCAAGGTAGATCCAGAGGGGACGTTTGTATCTCCTGTGGCCCCGAGGAACTACCGGTGCCAGACCTGTGGCAGGCCCGGGGTGATTCCGTACAAGGAGATCCAATCGCGAAGTGTTGAACTCTGCGACTGGTGCGTCGGTCGCCGCATGTATGAGGACGGTCTGGCGCGGGACCCAGAGCACTGGCTGATGGACCAGAGCGACGTGGCCCGAATGGTCCGCGAAGCAGGTTTTGAGATGGTGGATGGGTCTGGGAGGACGCTTCCCGAGAGTCAAATGGTCAGCCGTATCGGGGAAGTTTGGGAGTCGATCGATGTCGTGTGCGTACTCTGTGCTGCCTCGAACACCTTCAACGCCGTCCATATGCTTTCGAGTTCGAGTAAGCCATGGACGCATTGCTATGCATGCTTCACGTCAAAGTTCGCTGGTTGGCAAAACGAGTTCTATGGCAAGTTCGGATTGATTCGAGAGCACGATGGGTATGCGAAGCTATCGGATCCAGTCTCTGCGCACTGTGCTGAGCCCGACTGTGGTGCAAGCAGGAAGGTCTCCATCTGCGCGCTCGCTGCTGGCGCCCCTCCTTGCTTGCGGTGCGCAGAGGGGATCGACCCGGATCTCCCTCACTGGGTATATCTGATCCACTTTCTATCCCTTGGGCTGATCAAGGTCGGAATCACGCATAGCGAGCCGAGGGCGTATGACCGCGTCGCTGCCCACATCTCTCGGGGCGGTGTCCTGATTGATCGGTGCCTCGTTCCGAATCGGGAGGCCGCTCGCACTGTCGAAGATTGTGTATTGGAGTCGATGCGCCAGCACCTACGCTCTGGAGATCCGAGAGACTTCCCTCAAGGAGGGTGGACTGAGACCTGGATCGACAGTGCTCCCTCCTTGGACCTCGGCGCGATGATTGATGAAATCGCTATCCAGAAGGCCCCTGGATTCGATCGAGGGTCAAGGGTGGAAGACTCCCCTTCATCGTCGGCAGTGGACGGCAGCATGCACGGTAGGTTCGTGTTCTCTGAGGAGGTTTCGGAGAGTGGAGAGGTCACTCATACCGTGACCTTTGTTCATCCACTGCTTGAGCGATGAATTTCTGTCTTACAGCGCCTAACGCAATGCGCCGATTTGTCGGTGGGTGATCAGGCAGCAGGCGAGTTTGAGGAACGCTTCGTGCATGTCGGTCCTGCGTTCCCAGCGGATGCGTAGACGGCGGAAGCCGTGGAGCCAGGCGAAGGTCCGCTCGATCACCCAGCGGTAGGTGCCCAGGCCGGTGCCGTGCCGGGTCCCGCGGCGGGCGATGGCCGGCACGATGCCGCGAGCGCGGACCTGGTCGCGGTAGATGTCGTGGTCGTAGCCGCGGTCGGCGAAGAGGGAGTCGGGCTTGCGGCGGGGCCGTCCGACACGGCCGCGGACCGGTGGGATTGCATCGAGCAGGGGCAGGAGCTGGGTGACGTCGTTGCGGTTGCCGCCGGTCAGCAGGGCCGCGAGCGGCGTGCCGTGCCCGTCGGTGATCGCATGGTGTTTCGAGCCGGCCCGCCCCCGGTCGACCGGTGAGGGGCCCGTGTGCTGCTCCCCCTCGGCGGCAGTTGAGTTTGGTGTGAAGAAAAACAACCATCCCGTCGAGGACCCTGACGGCCTTGTCTACACTGCCCGCCTGCCGCTGTCGAGTGCCACCTGAACTGGCTCGCCGATCTGATACGCGGCCACTGCAAGAAGATCAGATCACGGTGGCGGGCCCCTCGGGGAAGATCGCCGCCATCGTGCTCGCGGTACTGCGCTGTGACCAGCGGCCGGGCGACCTGGCCGGCGGCAACGGGATACACCGCACCACCGTGACCCGGTGGGTGCGGGAAGTCATCGGCCTGCTGGCGGCCCGCGCCCCGCGCCTGGACCGCGCCCTCAAAAAAATCGCCTACAAGGGTGGCGGGGTGGTGCTGTTGGACGGCACGCTGATTCGCACCCGGCGGCGCACAGGTAAAGAGAACCGGAAGAACTACTCCGGCAAGAGCAAATGCCATGGCCTGCTCGTCATCGCGCTCACCGACGACCGCGGCCGACTGCTCTGGGTCTCGGCGGCCCGGCCCGGACGCACCTCGGAGATCACCGCCTGCCGCCACGACCAGCTCACCGCCAAGCTGCGGGCGGCCGGCCTCGGCGCCATCGCCGACCTGGGCTTCGTCGGGCTCGACGACAGCAGTCCCGACGCCGACCTGGCGGTGATCACCGGCTACAAGGCCGCCCGGAACCGGCCCCTGACCCGCGGCCAGAAGCTGTCGAACACCGCACTGGCAGCGGTCCGGGCACCGGTGGAGCACGGCTTCGCCCACCTCAAGAACTGGCGCGTGCTCGGCAAGGTCCGCACCGACCCGACGTGGGCGACCGCCCTGGTCAGGTCCCTGCTCGTCCTCACAAACCGCGAAGTTTCCCGGTGACCCGACGATCTTCACCGAAGTCATCCACCCACGACCACCACGAGCATCCCGAACCCCGCACACACCAGGCCCGTGACCAGCAACTTCACGATGCACAGTGCTCAATGGCAGCCCGCTGTCCACAGGAGGCCCCCGGCAGGCTTCTTGAGCCATGGACATCAGCTCGCCGGGCATCGCCCGGAACAACAAGAAGACGCCGCGCTGCGAACGCCACGACGCCCTCCTCCAGCCCGAGGAGCGCACCGAGTTCGCGGCCCGGTTCCCGGCCGGCCACCAGGCGCAGATGGCGCTCCTCCTGGCCCACTACGCCGGCAACGCCTCCCTGGTCGCCGCACTCTTGGGCACTGGAGTGCGTACGGTGCGCCGCCACTGCCGTGGGTGGCCGCCACCGCCCGGGCTCCGGCTCCGCCGGGCCCTGCGCCGCCGTGTCGTGGACCTCGTGTGCCCGCGGTGCCTGTCCGATCGTGCGGTGGAACAGGCGCGCCAGGCGAATCGGGAAGCCCGGCGCGCGACCTGACGGCTTCCGCGTGATCCCGGCGGCGTGGATCGCTGACACACCGGGTGCCCGAGAACCTTCAGCTCCCTCAGAACTCTGAAAGCTTTTCTGCAATAGTGATAGTGAAAAGCTGATGTAGATGCGGAAGTTGCATGGATTCAAGTAGGATGGTGGCATGGGATTGCGCTTGGAGGAGTTGCTGCGGCTGACGGTGGCCGCGTTGATGCAGGTAACGGGTGAATCGCAGCGGTCGGTCGCGGGGGTGCTGGGACTGACGCAGACACAGGTGTCGCGCCGGCAGTCGGGCGCCATCTCCTGGAGCCTGCGCGACGTCGACGTCCTGGCCGAGCACTACGGCATCGGCGCGCTGGACCTCCTGGCGGGTCCGACCAGAGCATGCGAGGCGCTGCCCGCCGACAGGCGCCGTACCGTGCGGACCGAAGCAAGGGGGACGGGCCGGTGAGCGACTTCGACGCGATCGACTCGCTGCTTGACGCCGTCGGCCCCCAGGTCGAACTCCCGCCCTGCCACGTGCGCCGCGAGCTGCGGGAGTGGGCTCGGCTGTCCAAGGCACAGGTGGCACGCGCGCTCGGCGTGAGCCCCTCAACCCTCAGCGGGTGGGAAAGCGGCCGGGACCCGACCGGCGAGATCCGCACCAAATACGCCTACCTGCTGGACGGACTGAACGCCAAGCTCGCCACCGAGACCGAGACCGAGACCGAGACCGAGACCGAGACCGAGACGGCGCCGGCTGCGGAGCAGCCCGTCACGTCAGGCACGGCCGCGACTGTCACCCCTTTGTCTTCGCCCGACCTCGGCCAGGACGAGGACGGGGACGATGTGGAGCTGCTCGTCGCCCCCGAGCCCTGTGTGCTGTGCGGCCATCCCGCCGGACAACGCGTGGCGGGGTTCGCTCAGCACCTGACCCCGGCCGACTGCCGGCCCACCGCCACCGGGGCCCCAGCTGCCCCGTCAACCGGACAGCCCACCGCGCACACCTCGAAAGCGCCGCTGCGCACGACACGTCCGGCACGTGCGACGGAGCGTTCCAAGGGCCCGGCCCGCCACGCGTTCCAGGAGACGTCCGGCCCGGTCGACCTGATCCGCGAGGCCGTGCAGGGTGCGCTTGCCGAGCACCGGGGCGACGTCGACGCAGCCACGGCGGCGCTGGTGAAGCGGGCCATCCCGGACGCGATGCGACTGCTGGACGAGACCCGTAAGGGCGCCCGCTACGACGTGATCGCGCACCCCTGGATCCCCGACATCCTCAAGAAACAGACCGCGCGCGGCGCGGACCAGATCTGGGAAGCCCGCCCCAAGTGGACCCGCCACGAACTCCCGCCCGGCCGGCATCAGGTGACCGCGCTCGACATCAACGGCGCCTACCTCTCCGCCCTCAAGACGCACCTACCCCTGGGCCAGCTCGAGCACTCCACCGGCCTCGCCCACGACCGCCGCCGCTCCGGAGTCCACCTGATCACCCCGCCCGAGTGGGCGCACGAGGCGGTGCTGCCCAACCCGATCGGCCAGCGGGACGAGCCCGGCCCCCTGTGGGTCACCGAGCCGACGCTCCGCCTCCTGCTGCGCCTGTCCGGCCCCAAGCACCAGCTGTGCGAGCCTCCTCAGATCCACGAGTCGTACACCTCCGGGGCCACGGAGAACCTGCTGGAGAAGTTCCGCATCGCCCTGAAGGACGCCCGCGACACGGCGATCGAGCAGGGCGACAGGGTGACGCTGGAGTACGTGAAGGCGATGTACTCGAAGTTCGTCTCCACCATGGGGGAGTCGAACTACAACCGGGAGCTCTACCGCCCGGACTGGATGCACCTCATCCGCAGCCAGGCCTTCGCCAACCTCTGGCTCAAGGCACTCAAGGCCCATGACGAGGGCCTGGCCGTCGTCCGGGCGATGGGCACCGACGAACTTCACGTCATCGGTGACTGGCGCCGTGTCTTCGCCGAAGGCCGAGCTGTTACCGAGGTCAAGGTCAAGGACACGTACACCGCCGGAACCGACGACGCTGAGCACGAAGGCGAGGGGGAGTAGTGCCGGAGAAGAACATCGACTTCGGGAGGTTCGGCGCCCGGGGCATCAAGGGCAGCGACGCCGTCGCGCGCAAACTCGATGAACTCGCGGGCGGCATCGCCACTCCCGTGACCGCCAAGCGCGGCTGGATGGCGCGCCTGCACTACCTGACGAAGTCGACCCAGACCCTGAAGGCCGCGCAGGACGCCGGACTCACCGTGACCCACCGGACGCTGAAGGCCTGGCTGGAGGGCAAACGCCGCCCCTCCAAGACCAGCCTGGAACGCATCGACCAGGCGTACCGGACGGTGCGCCGTCACAACGTCGCCCGCCATCTCCTCAGGCGCCTCAACCGCGACGGACGCGGCACCCGGGTGGAGATCCACCCGCTCAACCAGTCCCAGGTGCCGCAGCAGCTGCAGCGCGTGGTGGAGTACCGGACGATGAACGTGCGCCGCTGGGACCGCATCGTCGGCTCCTGGGCGGCCGGCGACCATCAGGGCCTCGACGCCGCGTGGCAGGACACGATGGTCGACCTCGGCTCGCAGTGGGGCCAGTACGAGTACGTCACCAACGTCGGCTTCGCCGCATAGAGCCCTGCGCCGGAAGGCGGTCTTCGGCGCCTGCTGGGATGGCGTACGGTGGGGGACACCGACGCGGGGTGGAGCAGCTCGGTAGCTCGCTGGGCTCATAACCCAGAGGTCGCAGGTTCAAATCCTGTCCCCGCTACTGCCGAAGAAGCCCGGATCTACACGATCCGGGCTCTTTCGCGTTCCCTGGACGATCCTCACCGCGCCATCTGTTTTCTCCCGCCTGGCGCCGCCGCGTCGGCACAGGTCACCAGGGATACGCGGGCGTGTCGGGGCCGTGACATCCCCTCAGCGGCCGCTCAGCCCTGCACACAGTGAAGAAGGTGGTGGGGTGTGGTCGGCGTGGCTGCTTCGGGGACCGGGGGTGGCAGGTGCGCGGACTGAGCGTCGGCACGACCCCGCGCCGTCCGCAACTCGATGGGCTGCACGAGAGGCCCGGCACTGAATTGTCGTACAGTTCGGACCTCTGCGAACGACGTTGGTAGGCGGTCCGCTCCGGTCGCCGCCAGGCGAACTGGTCGGCCTCCTTGGCCGTGCCTGGCCGACTGCCGTCCGGCAGACGGACGGACTACAAGTCCACTGGAAAGTAGTCGCCTTTGTGGAGATTGCAGATCCAGTGGGCGAGCTGGACGTTGAGCAGCGTGTGCTCGCCCCCTGCGGTGAGCGGGATGCGGTGATCAAGGGTTGCGCACCACATGTCGGGCCAGGCCCGTTCACGCTCGACGGCCGTCTTGCATATCTGGCAGATCCAGCCGTCGCGTTCGTACACCGCGAGAGGATCCAGACGCTCGACGGTGGCCTCCAGGCCCAGCTCACGCATCCGGGCGGCGTAGCTGCCGGTCGCACGCGACACGCGCTGCAGGCGCTCGGACCGGGCTGCGTAGGCGGGTGTCCACAGCCGAGGCACGGACTCCTTGCCGCATACGAAGGCTGTCCAGGTGTACTCCTGGTCCGTCTCGTCCACATCACGGATGATTTCCGTGTACCACCGCCACGTCCCGCCCTCTGCCTCGAAGGGCCCGAAGGTGTCATCCAGTGGCTTCAGGCCCAGGAAGGCTCCCAGGATCAAAGACGTCGGAGTCCACGTATGGTCAGTCAGGTAGTAGAACGCCGCGCCGGTCTGCGTGTGGACGGACAGCGCCACCTGCTCCAGTTGCCAGCTGCTGCCGCTGTGCGGTCTCACCTGCCAGGGGATGGCGTAATCCGGCAGATCGACGGCGCGGTGGACGGCGATGACGGAACCGTGCCGTTCCACCACGTCGCCCGGCTTGGGCGAGTAGCCCTGGATCTCATACGGAAAGAGCGAGCCAGCAGGCAGAGTGCGAAACGCCCGCGCAGGCCGGGCGCCTTGAGGATCGGGCGAGAACACGGGCGGCCGGGTGATTTCCCCGCGCTCGATGCGGCGGTTGAAGCGCCGATTGAGAGTCAGATTGCAGCGGGGCGAGCACACGTGCCGGTCGCGGTGCTTCCAGTGCGCCCTGGCCGGGACCGGCTCCCCGCAGACTTGACACGGTTCTCCGCCCTTGGCGCGCTCGCCGGCCTTCAGTTGCTCATCGCGCCAGTCCCAGTAGGCGTTGTCGTTCCCCACCCGGCCCCCTCTCCCTCGGCCACCATAGGTCACGCCCGTCCAGCCGTACGGTGTGGTCCTGATGACTTGCCCTGGGAGATGACCACCGTGTGGCATGCGCCCGGCCTGTACGCACAGTGATCGCCCGACCGTGAGCCGCACAGCAGGGAGACGCTAACTGGCGCAAAAGGGGGAGCTGTTGCTTTGTGTCCCTCTAGGATGACTGCCTGCGATGAGTGCTCAGGTGCCTCATCCGCACGCGTAACGCCCGCACGCCACGCCCCTGCCCGTCGCCCGGCGGAGCGGGGAGATACGGAGCAGCTCGACCGTGCACCTCATCCGCTTCTCCGCGTGCGGGTTCCGCTCGCTGACTCATGTGCAGGACATCCCGGTCAGCAGCCCGACGATCCTGGCTGGCCGCAACGACGGCGGCAAGAGCGCGGTCCTGGCCGCGCTGGCCTTCTTGCTGGGCGAGCACCGTCTGACGGACGAGGACCGCACCTATCAGCAGGACGAGGGCGTCAAGGGACAGCGCTGCGCGGAGACATGGGTGGAGGGCGTCTTCCGCCTGGACACGGCCGAGCAGGCCGCAGCCGCCCCCTTACCCGCCGAGCTGCGCATCCGGCGCCGCTCACGGGCCGGCGAGGCTGCGTGCTGGGAGCTCTTCGGATCGCAGCCCGCCGACAGCCGTCTACAGGGCCTGGGCCGGCTGATGAAGAAAGACCTGGCCGAACTGGTCGCCGAGTTCGGGCTCATCCCGTCGGGCATGCTGAAGGAAGAACTGCTGGCCGCGCTCACCGCGCACGCCATGACTGTCCCGCAGACCGACCAGTGGCAGCCGCTGCCGAAAGACCTCGAGGTACGGCTGCCGCGGCTGCTGGCGTTCGGCGGCAAGGACGAGAGCCCGGACGACGCGGTGCGCACCGCCTTGAACAGCTGCTACGAGACCCATCTGGAGGACGAGACCCTCCAGGGACAGGTCCGGGAGATCGAGAAGGAGATCACGCAGCGGCTGGAGAAAGAAGCGGACTCCCTGTGCCGGCACATCCGCCAGCACTGCCGTGAGTTCGTCGGCGTGGAGGTCAAGCCCGAGGTCTCCTTCAAGGGCGGCTTCAAGAGAGCGCCGCTGGAGGTCTCCAGGGCCGACGGCGAGCCCGTGGACCTGACCCGCTCGGGCCAGGGCAGCACCCGGCGCATCGCCCTCGCCGTGTGGGAGTGGACCAGCAGCCTTCTCGAGAGCAGCGAACTCGCAGCGACGGGCGAGCAGGACGAGCCGCAGCCCACGCAGACCATCGTCGTCTACGACGAGCCCGACACCCACCTCGACTACCGCCACCAGCGCACCGTCATGGACATCATCCGCAAGCAGTGCGCCCTGCCCCACGTCAGCGTCATCGTCGCCACCCACTCGATGAACCTCATCGACGGCGTCGATATCGCCGATGTCGTCCACCTCAAGCTCAGCGACAGCGGCCGCACCCTCGTCGAGCGCCTCGACGACGACACCCACGACGGCATCGACTTCCACCTCGGCCAGATCGCCGCCGCAGTGGGACTGCGCAACTCCGTCCTGCTGCACGAACGCTGCTTCCTGGCAGTCGAAGGCCCCACCGAGCAGCAGTGCGTGCCCCTGCTCTTCCGCCTCTCGCAGGGACTGCCCCTGCAGGCGGCCGGCATCGCCCTGTGGGCCTGCGACAACAACGAAGGAGCACTCCACCTCGCGGGCTACCTCGTCAAGCACCACCGCACCGTCATGCTGATGGTCGACGCCGACAGCCGCACCAATAGGCACTTCAAGACCGAGAAGCTAATCAAAGCCGGCCTCGACCTCACCAAGCAGGTCTCCTACGTCGGCGAGAGCGACGGCTACAACGAGTTGGAGGAGCTCTTCAGCGACCTCCAGTGGGCGGCCGCCGCTAACGCCCACTGGCCCCGCCCCCAGGGCCAGCTGTGGAGCGCCGACGACTTCACCGAACACCGGGGCGGCAAGTTCAGCGAACGCATCCTCTACATGATCAAACAGCGAGCCGCAGAGAGCAGCCCCAACGGCAAGGCCGACATGCTCTACGCACTGGTGTCCATGCTCACCACCCCCGAAGAGGTCCCCCAGCAGCTACGGGACATCTTCACCGAGGTGCAGGCCCTCGCCTGCTGATCTGCTGCTGCGTTCGCCGCTGCAGCATGCGCTCCTTGCGCTGCTCAGTGGTCGGCGCCGTCCAGGCGTGCCATCCGGCCTCCGCAGTCCATTGCCGCGCGTGCGCGCGGGCTTCGATTCCGCACCACCGGCAGCCCCCGGGCGCCGCAGTGTGCTCGGTCCTGGCAGAACGCGATAACGACATCACATCCTCCTTCCCCCACTGCTTATCTTGCCTCCTGCCACTGACAATCACCCTGCGAGCCGCGTCCGGCTCCGCCACCCGGCCACGCAGACGAAGAAACCTTTCCCTCGCGTGTCGCGCCTCCGAAACAAGACCGTTTATCGGGAAAACCGCCCGTAGCTCCCACCACTCTGGTTACGGTCTGTGCCCATGAGGTTCCTGCACACCTCGGACTGGCATCTCGGCCGCCGGTTCCACGGGGAAGATCTGATCGACCACCAGCGCAAGGTCCTGGACCACATCTGCGCCACCGCCCGCACCCAGAAGGTGGACGCCCTGCTGATCGCGGGCGACATCTACGACCGTGCCATCCCGAGCCTGGACGCGGTACGCCTGTTCGACCGGGCTCTGCACCAGCTCGCCGACCTCGGCATCCCCACCGTCATGATCAGCGGGAACCACGACTCGGCCCACCGTCTCGGTACTGGCTCCGGCCTGTACGCCAAAGCTGGCGTCCACCTGCGCACCGACCCCGCCGACGCCGCCCGCCCCGTCCTCCTCGACGACGAGCACGGACCCGTCGCCGTCTACGGAGTGCCCTACCTCGAGCCAGCCCTGGCACGCACCCAGCTGGACGCCGAGACAGCCTCCCACCAGGCCGTTCTCACCTCAGCACTGGGCCGCATCCGCGCTGACCTCGCCACCCGACCGGGCACCCGCTCCGTCGTCCTCGCCCACGCCTTCATCACCGGCGCCACCACCAGCAAAAGCGAACGCGACATCAGCGTCGGCGGCATCGCCCACGCCGGCGCCGACCTCTTCGACGGCATCCACTACACAGCCCTGGGCCATCTCCACCGCCCGCAGAGCGTCAACGACCGCATCCACTACAGCGGCTCCCCACTGGCCTACTCCTTCTCCGAGACCAACCACACCAAATCCCTTACTCTGGCCGACCTGCCGGCCGACGGCGCCCCCACGATCACCCGCCACGACATCCCGGCCAGCCTCCACCTGCCGCTGGCACGGCTGACCGGCCGCATCGAAGACCTGTTAACGGATCCCGCACACGAACCTCACAGCGAAGCCTGGCTGCAGGTCACCCTCACCGACACCGCCCTCCCGTACGAGGCGATGGCACGACTCAGACAGCGCTTCCCCAAGACGCTGGACATGCGGCACGTACCCGCCGGCATCCCGGCGCAGGCCACCGACAGCCCCACCTACCGCGAACGGGTACGCGGCCGCGGCGACCTCGACATCGCCCACGACTTCATCACCGCCGTGCGCGGCACCCCACCCACCACCGCAGAGGCAGACCTCCTCCAAGAGGCCGTCGACGACATGCGCGTGCGCGCCCAGGAGAAGGAAACCGTCTGACATGCGTCTGCACTCCCTGCGCCTGCAGGCCTTCGGCCCCTTCGCCCGCCGGCACACCGTCGACTTCGACGCCCTGTCCGCCGACGGCCTGTTCCTCCTGCACGGCGACACCGGCGCCGGCAAGAGCACCCTGTTCGCCGCCATCTGCTTCGCCCTCTACGGCCTGCCGCCTCACGAACGCAACATGCGGCTGCGCAGCGATCACGCGCCCGCCAACCTGCTGACCGAAGTGACCCTGGAAGTAACCCTCGCCGGCAAGCGCCTGCAGATCCGCAGAATCCCCGCCCAGAAGCGACCCCACCTGCGCAACAGCGCAGAACTGGTCGACCAGAAGGCCGAAACCTACCTGCACCAGTGGGTCCTCGACGAACACGGACACGGCCAGTGGGAAGGCATCATCAAGTCCCACAAGGAAGCCGGAGAAGAGATCAAGTCCCTCCTGCGCCTGACCCGGCAGCAGTTCTGCCAGGTCGTCCTGCTCCCGCAGAACGAGTTCACCAAGTTCCTGCGCGCCGACGCATCCAAACGCCGCATCCTGCTCGGCACCCTCTTCGGCACCCGCCGCTTCGGCCTCATCGAAGAATTCCTCGCCACCCGCAAAACCCTCACCGCCAAGACGCGCGACGAGGCCCGCGCCGACGTCCTGCGCCTGGCCGAACGCATCCAGCAGGCAGCCGGCGACGACCTCGAACCCGCCCAAGACGCCCCCCCCGGGCCGACGACCCCGCCACCCTCACCGCACCCGCCCGCGCCTGGGCCAGCGCCCTGCACCGCCAGGCCCTCACCCTCCAAGACGCCGCAACCACCGCCACCGAGACCGCCGAGCAGCAGCTGGCGCAAGCCCGCATCGCAGAACAGGCCGTCCGCGACCTCCACCGTCTCCAGCAGACCCACCGCACCACCGCACACGACCTCAGCCTGCTCCACGAGCAGACCGCCCGCCACGACCGCCTCGCCGACCGCCGCGAGCGCGCCGTGAAAGCCCAGCAACTGCAATCCGTCCTGGAGACCGCACACACCGCCGACCTCAAGCACACCCGTGCCCTGGACGACGACAGCCGCGCCCGCGCCCTTCTGCTGCCCGAAGACGCATCACTCGACGCCGCCGCCCTCACTCACGCCGCGCAGCAACTGCACGCCGACACCGGCGCCGTCCAAGCGCTGCTGCCCGACGAGGCCATCCTCCAGCGCCACACGGCAGAACTGGCCGCACTCGACCGCGAGCGCCAGCAGCTCACCGAAACCCTCACCGACGCCCAGGAACGGCTCAACACCCTTCCCCAACGCCGCGCCGCCCTGGCCGCACGCCTGGAAGACGCGCGCAGCGCACAGGAGACCAGCCGCGAACTCACCCCCACCCCTCAATCTAGTCGAAAAACAGCTGGAAGCCGCCAGACGCCGTGACGCCCTCGACCAGCAGATCAGCGCCGCCCGCAAAGTCCTCAGCCAGGCCGAGAAGGACTTTGAGCAAGCCGCGAAAACGTACATCGACATCCGGCGCCGTCGTACAGACGGCATCGTCGCCGAGCTCGCCGGCCGGCTCGTCGACGGCGAAGACTGCCCGGTATGCGGTTCCCCCACCCACCCCGCACCCGCCACCGCCCAGCCAGGCCAGCCCACCGCCGCCGACGAAGAGGCCGCCGAAGCAGCCCACACCCGCGCCCAGCAGAGCGAGAACAAGGCCAAACAGACCCTGGCCCACCTGAACGAACAGGCCGCCACGGCACGCGGTGAAGCCGGCGGCGACACCCCCCTCGCCGACCTCACCGCCCACCGCACAACCCTCGAACAACACCTCGCCGACGCCCTCTCCCAGGCATCCGACGCCGGACCGGCCAGCGAACAACTCGCCCTCTTGGAAAAGGAACAGGCAGAAACCGAGCACACCCGCAACACCGCAACCGCACGCCTGGGCGCCGCCGACGCAACCTACGACAGCCTGCACACGCAGCGCGAAGAGCTCACCCACCGCCTCGCCACCGCCCTCAACGGGCACGCCACACTCGCCGACCGCATCACCGCCCTCACCCAGCACGCCGGCCGCCTCGAGGCCGCCGCCGCGTGCGCCGCCGCCGTGACAGCAACCGCCGCAAGCCGCCACAGCGCCGCCGCTCTGGCGGAGCAGGCAGCCCACGCGGCAGGCTTCACTTCCCCGGCCGAAGCCTCGGCCGCCCGCCTGCCCGACGACGAACTCACCGCGATCGAGAGCCAAATCACCCACTGGCGTGAACAGTGCCTCGTATTGACCGCCCGGCTCGCCGAACCCGAACTGCAGGCAGCCATCGACCAGCCTCCGGCCGACCTCGAGCACGCCGTCACCGAACTGAACACTGCCACCGCAACCCACTCCCGCACGGCAGCCCTCGCCACCCAGGCCGCCGACCGGACAACCGCCCTGGCCACCCTTACCGCTCAGCTGGACACCCACATCCAGCGCCTGGAACCCCTCGAGGACACCTACCGCACCGTCGATCACCTCCACGGCCTCATCAGCGGCGGCTCACCCAGCAACCAGCTCCGCATGCAACTGGAGTCCTACGTACTGGCAGCCCGCCTCGAAGACGTCGTCGACGCCGCCAACACCCGCCTGTCACGCATGTCCCACCACCGCTTCACCCTCGTCCACTCCGACGACAGAGCCGCCCGAGGCGCCAAATCAGGCCTGGACCTCAAGGTCCTCGACGTCTGGAGCGGACACAAACGCCACACCGACACCCTCTCCGGCGGCGAATCCTTCTACGTCTCCCTGGCCCTCGCCCTGGGCCTGGCCGACATCGTCACCGCCGAAGCCGGCGGCCAGGCACTGGACACCCTCTTCATCGACGAAGGCTTCGGCACCCTCGACGAAGACACCCTCCACCAAGTCCTCGACGTCCTGGACTCCCTACGCGCCCACGACCGCACCGTCGGACTCATCAGCCACGTCCCCGAACTCCGCCGCCGCATCACCCGACGCCTGCACATCTCCAAGAACATCGACGGCTCCACCCTCACCCACCTGACCGAAGCGGCCGAATGACCCCACGACAGACGCCGGACCCGCCCTCGCCGACGAAACGCAAGCCCCAGGCCGCGCACACTCACTGATCTTCAACCTGCCGTCGGCCCAAGGCGTAGCCACAACCGCCGGGGCTGCCTGTACCCCTCTCGGCCCCGCCGAGAAAGGCAGCCCCACAGCGCTCCCGCGTCGAAAGCCGCCCATCCCTGAAGGCACCCGACCTGCCTCCCAGAAGGAGCGCATCGAACACGTACTGCTTCATGCCATTTCTGCATGTGATCGAAGTGACGGAAACAGAGCACTGCGGTGCATGAGCACCTGCATCGGCCACCGCAGCCGTACCAGAACACGCCAGTCCAGTCCGCATGACAGGAGTTTCCGCAGATCCGAGAACCACTATCCCGCATGTTCGAACACCGCCGGACCCGTGACCGCATCACGGCGCGTTTTCGAGGCACTGCCAAGGCCTCCGCTGATCAAACCGGCGGATTTGTCAGTGCCCGCTGCTACACCAATTCCCAGAGATCAGACCGCAGTTGGCGGCCTGACGACACGGAGGAGGAAGCAGTGGCGAAGCCGCCCGAGGGCTACTACAAGGTGCGAAGTCATTACCGACGCAAACCCCGCCCCAGCGCGAAGAAACTGAGCGGCTGGTCGATCGCAGGGCTGATCGCGGTGGTGTGGCTATGGAGCCAGCTCATCGGCTTCGGAGAGGCCTCCCCGACAACACCGCAAACCCCTACACCATCAGTGTCAGCGAACGTGGGCCACTGATGCCCCGTCGCTCGCCCCGGCTACGCCCACCCCGCGGCGGCAGGGAACAGGCCGCCGCCGCGGCCGTCGCCTGCGCCGCACTCTGGCTGCTGGCCAAGATCGCCACAGCCACATGGCAGGCAGCCGTCCGCATCTGGCCATGGCTCGCCGTCCTCGCGGCTCTCGCCCTCGGCTACGCAGCCTGGCGGTTCATCCGTGAACTGCAGGCCCGGAAGGTGCGGGCCCAGACGCTGGCCCGGCTCCGGATCACGCTCGCGCAACTCGACGCCATGGACGACCGGGCCTTCGAGTTCGCCCTACGTGACATGCTCCTCCGGGACGGCTGGAACGCACGGCAGGTCGGCCGACAAGGAGACCAGGCCGCAGACGTCATCGGCGAAGACCGCCAACGCGGCAGAATCGTCCTGCAGGCCAAGCACACGACCGTCGCCGGCAAGGTCGGCTCCTCAGTGATGTACCAGGTCAAAGGCACCGCAGGCCCCGCGCACGGAGCTGATATCGCAGTCGTGGTCACCAACGGCTCCTTCACCCGGGACGCCAAAACATGGGGCGAACACCACCAAGTGCACTGGATCGACCGGGACCGCCTGCGCCGGTGGGCCGAACACGGCACGCCCCTGCAAGACCTTCTGCGCCTGCCCACGCCACGCAAGACAGCCTTCCGCCGGGCTGCCTGAAACCAAGCGGAGAAAGCCCGAGCCCCGAGCCGCCGCCCCCTATCCGCATCCGACAACACTGATCATGGGGCGCGCATGGGCTCGCAGCGCGCCCCCGCCAGAGCAGAGACACTGCGCCGCACCCCTGCTGTACGCGAGAATGAACGCGAGTCAGCCCCTCCTGCATGCCGAGGAAACGCGCGATGACCGCCAGTCCCACCGCAACAGAACATCCCGGGCGTCTGGTCCTGCGCGCAGACCAGCAGGAGGGCCTCGCCAACACGGTTCGCCACCTGCGCCGCCCGCGCACCCGCGGGCACGCCGTCTCGGCCTGCGGCACCGGCAAGACCCTCTTCGCACTGCGCGTAGCCGAGGAACTCGGCGTGCGGCACCTGGCAGTGGCGGTGCCCAGCCTGGACCTGGTCGCACAGTGGGCAGCGGCCGCCCGCGCAGACGGCCGCCGCGAACCGATGATCACCGTCTCCTCGTTACGCGCCGCCTCCCACCCGTTGCTCGCCGAGGCCGAGGTCGACTCGGCCAACGCGGGGGAGTACCTGGCCTACTGGCTCGGCCGCCACCCCAAAGCGACGGTCTTCTTCACCTACGACTCGCTGTCCAAGATCGAAGAGGCCCAGCACTCCGCGATCTTCCCCGCCCCCCTCTTCGGCCTGCTGGTCGTGGACGAAGCCCACGCCACGGCCGGCACCTGGGAGAAGAACTGGACTGCGCTGCACGACAACGAGCGCATCCCTGCCGAGCGCCGCCTCTACCTCACCGCCACCCCCTATGTGTGGGACGCCCCCCGCCTGACCGAGCCGCCCACCACCAGAGCGCAACCCAAGCGCACCACCGCCACCGCACCCGCCTGGGACGACCCAGCCCTGCTGGCGACCATGGACCAGCCGCAGATCTTCGGCCCCCGCCTGCACACCTACTCCCACGCCGACGCCATCGATGACGGCGTCCTCGCCGACTACCAGCTCGTCGTCCCCACCGTCACCGACACTGAACTGCACAACGCGCTCACCGATCCTGAAGCCGGGCCCACCGCGCGCCGCACCACCGCCCTGCACTTGGCCATCCTCAAAGCCATGCGCGAGCAGGACCTGCGGCACGTGTTCGTCTACTTCCAGCAGATCGCCGACGCCGCCGACTTCGCCCGCCAGTTCGCCCACACCCTGCGCACCCTCCCCGACGAACTGCGCCCCGACTGGGCGGACGACGTCGTCGTGCAGTCCATCGACGGCACCCACAGCCCCCACCGGCGCGCCGACACCATCGCCCGCTTCAGCAACGCCGAGCGAGGCGTGCTGGCCAACGCCAAGGTCCTAGGCGAAGGCGTCGACCTGCCGGCCGTCGACGCCGTCGTCTTCGCCGACCGCACCGCCAGCGTCCGCCGCATCGTCCAAGCGCTCGGCCGCGCCCTGCGCAAACCACCCACCCTCAAGACGAAGACAGCCAGCCTCGTCATCCCCGCCTACATCCCGCCCGGCACCGACCCCACCGACCTCCTCGGCACCCCCTACGAAGCCCTCTGGCTGGTCACCGCCGCCCTGCGCCACCACGACCAGACCATCGCCGCCCGCACCCCCCGGGCCAAGAACCAGCATCCCGCCCGCGACTCCCACACCTACATCACCCGCCGCTTCCGCTTCGACCACACCCTCGACCCCACCGCGATCGCCCGCGCCCTCGACCTGCTGGTGTGGCCCTCCAGCGGCGCCGTCCTGTCTGCTCCCCGCCGCGCTGGCCTAGCCGCCGCCATCCGCTACCAAAGCGAACACAGCCACCTGCGCGTGAGCGCCGACTACGAGGACGCTTACGGCTACCGGCTGGGGCAATTCATCACCGGCCAACGCACCGCCTACCAGGCAGGCGCCCTCGATCCGGCATGGATCGCCGAGCTCGAGGATCTCGGCATGATCTGGGACGACCACGAGGCCACCTGGCAAGGCCACCTGGCCACCGTCGAGGCCTTCCACGCCGAACACGGCCACCTTGCCATCCCCACCCAACTACCCGGCGGCCAGTTCCTTGCCGACCAGCGCGCCCTAGCCCGAAAGGACCGCCTCACCCCCGACCGCGACAACCAGCTCACAGCCCTCGACCCAGACTGGAAACTCCCCTACGGCCCCGACTGGCATCGCAAGTACCATCTGCTGCGCCGCCACCTGGAAGCCGGCAACCACCCCAGCACGCTGCGCCGCGACACGGTCATCCACGGAGTGAAGGCGGGAAGCTGGCTACACCGCCAGCTCACCAGCTGGCCCGACCTCGACCCTGGCCAGCGCGACCTGCTCGCCCGCATGGGAATCACCCCCGACTGCGCCCTCTTGGAACAGAAACACGCCGCGGGCAGGCCGAGCACATCGCGGCGGCGCACGTTCGCGCAAACCACCGAGATCCTCGGGCTCTTCGTGGCACGGTGGGGACGCACCCCCGGCGCCCGAGAGTGGATCGAGGTGGACGGCGACCGTGTCATGATCGGTCCCTGGCTCGCCAAGGTCCGCACCAAGCTGAACAATGATCAACTCCCCTCAGAGCAAGAAGAGTTGGTGTCCGCTACCCTTGCCGAGCACGGCATCGATCTGGTCCGTGCTCCTGGGACCATCGGACCATCAAGCGGCTGAGGTTTGGCCGCTGAGTTCAGTGCGACAGCAGACGCGTTCGCCCGCTCCCGGGCCCCATTCTCCAGTGAGCGGGGGAGTGGCAGAACTCGAATACTCCAAAGTTTTGGAGACAAGGAAGCAGCGGCACACAGGATTGGCACGGCTCGACGTTCTAGTCGTAACTGACGAGCCGTCACCAAGCACCCAGTCGGGTAGGCCAACGCCTGCTGCCCCCTGCTGCTAGCCGAATTAACCTGCACCCCAGTCATGTTGGACTTGAAAAGTGAAGGCGAGTCGGGGAGGAGGCACGATCGCGGAGCGATCGGGACACCGCACCGACGACCCAACTCGATCCGCGGAGCGGATCCGGTCCCGGAGGGACCGAGCCCAGCACCCGCGGAGCGGGTGCTAAACCGACGCGTAGCGTCGGCGCGTCGTTCCTGCGGAGCAGGACGCGCGC
>NZ_JBEYFY010000085.1:0-22656 GCF_040703595.1 Streptomyces sp. NPDC007084
GGTCACCGCGCAGCCCGGCGCCCTCGGCCAGCGCCGCGCCGGCCGCCGCGGCGACGGCGGTGAGCAGGACCGTGCCGGGCACCACCAGCGGCAGCGCGCCCAGCGCGAACAGGGCCCCGGCCAGCGCGATCACACATCCGGCGCCCAGGAGCACACCGGACAGGCCGGGCGTGTGGCCGCCGGAGTGACCCGCCCGCAGCGTGACGCCGGCCAGAGCGGCGAAGCCGAACGCGCCGAGTCCGGCCACCAGCACACTGGTCCGGTCGACGCCCATCCGGGCGGCCGTCGCGCAGGCGACGGCCAGCACCACGGCCACCGCCGCGGCCACGGCCGACGTACGGGGACCGGTGCCCGCGCCGAGCAGCGCGGCGGCGAGCCCGGCCAGGGCGAGACAGGCCAGGCCGGCGGCGAGACCCCGGGTGAGTCCGGGCCGCCATCTGCCGGGGCCGTCGCCGACGGTGTGCGCGACCCCGTCCGCGATGTCGTCGAAGTGCAGCGCGGGCAACGGCGCGTCGGCCGGCCGCAGATGCAGGACGTCGCCCTGGCGCAGCCCGGCGCTCTCCGGGGTGGCCTCGGCGGCGAGCGGCTCCTCACCGAGCCGTTGCAGCACCCAGGGGGTGCCGTCGGCGGCGGACCCGGCGGGCATCTGCCGGAGCAGGACCGGCAGCAGCGCGGACACCGGGGTGGTGACCGGGACGGACAGATCGGCCCGGCCGTCCGGTGTCTCGACGGTGACGCGGCAGACCTCGGTGGCCCGTCCCGTCAGCGGTACGGCGGTGGTCATCATGCTCCTGTGGGGACGGGGGACGCCGACACCAGTCCGGTCTGGACCAGCTTGACGGTGCGGCGGGTGACGAGCTGGGCCCGCCCGGCCGGCAGCGTGCGGGGCTTGGCCTCGCCGATGAACTTGCCCTCCTCCTTCGGGTAGGAGAACAGCAGCGCCGGGTTGCCCAGCTCCCACATACGGCGGATCAGCGGGTCCATGACCGAGCGCATCGCGCCCGAGGTACTGCGGGCGACGACCAGGTGCAGCCCGATGTGGGCGCCCTGCGCGAGCAGCGGCACCAGCGGGGTCATCGGGGACACCGAGCCGGGCCCGCCGCCGAACAGGTCGTAGTCGTCGATGAGGACAAACAGCAGCGGACCGGTCCACCAGTCCCGCTTCTCCAGCTGCTCCGGCGTGACATCGGCGCCCGGCTGCCGCTTGCCCACGGACACGGCGGCGCTGTCGGCGAGCTTGCCGAGTCCGTCGTTGTCCACGACATAACCGACCCGGTACTCCTCCGGCACGTCCTTGAGGAGGCCGCGCCCCGGGTCGGCCAGCAGGATACGGGCCTCCTCCGGACGGTAGCGGGCGGTGATCGCGCGGATCGCGAGCCGCAGCGCGTTCGTCTTGCCGCTCTCGCCGTCCCCGTAGACGAGCAGATGCGGGGTGGCGCCGAAGTCGTGCCAGACCGGGGCGAGCCGCTGCTCGTCCCAGCCGAGGCAGAACCTCAGATCGCGGCTGTCGGCGGCCGCGGGCAGCCGGCGCGCGTCCAGGCTGGTCGGCAGCAGACGCACCCCGGGGGCGCTGCCGCCGGTCCAGAACGTGTCGATCTCGGCGACCGCGGACTTGGTGGCCGACGTCAGGTCGTCGGTCCGCGAGGAACTGTCGAGCCGGGGCAGCGCCGACAGGAAGTGGTGGCCCGACGCGGTCAGACCGCGACCCGGCTGGTGCGGCACACCCGCCGCCGCCCGGGAACCCACCTCGGACTCCATCGAGTCGCCGAGCCGCACTTCGAGCTTGGTGCCGAGCATGTCCCGCAGCCGGGGCCGCACTTCGGACCAGCGGACCGCCGAGACCACCACGTGCAGGCCGAACGACAGCCCGCGCGCGGCAAGTTCCATCACCCGCTGCTCCAGGTCCTCGTAGTCCTGCCGGAGCGTGGCCCACCCGTCGACCAGCAGGAAGACGTCACCGTACGGATCGTCGACCGCGCCCTCGGCCCGCAGCGCCCGGTACGCGGCCATCGACTCCAGACCCCGGGCGGCGAACAACTGCTCACGCCGCTCCAGGAGTTGCGCCAGCTCCTCCACGGTCCGCAGCACCCGGTCGCGCTCCAGGCGGGTCGCCACCGAACCGACGTGCGGCAGACCGGCGGTGGACACCAGACCGCCGCCGCCGAAGTCCAGGCAGTAGAACTGGACCTCGGCCGGCGTGTGGGTCAGCGCGAGCGACAGCATCAGGGTGCGCAGCAGCGTCGACTTGCCGGTCTGCGGCGCGCCCACCAGACCGAGATGCCCGTCGGCCCCGGACAGATCCGCCACCAGCAGCTCGCGGAGCTGCTCGAAGGGCCGGTCCACCAGACCCAGCGGCACCCGCAGCGCCCCCTGCGCCCGGGGGTCGGAGGCGCCCATGCCGCGCACCGGGTCGGGCACGATGCCGGGCAGCAGCTCGTCCAGCGCGGGCGACCGGGAAAGCGGGGACAGCCACACCTGCCGGGCGGGCGGCCCGTTGTCCTCCAGCCGCCCCACGAGCACGTCGAGAAGACTCTCGTCCGCGCTCTCCCCGCTCTCGGCCTGCTCCCCCTCGCCGCCCTGGTCGCGCAGCGCCTCCTCGGCGAGCGACACCAGCGCCGCCGCCTCCTCCTCGGCGCGGACCGAGGCCGGTTCGCCCCGCGCCTCCAGACCGAAGGCGGTCACATCGAGCACGGCCCCCTCGCGGCGGCCCGCCTCGTCCGGGTTCGGGGGCGCGGGAACCGGGCCGGACACATAAGCGGCCTTGAACCGGACGAGGTTGGTCGTGTCCACCTTCAGATAGCCGTTGCCGGGAGCCGACGGCAGCTCGTACGCGCTGGACGTGCCGATCACACTGCGCGACTCCATCGAGGAGAAGGTACGCAGCGCGAGCCGGTACGACAGATGCCCCTCGACGCGATGGATGCGCGACTCGTCCAGCCGCTGCGAGGCGAGCAGCAGATGCACGCCCAGACTGCGCCCGAGCCGGCCGATCGACACGAACAGCTCGATGAACTCCGGCTTGTTCGCGAGCAGTTCGGAGAACTCGTCCACGATGATCAGCAGCGAGGGCAGCGGGGCCAGCGTGCTCGCGCCCGCGCCGCGCGCCTTCTCGTACTCGTAGAGCGAGGCGAACCCGGCCTCCCGCAACAGCTCCTGACGGCGGATCATCTCGCCGTTGATGGAGTCCCGCATACGGTCCACGAGGTGCAGCTCGTCGGCCAGGTTGGTGATGACGGCCGAGGTGTGCGGCAGCCGGTCCATGTTCAGGAAGGTCGCGCCGCCCTTGAAGTCCACCAGGACCAGGTTCAGGATCTCCGAGGAGTGGGTGGCGGCCAGGCCCATCACCAGGGTACGCAGCAGTTCGCTCTTGCCGGAGCCGGTGGCGCCGATCAGCAGCCCGTGCGGGCCCATGCCGCCCTGCGCCGACTCCTTCAGGTCGAGTTCGACGATCTCGCCGTCCTCGGTGACACCGATCGGCACCTTGAGACGGGCGTCCTGGGCGAGCCGGGGACGCCACTTGGCGGGCACGTCGAAGCCGCGCACGTCACGGATGCCGAGCATGGCGGTCAGGTCGAAGTCGGACTCCAGCGGCCGGTCCACCAGGTCGACACCGCCGCCGGTGCGCATCGGGGCCAGCAGCCGGGCGAGGCTCTCCGCCTCCACCGGGCCGAGCCGGTCGGCCCGCCCCGAGACGGTCTCCGTGCCGTTCGGGAAGTCCACCCGGCCGTCGCGGACGGTGAGCCGCAGCACCTTGGGGCCACCCGGCACCGCACCGGTGAGGTCGAGGAGCACCACCCCGCGCACCCCCGCGCCGAGCAGCCGCGACGTCTCCGGGATCCGCACGCCCTGGGCGACGATCACCGTGAACGGCTCGGCCACGCTCGGCGCGGACGCCGGATCGTGGTCGGGCCGGTCGCGCAGTTCCGGGCCCAGCAGGTCCAGCAGGGCGTCGTGGTCACCGGCGGCGAGCCGGACCGGACCCGCGGCGTCCTCCTCGTGGGGATGCGCGTTGTGCGGCAGCCACTTGAGCCAGTCCCAGGCGCGCAGCGCCTCGTCGTCCCCGAGCACCGCGACCCGCAGCTCGTCGGGGGAGTGCAGGACCGTGAGCTGCCCGAGCATCGCCCGCGCCAAGGCCAGCGCGTCACCGGTCTCGCCGGTGAACTCCACACTGGTGAACCGGCGCAGGGACACCGGCACGGGCAGCAGCGGAACCGTCTGATGGGCCCGGGTGAACCGGCGCAGCGAGATCGCGCACAGCGGCTCCAGGTCCTCCACCGGCTTGGTCTGCGGCGGTAGGAACTCCAGCGCGGCCCGGCGGGTGCCGAGCCCGATGCGGACGCGCGCGAAGTCCTCGTGCCCTGGCCTGCGCTCCCACAAGCGGGGACCACGGGCCAGGGCCCACAGATCCCCGGAGTCCGGGTTGTCCCAGAGCAGTGCCGCCCGCTGCTGCTCGGCCGCCTGCCGGGCCTGCACCCGCTTCTGGCCGAGATAGCGCAGATAGTCACGCCGCTCGGCCCGCATCCGGCGGCGCCGCTCCGCGCCCGGGCGGCCGACCTGCGTCAGCGTCATGCTGACCATGGCGACGCCCATCATCCCGGTCATCATGTACATCGACGTGCCGCCGCTGCCGACCGAGAACATCAGCACCATGGCCCCGGCGCCCAGGCCCATCGGCAGGTACATCATCACCGAGCCGAAGTCCGCGGTGGCCGGCTCCCCGAGGACGGGGGGTTCGGCGAGTTCGACCTGCCCCTCGGGCATCGGGGGACCCTCGGCACGCGGCGAGCGCTTGGCGACCACGGTGCTCAACGTGCTCCTGCTTTCCTGCGGCTTTCCTGCTGCCAGTCTTCGTCCCGAGCGTAGGCAGGACGCCCCTCGGGGCCCGCCGCGCGGACCGATGTCTGTCCCGCCGGACAGCGAAGCGTGGCCGGACGGGCAAACCCGCCAAGTGCACGCCAAGTGAGTGCCAAGGCGCCGCCGCCACGATGACCGCGCGCCGCCGCCACGGCCGCCCGACACCGTGCCGGACCCGGACCCCACCAGGCCCGACGGTCCGAACCAGGAAGGACGTCAGTGACGTTGGGGATGATCTCGATCGCGGTCCTCGCCAGTGACCCCATCACCGGTGAGGGGGCCGCCTGGTCCCTGTGCAGATATCCGGGCCTGAAGGTGCTGCCCCAGGAGGAGCACCGGGACGCGGACGTCGTGCTGCTGCTCACGGCGGAGGTGACCGAGGAGACGATGGCCCTGATGGAGTCCGTCGCCGCCCGGGCCGCCAACCCCGCCATGGGCATGGTGCTGGTGACCGGCCGCATCGGCGAGGCCCAGCTCATGCGCGCCGTCCAGTTCGGCGTACGCGGTGTGATGTGGCGTCAGGACAGCACCTACGACCACGTGGTGGAGGGCGTACGGGCGGTCGCCGAGGGCGCGGCCCTGCTGCCGGCGCCGGTGCAGGGCCAGCTCATCGACCACATCAGGCGGGTGCAGCGCGATGTGCTCGGCCCGCTGGGGCTGACCACCTCCGGACTGGAGGCCCGCGAGGTCGACGTGCTCCGCCTGCTGGCCGACGGCCTCGACACCACCGAGGTGGCCCGCAAGCTCAACTACTCGGAGCGGACCATCAAGAACATCGTCAGCGTCATGATGAACCGGCTCGGCCTGCGCAACCGCACCCACGCGGTCGCCTTCGCACTGCGCTCGGGAACGCTGTAACCCACCCCGGTTCCGCAGGCGCCCGCACGGGCGCGGGGACGGGCGCCAGGGGCGGGGGCGGTCGCAGGGGAAGCATTTCCCGTCCGGCCGGGCAGAGTTCGCCGCCGTCGCGGTAGCGCCGTCCCCCGTGCTCCTAGGTTCGGGCATCGGGAGACCACCAGACGCGGAGGCGGCGGGCACACATGGAACACAGGACCGGACCGACGGAACCGACCGGCGAGGCGGGCGGGGACGCGGCTGTCTGGGAACAGCCGGTGCCCTGGCTGCGGGAGCCGGGTCCGGAGGGTGCGGGGCTGGAGGGTGCGGGTTCCGAGGGCTCGGGTTCGGGGGGTGCGGGTTCCGAGGGCTCGGCATCGGGGGGTGCGGGTACCGAGGGCTCGGGTTCGGCGGGTGCGGGCGGTGGCCCTCAGCCGGAGGGGGACGCGGAGACCGTCTCCGAGGCCTCGGCGGCGACGCCGGCCACGGACGGACCGGAGTCCGCCAACACCGCCGCGACGCCGGAGCCTGCCAACACGCCTGCCGGCGAGCCGGAGGTCGCGAACGCCGGCGCTGCTGGCGCTGCCGGCGCTGCTCGCACCGATTCTGCGAACGTCTCTCTCGGCGAGCCGGAGTCCGCGAACGCCCCGGCGCCCGAAGCCGGTTCGGATTCCGCGCACTCCACTGAGCCGGGGAGCCGACCGGAGCCCGCGGCGGAGCCTGAGTCGGCCTCCCTGCCGGAGCCGGAGCCGCAGCCCTCGCCGGCCCCGGAGACCTCTCCGGAAGCCGAGTCCGAGTCCGAGTCCGAGCCCGAGCCCGAGTCCGAGTCCGAGTCCGAGTCCGAGCCCGAGCCCGCCGCCGCGAGCAGCCCCGTGCCGACCCCCGCGCCCGCCCCCCGCTCCAACTCCGTGCCCGACCCGGCACCGGCCGCCGGCTCGGCTCCCCGCGCCGGTGAACCCGGCAGGATCTCCCGCCTGTTGGCGACCAGGACCACCCCTTTGGCCGCCACCTCGGCCTCCGCTCCCGGCGGGGCTGACGCGGACCCGGCCCAACCCGAGCGCAGCGCCCGCCTGATCGGCGCGGTCGCGGCCCTTTCCGTGCTCGCGGCGCTGGGGCTCGGCACCGTCGCGGTGATGGCCCTCCCCGGTGGCGACGACCCCGAGCCGAGTGCGGCACACGTCGAGGACGCCGCCGTTCCGACGGTCGGCACGGACGGCTCGGTACGGCCGCCCGGGTCCGCGTCTCCGTCCGCCTCCGCGCCAGGCCACCGTACGGGCGACAAACCCGGCAGGAAGCCGCACGTGGGAGAGGACGGCTCGGCCGAGGACGGGAGTTCGCCGGCGGGCGGCGAGGCACCGGACCCCGCGCACGCCCCCGCCGCCCACGACGGCAGGACGGTCGACGCCGCGTCCCCTCACAAGGCGGGCACCAAGCCGGCGAGCACGCACCAGGCGCAGTCCAAGCCACAGTCCAAGCCCCAGTCCAAACCGCAGTCGAAGCCGGCGGCCAACACCGGAGCCAAGCCGGCCGGCGACATGATCGTGGGCTACGCGTCCTCGCGGTGTGTGGGCGTCTTGGCGCACAAGGCCTCGGACGGCTCGCCGCTGACCTTGCAGGGCTGCGGCGGCGACGCCTGGCAGAAGTGGGTGTTCGCGTCCGACGGCAGCGTCCGTTCCATGGGGCTGTGCTTGGACATCGCCAACGCCTCCACCTCCAACGGCGCCGCGATCCAACTCGCGCGCTGCAACGGCGGCTGGGCCCAGAAGTTCAACCTCAACAGCTCCCACGACCTCGTCAACACGGCGATCGGGAAGTGCGTCGACGCCAAGAACTCGGGCACCGCCGCGGGCACCCGGCTGCAACTCTGGGAGTGCGGCGGCACGTCCAACCAGAAATGGCACCTGGGCTGAGCCGCCACGCCGCGAACTCCTCCGGGCTATCTGAGGCAGTGCCGACCCAGGTGCTCGTGATCCGGGCCGCCCGCATCGCCCGCCGCCGCTGGGGCGCCCTTACCGTCGGGGGCCTCCGGGGCACCTTGTCCCGCCAGGTCGTCCTGTTCCGCCAGGGCGGCACGTCGCCCCAGGGTGGCGCGTCCCTCCAGGGCGGCCCGGGCGGCGGCGGCCAGATGGGGGGAGCCCCAGCGCAGGGCGACCTCCTCGGCGCGCCGGAACTCCCGCTGCGCCGCGGACTCGTCGCCGAGCAACGCGTGTACCTCGCCCAGGGATTGGGCGAGGGGCCGGGTCACGAAGGAGATGCTGGCGGCGCCCGCGAGCTGGCCGCGGACCGGCAGCAGCAGCGGGATCAGCTCACGGGCGGCGCCGCGATCGAGCAACAGGCAGGCCAGTTCGGCACGGAAGGACAAGGCGACGCTGTAGAGGTGGTCGGGTACGGGAGCGGTGGGGGAGAGGGCGAGCGCGTGGGCCTCGTCCAGCCGGCCCTGCCGCGCGAGGACCACCCCGAGCGCGAGCCAGGTGACGGGAGCGGCGCGGTCCTGAACGGAGCGCAGCAACGGCTCGGCTTCCTCGGGCCGCCCCTGGCTGAGCCGCACGGTCGTCACCCCGAGGGCGTACACCAGGTCACCGTGAGCGGAACGGTTGGCGCGCAGCCGGTCCCGTACGTCGGCGTAGCCGGCCTCGGCGTCGGCGAAGCGGCCCTCGATGTGCGCCAGCATGGCCTGGGTCGACAGATTGACGACCTCCGCCTCGACCAGCCGGTGCCGCCTGGCCACGGCCCGGCCCTCGCGGGCGTGCCGGCGGACCCCCGCGACGTCGTTGAGGGCGCCCGCCGCCATGCCGCTGATGTGCTCGCGAACCCAGGTGTTGGCGGGCAGGTCGTGGGCGTAGCCGAGTACCCGCAGCTCGGAGGCGAGGAGCGCGCGGTGGTCGGGGGAGCCCTCCGGGGCGAGGGCGGACGCGGCGGTCAGCGCGCAGGAGATCAGCAGCGGGTCGCCGATCGCGCGGGCGACGGCCAGCCGATGCGCGGCCGCTCGCTCCCCGACCGGACAGGTCGCGGCGCGGTCCACTCCGTCCCCGCGGCCCCCGCCGGACCCGCTGGCCGCCCCGGGGTGCCTTCCACCTCGGCCGTACTCTCCGCCCTCGACGTCCTTTCCATCGCCGTCGTGACGCTGGTCGCCGTGCCGCTGGTCGCCGTGCCGCCGGTCGCCGTGACGCGGGTCGTCATGGCGCGGATCGTCATGGCGCGGATCGTCGTGACAGTGGTCGTCGTGACGCCGTTCGTACGGTCCCGGCTGCTCGTCGCTGTGACGCTGATCGTCCGGGCCGGTCGTCTCCTCGAGAGCCGTCCGTGCCGCGAGGGCGAGGACCACCGGATCGGCCGCGGCCCGGACCGCGAGCCGGTCGGCGAAGTGGTCGAGCGCGGCCGGGTCGACCAGCCCCCGCGGCCCGCTCAGGGCGAGACCGGGCCCGATCGACGCGCCGAGCGCCACCGACACCAGCGCGTCGTGGCCGACATCCGAGGCCGCCTCGATGGCCCGCTGCCGGGTGCTCCGCGCGGACACCACCGCTCCGGCGCGGATCTCGGCGCGCAGCAGCCGCCCGAGCAGCGCCACCAGCCGTGCCGCACGCGCGTCGCCGGTGATCTCGTCGTCGGCTGGGATCAGCGCGAACGACTCGATCGCCTGCTCCAGCAGCTCCGCGGCGGTGTCGTGGGCGTAGCGGCGCTCCGCGAGATCGGCCGCGCCGAGCGAGTACTCGACGGCCAGCGACGCCGTCTCCGCCGTCGCCGACCGGGCGAAATGGTGGGCCAGCGCGGCCAGATCGTCCGGACGGCGACGGCGTACGACGTCGGCGACCCGGGCGTGCAGACGCGCGCGGCGCACCCCGACCAGGTCGGTGTACACGGTGTCGCGGACCAGGGCGTGCGCGAACCGGACCAGGCCGGGCGCCGGTTCGGTCAGCAGCCCCGCGAGGACGCACTCCTCCAGGCTGTCGAACACCTCGTGCTCCGGCAGGCGTTGGGGATCGGCGGCCTCGATGAGCACGCTCACCTCGGACTCGCAGCCGACGACGGAGGCGAGCTGGAGGACGGCGAGCGCGCCCGGCAGAAGCTGCCGCAGCCGCCGGCGCAGCACATCGCGTACGCCCTGCGGCACCTCGGAGATCGCCACGAGGGCGCCTTCGCTGGCGAGCAGCCGGGCGCTCTCGCGGACGTAGAAGGGGTTGCCGCCGGTCCGCTCGGCGAGCGCGGTCACGGTGTCCGCGTCGACCGGGGTCCCGCACACCGCCCTGACCACGGTGTCCACGGCGTGCGGCGGCAGCCCGCCCAGCGCCAGCCGGTGCGGTGACCGGTGGGCGAGTTCGGCGAGGGTCTCGGCCAGCCGGTCGCCCGCTTCGGCCGGGCGGTACGCGGCGATCACCAGCACCGGCACGCCGGTCAGTTCGGCGGTCCGCTCCAGCAGGGCCAGCGTCTCGCCGTCCGCCCGGTGCAGGTCGTCGATGACCACGGCGAGCGGGGACTCGCCGGCGGCGGCGCGCAGCCACGCGCTGAACGCCCGGTGCATCCGGAACCGCCCGACCGCCCAGCCGTCGTCGAACCCCGAATCACCCAGCTCACCCTGCGCTGTCCGGCCGTTGACGTGCCGGCCCTGATCCGCGTGGCCGCCGTACTCCCCTTCGTGCAGCAGGGCGCCGAGCGAGTCCGGGTCCACCGGGGGTGTGCGCCGGGCGAGTTCGCCGAGCGCCTCGGTCCAGGCCCAGGCGGGCGGGGCGCCGTCGAACTCGGGGCAGCGCCCGACCACCACGGTCCAGTCGGCGGCCCGCAACCGCTGCTGGAACCGGCCGAGCAGTGCGGACTTGCCGCCTCCGGCCTCTCCGGTCACCAGGACGACACCGCCGTGCCGCCGGGCACCCCGGGCGGCCTCGTCCAGCGCCCGCAGCTCGCTGTCCCGTCCGACGAAGGGCTCGGGGGAGGCGAAGGGCGCGGCCGTCTCCGCGCCGGCCGGGACCGACGCCCCGCTCGGCTCGCGTACGGAAGCCGAAGCGGGAGTTGAGGTCGAGGTCGAAGCCGGTGCCGGTGCCGGTGCCGGTGCCGGTGTCAGAGTCTGAGGCGGCGCCTGGCCGGGCTCCCAAGGCAAACCCGCATGCGGATGCGCCCGCGTCTGTGGATGCGTCCGCGCATGCGGAAGGGGTTGCGGGTGCGCTGCGGGCCCATGGCTTCGCTGGAAGGGGACCGTGACGGGCAGGGTGCCGGCCGCCGTCCCCGCCGCCCCCGCCGCCCCCGCCGGCTCACCGGACAGCACGCCCGCCCCCTCAGACGTCACACCCGGCCGGGCAGACGGCACGCCCACCCGGGCGGACGGGCCGCCCAGCACCACCGCCTCGGACGACGACTCCACCAGCCCGGCGGACGGCGCCGGCGACCCGACAGGCCGGGACGACGACTCCGCCGGCACCGCGGACGGCGCGAGCGCCCCACCCTCCTGGGCCGACGGCCCGACCGACACCACCGACACCGCTGACGCCGCCGACACCGCGGAGACCGCCGACACCGCTGACAACGCCGCCTCGGCCGGCCGGGCGCCGGGTACGGCCGCACGCAGCACGTCCGTCCGCCCCGTCAGCATCGCGGTCTGCAACTCGGCCAGCGCCTCACCCGGGCCGAGCCCGAGTTCCTCGGCCAGCAGGGCGGTGGCCCGGCGCAGTTCGGCCAGCGCGTCGGCCCGGCGCCCGCTCGCCCACAGCGCGAGCGCGAGCAGCCGCCACCCCTCCTCGCGCAGCGGGTGCTCCCGTACGAGCGCCTCGGCCGAGGGCACGGCCTCGGTGGCCGCCCCGGACCTGAGCGTCGCCTCGACGGACAACTCCCTTGCCACGGTGTGCAGTTCGCCCAGCCTGGCGGCCTCGGCCGCCGCCCACTCCTCGTCGGCCCACTCCCCGTAGGCCGCCCCCCGCCACCAGCCGAGCGCCTCCTCCAGCAGCCGCCGCGCCTCCGCCGGGGCGAGCGTGCGCGCCCGCCGCACGGCCTGCTCGAACCGCCAGGCGTCGACCGCCTCCTGCGGGAGCCGCAGCGCGTATCCGGGAGGGGCGCTGACCAGGACGCCGGCCGGGGTCCGGGGTGCCCTGTCGGGTTCGAGGGCGCGCCGCAGGTTGGAAACGTAGGCGTGCAGGGAGGCCGCCGCCTTCTCCGGGGGACGGCCGCACCACAGGCGGTCGATGAGCCGGTCCACGGGTACGACCGTGCCGCGGTGCGCCATCAGGAGGGCGAGGACCGCGCGTTGCCGGGGGCTACCCAGGTGGACCGGTGTCCCGCCGATGTCGGCACCGAGCGGTCCCAGGACCTGAACACAGAGCATGACGCGCAAATCTACAGCGCTCTCGGCCGCCCGATTCAAGTGCGGCGCGCGGTGCCGCCGCACGTGTGCCGAGCCTCACGCGGGGGCGTGGGAGGGGCGAGCCGGACCGGTGCGCAGCGTGGCCGGCCGGACACGTGAACCCCCCTGCGAGCGACGGGCGTCGGGTGTCCGGAACGCGCCGGTTCTACTCGGCCGTCGAGCGGCCCAGGGTGTCCGCCACCGTCGTGCGGGCGAGCCGGGCGACGGTGCGCAGTTCGGCGACCGGGGTGCCCGCGCGGCTCATCAGGGCGATCCCCTGGTTGACGGCGACGACATAGGCGGCCAGCGAGTCGAGCACTTCCGGAGCGGCGGGCGCTCCCTCCAACGCCCCCCGGACGCGCCCGCGTTGGGCGGCAACCTTGGCCCGTACGTGCGCTCCGCTCTCCTCCTCCAGCACGGGTGTCTGCATGGCGGACTGGGCGATGAGGCAGCCGAGCGGGACCGCCGGGTCGGCGATCCGGGCCAGTGCGACGTCGAAGAACGCCTCCACCGCCCGCACCGGATCGCCCGCGTTCCCGGCGAGCGCCGACTCGTACGCGTCCGCGTAGGTCGCGGAGTAGCGGTCGAGGCACCGCCGGAACAGGGCGTCCTTGCCGCCGAAGGTGCCGTACAGCGAGCCGCGGCCCAGCCGGGTGGCGGCGCCGAGCGCGTCGAGCGAGGTGTCCGCGTAGCCGCGCTGCCAGAACACGCGCATCGCCTGTTCCAGGGCCTCGTCCACGTCGAACTGCTTCCGGCCTGCCACCGGGCGCCTCCAGGGTCGTGCGCTTCCATCATGTTGTACCGATCGGTCCAACATGGGTAGAGTAGCAAGCGGACCGCCGGTACGGACACCCGGAGGCCACCACGCCACACGGGCCCGAACCTCAGAGCCGACCGGCCCGCCGTCGACGCCAGGTGACCGCGCCGACGCCGGAACCCGTCATCCGAGCTGCCGAGGACATCGCCGTGACCACGCATCCGCTCAATTCCGCAGAGCCCGAGGGCACCCGCTCCGCCTCCGGCGCGCCGTACCTTCCGGACGGTTTCACCGACACGTTCACCAGCCGGTACGTCTCCGTGGGCGACGTGCGTCTGCACGCCGTCGTGGGCGGTGACGGACCCCCGCTGCTGCTCCTCGGCGGCTGGCCCCAGACCTGGTACGCCTGGCGGCTGCTGATGCCCGCCCTGGCGCGGGACTTCCAGGTCGTCGCCGCCGACTCGCGCGGGGTCGGCCTCTCCGACAAACCCCACGACGGCTACGACACGGGCACGCTCGCCGCCGACATGGCGGGCCTGATGGCCGCGCTGGGCCACGAACGGTTCGCGATGGTGGGCCACGACGTCGGCATGTGGACGGCCTACGCCCTCGCCGCGGACCACCCCGGCCGGCTGGAGCGCCTCGTCGTCGCCGAGGCCGCCGTGCCCGGACTGTCGCCCTCGCCCCCGCTCTTCGGCACGGACGAGACCAACGCCCGGCTGTGGCACTTCGCCTTCAACCGCCTCCCCGGTCTCAACGAGGAACTCGTCCGGGGCCGTGAACACATCTACTACGGCGCTCAGTTCGCCGCCAAGGCGGTCAGGAAACTCCCCGACGAGGTGGTGCGGTACTACATCGACGTGCTCGCCTCCGACCCCGCCGCGCTGCGGGCCAGCTTCGCGTTCTACCGCGCCCTCGACACCACCATCGCGCAGAACGAGCGGCGCGCGAAGAGCCGGCTCGGCCTGCCCGTCCTGGCGGTCGGCGGCGCGGGGAACCTGGGCGGCGCGGTCGCCGACACCATGGAACGCGCCGCCGACCACGTGGAACGCCTGATCGTCCCCGACTGCGGCCACTTCCCGGCGGAGGAGGCCCCCGAGGAGACGCTGGCGGCGCTCACGGAGTTCCTCGCGCCGTACAAGGACCGCCGTACGGGTTCCTAGGCCGTACAAGGACCGCCGTACGGGTTCCTAGAACGGGCAACGCCCGGCACCCCGGAGCCCGCGCCACCCGCCCACGCCGGACGGCTCGGTTCGACTCGGACTCGACTCCACCTGGTTCGGATCGGTTCGACTCGGCTGGGCTCGGCTGGGCTGGGCTCGGCTTCCTAGAGCTGGTCCGCGAAGACGGAGGCGAGTTCGCGCCACGCGGCCAGGGGCAGCCCGGAGCGCCCCCCGCTCGCCGTCAGCACCTGGAAGGCGACGTGGTCGGCCCCGGCGTCGAAGTACTCCCCGGCGCGGGCCCGCACCCGGTCCGCGTCGCCCAGCGCGAACAGGGCGTCGAGGAGCCGTGCGCTGCCGCCGTCCGCGAAGTCGTCCTCCGTGAAGCCGAGACGCAGCAAGTTGTTGGTGTAGTTCGGCAGTTGGAAGTACTGCTCCAGCATGCCCCGCGCGGTGGCACGGGCCCGGTCCAGGTCGGGGTCGAGCACGACGGACAGCTCGGGCGCGAGCAGCGCGTCCGGGCCGAGCGCCTCGCGTGCCTCCGCCGTGTGCTCGGCGGTGACGAGATAGGGGTGGGCGCCCAGCGACCGGTCGGCCGCGAGCCGCAGCATCTTGGGGCCGAGCGCGGCGAGAATCCGCTGCGCGCCGCCCACGGGCGGCACGGCCCGGTCGAGGGCGTCGAGATACTCCACCATCGCGCTGTACGGCTTCGCGTACTGCGGCGCCAGCTTGTCGTGGCTGACGCCCAGCCCGAGGACGAGACGCCCCCGCGCGCTCTCCCCGGCCCCCGCGATCCGGGCCGCCACCTCCCCGGCACCGTGCTCCCAGATGCTCAGGATGCCGGTGGCCACGGTGACCGCGCGGGTGGCGGCGACCAGGGCCACGGCGTCGTCGGGCGAGGGGCTGCCTCCCATCCAGAGCGTGCCGTACCCCAGTTCCTCCAGCTCGACGGCGGCCTCGGCGATCGCCGCCTTGCCCGCGTCGTCCACCCGCGACGCGTGCAGAGCGCCGCTCCAGATGCCGATCCGTCCGAATGTCTCGCGTGCCACGGAAGTCATGCCGTGATCAACTGCGGCCCCGGGGCGGTTGTTCCCACCCGGGCGAGGACGCGCGGGATCGGACGAGAGCGTGCGCCCCGGAGCGGGTGAGGGCGCGTCGGGCCGGAGGGGAGCGCCGGGCCGGGTGGGGACGGGCGCGCCAAGTCGCGACGGCCCGGCGATCAGATCCATGGCCGTAACAGGTGCCGCTTTCCCCGTGCCGGGGCTTCGAAGAAGATCACTCGATGGTGAATAAGGGCTGCCAGAGGGCGTTTTGGTGGCCAGACTCGACGTGTGTTCCGCACACGCGGCGACACACGGCCACGCGACATGGCGACATCACGACATCACGACATGGCGACACGGACGCACACGTGCACGCGCCGCTCTCCACGCCTCATCTCCGCCCACCTCCCCGCTTCTCACTAGTCCTCTCCGCCCCTTCCGCCCCTCTCCGCTTCTCACCACTCCTGTCCGCGCCGACCGGCCGGGCCGGGGCGGGCCTCGTCACCCAGGGAGACATGCTGTGACAGACCAAGACGGGCGCAGGACCGGCCTGACCGAGGACACGGTGGCCCTGGTGGCCGGCCTCGCCGATCTGACGTTCAGCGGACTGAGCAGGGCGATGGGCGGCGTCGGCGGCCTGCTGCGCCGCGCCGACCTCGGCGATCTCTTGGCGGACGGCACGGAGGAGACCCGCGCCCGGGGCCGCCTGCTCCTCGACCGGCACACGGTCACTCCGCCCGCGCATCTGGAGGTCCTCGCCCGCGTCGTCGCCGCCCGCACCCCGGCGGGAGGAGCCGGTGAGTGAACGCGAGGACCACGCCTTACTGAGGAAACGCGTCGACCAGGTCCTCGACGCGTGCGTCACCGCCGAAGCGGAGGCACTGGCCGACATCGATGCCTCGCTGCTGCCGGTCGCGGAGCAGCTGCACGCGATGACCCGGCACGGCAAACGGCTCCGGGCGGCCTTCTGCTACTGGGGCTGGCGCGGCACCGGCCAGCCCGACAGCGAGGCCCTGGTCCGCGCCGCCGGAGCGATCGAGCTGGTCCACGCCGCCGCCGTCGTACACGACGACCTGATCGACCACAGCCGCACCCGGCACGGCGGCCCCACCGCGCACATCGCCCTCCGCGCCGCCCTCACCGACCACGCCGGTCACGCGCGGCCCAAGGCCGGCGGGCGGGCCCTGGCCATGCTGGTGGGCGATCTGCTGATGTCGATGGCCGGACAGCTGTTCACCGGCTCCGGTCTGCCCGGCGCCTACCTGAACAGGGCCCGCCCGCTGTGGGCGGTGCTGGCCCGTGAACTGGTCGCCGGCGAGTGCCTGGAGGTCCTGCGCACCGGCGCCGAGCCGGACCCGGACGCCTCGGTGAAGGTGATCCGGTACAAGACCGCCAAGTACACCGTCGAACACCCCCTGCGGATCGGCGGCCTCCTCGCCGGCGCCCCGCCCCGGCTGCTGCGGGCGTACGGCGAGTACGGCGTGCCGCTGGGCGAGGCGTTCCAGCTCCGCGACGACCTGATGGGCCTGTTCGGCGACCCCGCGCGCACCGGCAAGGACCCGGCTGACGACCTGGCGGGCAACCGGCCCACCGCGCTCATGGCACACGCGCTCACCTCCGCCACCCCGGCGGAACGCGGCGAACTGCGCCGCCTGCTCGGCCGCTCGGACCTCGGCGAGCGCCAGGTGGAGCGCGTCCGGGAGATCGCCCGCCGCACCGGCGCCGTCGCCCGCGTCGAGGACATGATCACCGCCCGGCTGCGGGCGGCGCACGACGCCCTGGCCGACGCCGATCTGACCCCCGAGGCCCGCCGCGCCCTGGCGGACCTGGCCACCGTCTCCGTCACCCGCACGCACTGACCGCCACCCCACCGGAGGAGCACCATGACCTACACCCAGGCGTCCATGGACGCCCTGCGCACCGAGGGTGACGAACTCGCCGACGCGACGGTGGCGACGCTGTTCGAGCGCGGCGAGATCGGCACCTTCAACACGCTCATGCGCTACGTCTCCACCGTCGGACAGGAACTCCCCGAAGGGCTGCCCGATGTCGCCCGGGACTACCTGAACGCCACCGGCAGGCCCCCGTCCTGGGTGGACTGGGGCGAGATGGAGAAGGCGCGGCTGTTCTTCATCGACAACAACGTGCACATCTCCACCGCGCTGTCGTTCGCCTCGATGCCCGCCTGCTACGTGCTGCCCCACGTGGCCAGGCTGCTGTCGTCCACCCACTCGCTGAAGTACCCCTCCAAGCGCATGGCCGAGACGGGCCAGTTCACCGTCTACCTCATGCAGCCCGGCGCGTTCGAGGCCGGCAGCCGCTTCATCCCCGCGGTCCAGAAGGTACGCCTGCTGCACGCCTCCATCCGGCACCACCTCAAGCGGGAGGACCGCTGGGACACCGCCGCCCTGGGCACGCCGATCTGCCAGGAGGACATGATCGGCGGGCAGATGATGTTCTCCATCCAGGTCCTCGACGCCCTGCACCGCCTCGGCATCCACATGAGCGAGGAAGGCGCCGAGGCCTACTACTACGCCTGGCGGGTCGTCGGCGCCCTTCTCGGCATCGACCAGGACCACGTGCCCAAGAACCTGGGGGAGGCCCGCGTCTTCTCCGACCTGTACATGACCCGCCACATGGGCCCGTCCGAGGAGGGCGCCCAGCTCACCCGCCAGCTCATCGAGCTGTACGAGGAGGTCGTGCCCGGCACCCTCTTGGACCCGGTCGTCTCCGCCCTGATCCGCTATCTGATCGGCGACACCTGCGCCGACTGGCTGCGCGTCCCCCGTACCCCCTGGGACACCGCGGTCAAGGCCGCTCCCGCGCTGCTCGGGCTGCTGGAAACCATCGAGGACCGCTCACCCCTGGCCGGCTGGGCCCTGGACCGCCTCGGCCACCTGACCAGCGTCTTCGAGCTGTCCTCCCTCACCCGGGGCCGCGTCATGCACTACGCCATCCCCGAGCAGCTCAAGAGCGACTTCGGGGTGAGCGCCACCGTCCCCGCCAAGAGCCGCTGGACCCCGCCGCCCGCCACTGTCACCGAGTAGCGGGCACTCCGGGGGCGCCGGACCCGCCCTCCTCGGTCGTCTCCACGGTGGGCACCTCCCGGTTCGCCGCCCCTGCCGACCCGACTGCCCCGGCGGCCGTCTCGGCTGCCCCGGCCGCCCCGCGCCCGCCCCGCGTCAGCCCCGCCTGGAGCCGGAGGCCCGTCAGGGTCAGCTCCAGCGCGGAGCGGAACTGGTCGGCGTCGTCGTGGCCGTCGAACTCGTCGGCGATCCCCTGGACGAACGGGAACTCCCCGGGATCGAGCTCCCGCCACGCCTTGGCGTAACGGCCCAGGTACTCGTCGCGGTTCACGGCGCCGTCCAGGATCTCCTGGGGCGGCTCCTGGCCCATGTCGACGGCGGAGCCCACGACGACGCCCACGATCGCGGACACGGCGTGGAACCGCTGGCGCACATCGAGATCCATGCGGAGCGTCTGCTGGCCGAGCCGCTCGAACAGGCGCAGCGAGTTGCTCTGCACGTCGGTGTTCCGCATGAAGTAGGCGCCCAGCCAGGGCCGGTCCACGATCGCGTCGAACAGGGTGAGCGCCATCGCGCGCAGATCGTCGATCGGGTCGTCGCTGCCCGGAAGCTTCTCGATGTCCGCGAGCACCGTGCCCATCACATGGTCGGTGGCCCGGTCGAGCAGCTCGTCCTTGCTCGCGACATACCAGTAGATGCTGGCGACGCCGCCGCCGAGGCGCTGGGCGAGCGCCCGGAAGGTCAGCGCCGACGCGCCGGCCTCGTCGAGCAGGGCCACCGCCTCGGTCAGTACGGACTCCATCGAGTGCGAAGCCCGTCGACGGCCCTCGCTCGTGCGGCTCTGCAGGCGTGCCATGGCTTCCTTCCCTCGCGTCTTGCATCAGATCGAACGTTGTTCTATCGTAGCGCATCGTACGGCGTTCGATAGCCGAACGTCGTTCGATCGGAAGGACTGTCATGACTACCTCCACGCCCAAAGCACCACCCCGTACCTACTCATCCCTGCGCGCGGCGTGGATTCCCCTGGCAGCCCTCTGCCTGGCCTTCTTCGTCGAGATGGTCGACAACACCCTGCTGTCGATCGCGCTGCCCACCATCGGCCGCGACCTCGGCAGCGGCACGACCGCGCTCCAGTGGGTCACCGGCGCCTACTCGCTGACCTTCGGCGGCCTGCTGCTCACCGCCGGGTCGATCGCCGACCGCTTCGGCCGCCGCCGCGTGCTCCTGATCGGACTCGCCGTGTTCGGCTCGCTGAGCCTGTGCGTCGTCTTCGTCACCACGACAGGCCAGCTCATCACCCTGCGGGCCGCCCTCGGCATCGCCGCCGCGGCGATGGCCCCGATCACGAACTCCCTGGTCTTCCGGCTCTTCGACGACAAGGCGCTGCGGATGCGCGCCATGACCGTGATGATCGTCGTCGGCATGTCCGGCTTCGTCCTCGGCCCGCTGCTCGGCGGCACCGCGCTGGCCCACGTCCGCTGGGAGTGGCTGCTCGTCGTCAACGCCCCGATCGCGGTGCTCGCCTGCGTCGGCGTCCGCCTCGGCGTCCCCGCCGACCACTCGGAGGACCTGACCAAGGACGCGCTCGACGTGCCGGGCGCCGCCCTGAGCGTCACCGCCATCGGCCTCGCCTGCTACTCGCTGACCAGCGGTGTCGAGCACGGCTGGCTCTCCGTGATCACCCTCGCCTCGATCGCGGGCGCCGTCCTGGCGGCCCTGGCGTTCGTCCTGCACGAGCGGCGCAGCGCGGCCCCCATGCTGGACCTGCACCTCTTCTCCAACGGCACCGTCCGCGGCGCCGCCATCGCGCAGATCGGCACGTCCATCGCGATGGCCAGCGTGATGTTCGGCCTGATCCTGCACTTCCAGTACGCCTACGGCTGGAGCCCGGTGCGGGCCGGCCTCGCCAACCTGCCGATGATCGTGACGATGCTCTTCGCGACCCCGCTGACCGAGTGGCTCGGGCGCCGGTTCGGCCACCGCATAGCCTGCCTGGTCGGAGCGGCCTGCCTGGCCGGGGCGCTGGCGGGCATGGCCTGGGCGGTCGACCACGGCTACGCCGCCATCGCCGTCTGCATGGTGATCATGACCGTGGGCCTGCGCACGGTGATGACGATCTGCGCGGTCGCTCTCGTGGACGCCATGCCGAGCAACCGCACCTCCATCGGCGCGGCCCTCAACGACACGGCCCAGGAGGTCGGCTCCAGCGTCGGCACCGCCGTGGTCGGCACCCTGATCGCCGCCCTGGTCACCACCCAGCTCCCCGCCGGCACCTGGAGCAGCGACCTCGTCGCGTCCTTCTTCCACGGCGAACGGGTCACCTACGCCCTGCTCGCCGGCGTCGTCGGACTCATCGCGGCCGGCGGCGCGCTGAGCCTCACCAACTCCCGCAGCGTCGAGGAGCACGCCGACGAGGAGGCCGCCGTCGAGGAGACCGTCTGACGAGACCCGCCCCGGTGCCACGACAAGGCCCGGGGCCGGTCCGCCGGGCTACGAGATCCGCTGCGGGGAGCGCAGCACGAGCAGCGTGATCTCGCTGGGGGCGAAGACCCGGAACGGCGGCCCCCAGAACCCGGTGCCGCGGCTGGTGTAGAGCAGGGTGCGGTCGCCGTGCCGGCTGAGTCCCGCGACGGCCGGCTGGTCGGTACGGACCAGGTAGTGGAAGGGCCAGATCTGGCCGCCGTGGGTGTGACCGGAGAGCTGGAGGTCCACACCGCCGGCGGCCGCCCGGTCGACGAACTTGGGCTGGTGCGCCAGGAGCAGGACGGGCAGATCGGGGTCGGCGCCGTTCAGGGCCCCGGCGAGGTGCGCGCGGTGCCCGGCGAGGCCCGAGGACTCGGCGGTGACGTCGTCCACGCCGGCGACGACGAGGGTGTCACCGCCGCGTTCGAGCAGCAGATGCTGGTTGCGCAGCGGCTCCCAGCCCAACTCGTCCATCAGGTCGACCCAGCCCTGCGCCTCGCTGTAGTACTCGTGGTTGCCGGTGACGTACACCCGGGCCCGGGTGGCCCGCACGGTCCCGAGCGGGGCGGCCTGGGCGCGGCGGCGCTCGGCGGTGCCGTCCGCGATGTCACCGGTGTGGCAGACCAGGTCGGCGTCGAGGGTGTTCACCGTCTCGCACACCCGTGCCGACCAGCGGGCCCGGTCGAGCGGGCCGTAGTGGGTGTCGGTGATGAGCGCGACACGGGTCCCGTCCAACCCCGCTCCCAGGCGCGGGAGTTGGACGTCGAGCCGGCGCACCCGGGGTACGCGGCGGGCCTCGGCGTATCCCCAGCCGAGCAGGACGGCGGTCACACCGAGGACGGCCCAGGTGACGACGCGTGCCCGGTCCTGGCTGTCGCCGACGCCGGCCAGGGTCAGGGCGAGCCGCAGCAGGACGCCGAGCAGCACGGACCAGGTGAACAGGACCCAGCTCGCGCCCAGCAGCGTGTCCCCGACGATCGCCGCCGCGTCCTGCTGCCGCCGGCCGTGCCCGCGCGCCATCGCGAGCGGCATGACGACCAGGCCGAGGACGAACAGGGCGGTGCCGGCGAGCGTGACGGGCAGCGACCAGTGCTGGCCGGCGTACAGGAGCACCCAGCAGGGCACGGCCCACAGCAGGACGGGGGCGATCAGGGGGATGTAGCGCATCAGGCGGTGCAGCAGGCTCCGCCGCGGCGCTCCCGCCTCACTCTCGTCACTGTCGGCGGATCGGGTGTTGCTGGTGTCGGTCACGCTTCCCCTCCTCAACCAGGCGGCCGTCTTCGCACTGTATCCGGTCGCCCTCCACCCGCCCTGACGCGGCGTTCCCCCGGCCGGCGCTCACCACGCCCGTATCCTCCGTAGCACTGTCGGCGGCCGGGAGGGGTCACGCGCGTGTCCGAGCACCTGATAGAGGACCTGGTGGCGGACTCGGTCCGCGTGCTGGACCGCCACACAGAAGCGGGCGATCCCCGGGTACGGGACTGGTGTGCCGTCCTCTACGGCTTCCAGGACGCGCACGACTGCTCGTTCACCCGCTTCCGGGTGATGGACGTGCTGCTGCGCCGCGGGTACACCTACCGCTGCCCCGTCGAGCGGCACCCCGACTACGCCACCAGGTCGGCCTACTTCGACGCGCTGACGGAGTTCACCGGCCTGCGCGCCTTCGACGAGGAAGCCCCGGGCTTCGAGGGGTACGGGTCCTGGCTCGAAGACGGCTATGTGGAGCCGCCGTTCCTCTACTACGACGCCGGCAGCGCGCTGTGGCGGCGCATGGCCGGGACCGGCGCCCTGCGCGGCGCCGACGCCGTCCCGCCCCGGCGGACACCGCTGATCGACGTGGTCCGCGAGATCGCGGTCGCGGCCGAGCGGGCGGGGGACCGCGAACTCGTCGGCGAGTGGTACGCGTTCGGCTGCGCCACGCTGCTCGGCGGACCGGCCGGGTGCCCCTTCGATGTGGCGGAACTGTCCGCCATGAGCGCGGTACGGGACCTGCGGGCGGTCGTCCGCCGCACCGGCGCCCTGCCGATCGCGAGGCGCTCGCCCTACGCCTGCCCGGTCGAGTTCTCCGAGGCCGAGGAACTCGAATCCTGGTGGTGGCGGCTCTAGGGCGTGTCGTTTGGATCAGGTGGCGCCGGAGTGCGGCGCCTTGTCGGCTGGGCCGAGCGGGGCAGGGTGCGTGCAGCTGCAAGGCGGA
>NZ_JBEYFY010000086.1:0-21249 GCF_040703595.1 Streptomyces sp. NPDC007084
GACGACGATGCCGACGTCGACGCCGATCGGGAAGACCCGCGCGAACTCGCCAAAATGGTGCGCCTCGCCGAGCTTGATGCGAGCGCGGCGGCCGGCGGCGGGTCGTTGAGGTCGATGTGGCCGAGGCGCACGGTCAGGTGCGGGCGCAGTTCGCGGACGCGTTCGGCCAGTGCGCGGACGGTGCCGAGGGCGCGCGGGTCGCGGCTGCCGTGGGCGGCCAGCACGAGCGCGGGCGGCGCGGGACGCCGGGTGCCGTTGAGCGAGACCAGGCTGAGCTGGCTGCCGAGCTGACTGGTGATCCGGTTCATGAGCTGCGCCGTGGTGTCGAGCTGCCCGTCGAACCGGTCGGCGCGCCGTGGTGGCCCCGCGGGGCGGGCGGAGGACTCGTCTCGGGCTGGGTGCGACGCCGTCATGGGGCCGATCCTCGCGGTAGGAGGTTGCCGGGCCGTTGCACGGGCATGTCGGCTGTTTTCCGGCGGTTCACCGTACGGTACGCGAGCCGGACGGAAGCCTCCCGCCTGCGGTTCCCGCGTCGCGGGTGACAGCGCTCACGGCCGCCGACCGAACCGAACGGGCTTGCGGAGCGTCCTCCTTGGTCGAACACGTACGCGGGAATCGGCGCCCGTCGGCCTCGGCCGCGCGGCCCGTGACGCCGGCCCGCGCACGTCTGTGATGCCACCTGGGGGACCATCGATCATGCCGCGTCTGTCGAGACCGCCGCGCCCGCCGCGTCCGAAGCGCCGGGCCCCGAGCGGGCCGCGCGGGCCGCGCCGCCCGTCCCTGCCCGGACGGCTGCGCGCGGTGCGGCTGCCGCGGACCCGGCGGGGTCAACGGCGGGCCGTGCAGGCGGTGATGCTGCTGTGCGTGCTGGCGCTGCTGCCGATGACGTGGATGTACGCGACGACGGGCGACCGGCTGCGGACGACGGCGGACGCCCCGCGTACCGAGGTGGCGGTCGTCTTCGGCGCGGGTCTGTGGGGCGGTGAGCCGTCCCCGTACCTCGCGCACCGGCTGGACGCGGCGGCGAAGCTGTACCGGGCGGGCCGGATCGAGGTCGTCCTCGTCACCGGCGACAACAGCCGCGAGGACTACGACGAACCGGACGCGATGCGCGCCTACCTCACCGAGCACGGGGTGCCGGACCGACGGATCGTCAGCGACTACGCGGGCTTCGACACCTGGGACTCCTGCGTCCGGGCCCGCAAGATCTTCGGCGTCCACGACGCGGTGCTGATCAGCCAGGGCTTCCACATCCGCCGGGCGGTCGCCCTGTGCCGGGCGGCGGGCGTCCGCTCGTACGGCATCGGCGTCGACGCCAAACACGACGCGACCTGGTACTACGGCGGCACCCGGGAGATCTTCGCGGCCGGCAAGGCGGCTCTGGACGCCCTGTTCCAGCCCGACCCCCGCTTCCTGGGCCCGAGGGAACCCGGGGTGGCACGGGCGCTCACGGCGGGACGGTAGCGGGCCGGCACCCCCGGTTCTCGTTCTCGCCGGTCCGGAACGTCGGCTCCCGCCAGGTCCTGCCGGCTCCCCGTCGGTTTCGGTCGAGTCCTGTCGGCTCCCGTCGGGTCCCGACGGCTCCCGTCAGGTTCCGTCGGCTCCCGCTAGGGCCCGTTCGCCGCGTCCGTGGCGGGTTCCCGGACCGGGCCGTCGGCGGGAGGGGCCGGTGTCGTGCTCTCGCCGGGGCCCGGGGACGTGTCCGGACCGGGTTCGGCCGTGCAGGAGTTGAGGCCGATCCCCAGGGCCGCGCCGACGGCCGCGCCGCCGAGGGCGAGGACTCGGCGCCTGGTCAGCTCACGGTCGGTCATGCCCGGACCCTAGGCCGAGACCCGGGGGCGGCCGGGACCAGCACCGCCGGGGCATGGGGCACGGCCACCCGCACGGCGCACCGTGGGGCGGGGGGAGCGGCCCAACCCGGCCCGTCCGCCCGTCCGCCTGTCCGCCCGCAGCACCGGGAAGGGCAGCGCCGGAACACAGCCCTGGGAACCGCAGCCCCGGGAACCACGGCGCCGGGAACCATGGCCCCGGGAAAGCCTCGCGGCCGGCGCCGGCGTGTCCGTGCCGCTCAGCCCCGGTCGTGTGCCGACGCGCCGCGCCACTCGCCGTCCTGGATCGGGCGCCCGCCCGTCCGCAGGCGGGCCGCGACGGGTGGGGACGCGACGTACACCCAGGCCCGGACGGTCGCGCCGCCGGCGGTGCGGACGGCCTCGCGCGCGACCCGCTCGTAGAGGTTGCGCGGATCGCCGGGCACGTACTCCTCCAACGTGTCGAGTTCCGCGAGGAGTTCCGCGTACGCGGCGGGCAGCGCGGTCACCAGGTCGCCGGTGACCGTGCCGCCCGGCTGCTCGACGGCGTACGGGTATCCGGGCCCCGGGTACAGCACGAGCCCCGGCATCCGGGCGGGTTCCTCGGAGCGGGTCCGGCCGCGCAGGAACCGGTCGTGGTTGTGCTCGCCGGGCCGCAGGGTGCCGTAGACGAAGAAGGGCAGCGGCACAAGCGGCGGCGGCCCGTTCACGGGGTCGTCTCCTCCGCCACCCACCGGAGGTAGTCCGCGCCGCCCGCGACGACCGGGACGGCGATGATCTCGGGCGTCTCGTAGTCGTGGGCCGCCCGGAGATACGCCTCCAGGGCGGGATAGCGGACCGCGGCCGTCTTGAACTGGACGCGCCACTCGGCGGCCGTCTCGACCTCGCCCCGCCACCGGTAGACGGAGGTGACCGGCCCCGAGATCTGCGCGCAGGCCGCGACGCGTTCCGCCACCGCGCCCCGGGCCAGCTTTGCCGCCTTCTCGGCGGAGTCGGTGGTGGTCAGGACGGCCAGGCAGTCCGGCGTCTCCATGATCGGCTCCATTCGTGGGGGTACCGCGACGATTCTCGCCGCATCCCGCGCCCGGACGTAGGCGCTATGGACATGACATGTCATGGACCTTTAAATCTGTGTCGACCGCGCAGCGCCTTCGAGACGGCTGTGCGGCATCTCCCCCACGCGCCCCTCCCCAAGGGGCCTTCCCAAGGAGACCGATGAGTCGGACACGGCACATCCGAGGTTCCTCTCTCGCCGCCGCGGGCGCCACGGCGGCCACGGCCGCCCTGCTGGCCACCGCGCTCGCGCCCACCGCGCACGCCGACGGCCGGCCCGACCGCGCCACGGCGGTCAGGAACGCGGCCGCCGCCCTGGCGGACCACGCCAAGGGCCTCGGCCTGACCTCCGCCCAGGGCACCTCCGTCCGGGACGTCGTCCTCGACAAGGACGGCACCCAGCATGTGCGCTACGACCGGACGTACCGTCAGCTCCCCGTGCTGGGCGGCGACTTCGTGGTCCACCTGGCGCCGGGCGGCTCCTACCGGGGCGCCGACCGGGCCACCACCAAGGCCGTGTCGCCGGGCAGCGTCACCCCGGCGCTGCCCGCCCCGAAGGCCGCCGACCTCGCCGCGTCCGCGCTGCGCGCCGCCCACCCGGGCGAGGCGCTCCGCAAGGTCACGGCCAAGCCGCAGCTCGTCGTGGACGCCCTGCACGGGGCGCCGAAACTCGCCTGGCGCACCACGGTGGTGGCCGAGGACAGCCTCGGCAACCCGGTCGCCCGCCTGGTCCTCACCGACGCCCGCACCGGCGCCCGGATCGACGCCTGGGACACCATCGAGACGGCCACCGGGGACGGCAAGTCCCTGTACAGCGGCACCGTTCCGCTGGAGACGACCGTCTCCGGGTCGACCAACCAGCTCAAGGACCCGACGCGCGGGAACACGTACACGGGCGACGCGGCGAACAAGACCGACCTGTGCATCTTCGGGATCTGCATCAGCCGGGCGCCCTCGACGGTGTTCACCGACGCGGACAACCACTGGGGCACCGGCACGACGGCGGACCGCGCCTCCGCCGCCGTGGACGCCCAGTACGGCACCAACGAGACCTGGGACTACTACAAGAACGTGCACGGCAGGAACGGCATAGCCGGCGACGGCAAGGGCTCCTACAACCGCGTGCACTACGGCAACAACTACAACAACGCCTTCTGGGACGACAGTTGCTTCTGCATGACATACGGGGACGGTGACGGCACGACCTTCGGACCGCTGGTCGCGCTCGACGTCGCCGGGCACGAGATGTCGCACGGCGTCACCTCGAAGACCGCCGCGCTCACGTACTCGGGCGAGTCCGGCGGCCTGAACGAGGCGACCTCCGACATCTTCGGCACCATGGTCGAGTGGTACGCGAACAACACCTCCGACCCGGGTGACTACCTGATCGGCGAGAAGATCGTCCGCTCCGGCTTCGGCAAGGCCGCCCTGCGCTTCATGGACAAGCCCTCCAAGGACGGCAACTCGGCGGACTGCTGGAGCAGTTCGGTCGGCAACCTCGACGTCCACTACTCCTCCGGCGTCGCCAACCACTTCGCCTACCTCCTCGCGGAAGGCAGCGGGGCCAAGACGGTCAACGGCGTGAACTACGACTCCCCCACCTGCGACGGCAGCACGGTGTCCGGCATCGGGCACGAGAAGGTGGGCAAGATCTGGTACCGCGCGCTGACGGTCTACATGACCTCGTCGACGAAGTACGCGGGCGCCCGCACCGCCACGCTGAACGCGGCCAAGGACCTGTACGGGGCGGGCAGCACGGAGTACAACGCGGTGGCGGCGGCCTGGTCGGCGGTCTCGGTCGCCTGAGCCGAGCTGAGCTGATCCGATCTGCCCTGACGTGACGTGACCTGACCTGCCTGATCGGCTCGGTGGCCGGCTCCGCGACTCCAGGCAGACGGGCGGGCAGGCAGACGGGCAGGCGGACAGGCGGACAGGCGGACAGGCGGGCAGGCGGGCAGGCGGGCAGGCGGGCAGGCGGTGCGAACGTCTGTCCGCCTGCCCCGTGCGGGTCGGTGACCGGTCACCGCCCGCCGGTCGCCGCCCCCGGTCACCGCCCACCGGTTCCCGGCTCCCTGGAGACCGCCGGGAACCGGCACCCGCGCCCCGCCCCGCCCCACCCCACCCCGGTCACCCGTTCACACCCCCGGCGCTCCACCCTTCGGGCGCTCCTCCGCGACACGCCAGGCCGACGCCGGTGACCTGCTGGAACGCCCGTACCGGCGCCCGGATGGCGGGGTCGCCCGACACCCGTTCACATCATTTCTGACGCTCCCTCAGGGAGCGGGTCCGGGCCACTGCCACTTACCTCGGTAGAGCAGGGGCACGACCGACGCAGCGGCACTTGGGGGTGTCGCGGGCCGGGCCCTCTCGGAGGAGCTAGCACGATGCGACGTACCGCCCGGCTGCTGACCGGTACCGCGCTCACCGTCGCCGCCGCGGGCCTGGCCGCCGCGCCCGTGTACGGACAGGACGCGGGGAGCCTGGAGGTGTTCCCCTCCTCCGTGGTCCCGGGCGCCGAGGTCACCGTCAACACGTCGGCGTGCCCGGCGGACGGCACCGCGACGGGGGACGCGGGCGCGCTGGGCGCCGGCACCTTCACGCTCGCCGCGAGCGCGCCCGAGGAGGAGGACGAGGCGATCGGCCGGTTCCGGGTGCCGCCGAGCGCGCAGCCGGGGACGTACGAGATCGTCGCGCGGTGCGCGGACGGCCGGCGGATCGCCGGCGACCTGATGGTGACCCTGGACGCGGCGCGCGAGCAGGTCCGGCCGCGCGGCCATGTGAACACCGGAGTCGGCGGCGCGCTGGGCCCCGACCCCGTGCAGACCGCGGCGGGAGTGGCGGCGCTGGCCGTCGCCGCCGCGGGCGGTACCTGGCTCCTGCATCGCCGGGCGAGAGGCGACGGGATCTGACGGACACCCTCCGCCGTCCGTCCGCCGGTACCGCCGTCCCCGCCCCCCTCCGCTGCCCGACGCCCCTCGCGGCGCGGAGGGGGAAGGGGACCGACCGACCACGTCACGTCTCGCGTCCCCGCTCTCCGTCCCCGGAAAGGCCCCGTGAGGAGGCTCGTGTGCGCCGGGTCAGCAACATCGCCATAGCGTCGGTCACCGTCGTCGCCCTGTGCTCGGGTGGGTGGCTGCTGCGCGGCGCCGCCGAGCCGCACCCGCCGCCGCAGCCCTCGGCGGCCGAGGCCGGAACGGGCGGGGACCGCGCGCCGTCCGCCGCCCCGGCGCTGCCGCACTCCCCGCCGGACCGCATCCGCATCCCCGCGATCGGCGTGGACGCCCCGCTCATGGGCCTCGGGCTCACCCCGCAGGGCAGCCTGGACGTGCCGCCCGCGCGGAAGAAGAACCTGGCCGGCTGGTACGAGTCGGGCACCTCCCCCGGGGAGCGCGGCACGGCGATCGTCGCCGGGCACGTCGACAACGCCGAGGGCCCCGCCGTCTTCTACGACCTCGGCGCGGTCCGCAAGGGCGGCAGGGTCGAGGTGGACCGGCTGGACGGCAGCACGGCCGTGTTCACCGTCGACGCGGTGGAGGTGTACGACGCGCGCGCCTTCCCCGACGGCAAGGTGTACGGCGCGGCCCGCCGCCCGGAGCTGCGGATCATCACGTGCGGCGGCGGCTACTCCAAGTCGACGGGCTACCAGGGCAACGTGGTCGTCTTCGCCCATCTGACGGGCAGCCGCTGAGGGACGTGCGGACCCGAAGGGCCGTTGGCCTACGGTCTCAGGCCGGCCACTGCTCGTAGGCCATGTCGGCGACCAGGGCGAAGACCACGGTCAGGAGGACGACGCGGACGAAGCCGCTGCCCTTCTTGAGCGCGGTGCGGGCGCCGATCATGCCGCCGGCCAGGTTGAACACGGCCATCAGGGCGGCGAGTTGCCAGAAGACGGTGCCCTTCCAGGCGAAGGTCGCGAGGGCGCCGGCGTTGGTGCAGCAGTTGACGATCTTGGCGGTGGCGGAGGCGGTCACCAGGTCGAGGTGGAGCAGGGCGGTCAGGGCGAGCACGAGGAACGTACCGGTGCCGGGGCCGATGAGACCGTCGTAGAAGCCGATGCCGAGGCCCGCGAGGCCGATCGCGGCGAGGACGCGGCGCGCGGAGACCGGGGTGGTCGCCGGGGCCGTGCCGAACGCGGGCCGCAGGATCACGAAGGTGCCGACGGCGAGCAGGACGACCATGACGACCGGCTTGAGCACCTCGGTGCTGAGCCCGGCCGCGACGAACGCGCCGGCCGTCGAACCGGCGAGCGCGGCGAGCCCGATGCGGACGGCGAGCCGTACGTCGACGGGTGCCTTGCGCGCGTAGGTGATCGCGGCGCCCGACGTGCCGACGATCGCGACGGCCTTGTTGGTGCCGAGGGCGTACGCGGCGGGGGTGCCGGCCGGGAGGCCGAGGAGCATGGCGGGCAGCAGGAGCAGCCCGCCGCCGCCGACCACGGCGTCGATCCAGCCGGCCGCGAGGGCGGCGGCGCACAGGACGAGGGCCGTGGTCAGCGATATGTCGGGCATGATCGCGACCCTATGGACGAGGTGCGTGTGCCGTCCATGGATCCCGGCGGCTTTGAGCGAGTTCTGAGGTTCGGGCCGGCGGGTTGCGCGGCTCGCGCCGGCCGGGGTCAGTCCTTGAGTTCCCCGAAGGTGACGCCGGTCAGGTCCTCGGAGGCGGCCCAGAGCAGTTCCCCCGCCCGGTCGTCGCGGGTCCAGGGGGCCCGCCAGGACGGCGCGGGCGCGCCGCGCCACATCGCGAACGACGGTCCGACGAAGGTGTCGGGGGCGACGTCCGGCGCGGTGGCGGCGTAGAGGCTGGGCAGCGCTCCGGCCTCGGCGCTCTGCGCGAAGACGCGGTTGCCGAGTTCCATGAGCCGCTCGGCGCCCTTGCGGCCCTCCTGGCGGGGTCCGGCGGTCTGGAGGTTGGTGGAGGCGTAGCCGGGGTGCGAGGCGGCGGCGACGACATCGGACCCGGCGCGGGAGAGCCGGCGGGCCAGCTCGTGGGTGAAGAGGAGGTTGGCGGACTTGGACCGGGCGTAGGCGACCCACTTGCGGTAGGGCTGCCGGTCGTTGTTCGGGTCGTCGAGGTCGATGTTGGAGAGCACGTGGAACATGCTGGAGACGGTGACGATCCGGGCGCCCGGGGTGGCGGCGACCAGCGGGTGCAGCAGCGCGGTGAGCGCGAAGTGCCCGAGGTGGTTGACGCCGAACTGGGTCTCGAACCCGTCGGCGGTGCGGCCGGGCGGCAGCGCCATGACCCCGGCGTTGTTGACGAGCAGGTCGAGCCGCTCGTACGTGCCGGTGACCGTGGCGGCGAACTCCCGTACGGAGTCCAGGTCTCCGAGGTCCAGGCGCAGGAACACGAGGTCGGCGCCCGGTACTTCGGCGACGATCCGGTCCCCCGCCTCGGCACCCCGCTCGGCGCTCCGGCAGGCGAGCACGACCCGGGCGCCCTTGCGGGCCAGTTCCCGCGCGGTCACGTATCCGAGCCCGCTGTTGGCGCCGGTGACGACGGCGGTCCGCCCTCGCTGGTCGGGCACGTCCTGCGCGTTCCAGCCGGCCATGGGGACTCCTTCGGGAGGGGGCGAGGACGGTTCCCAGGGTAGGCGGGGCGGGGCGGGAGGCGAGGGGCGACTCGTGGAAGGGGGCGCGCTTGCGGGAGGGTGCCGGCGGTTTCCCCGGGACGGCCGGCACCCCTCCCACTGCGACAGGCCGTCGACGGCGTCCGCGTCACCCGTCGACGGGCGGGCTCGGCCTGGTGAGCCAGGGCGATGGCACGGCAGGGGTGGTCTCATCCCCCTCCCGCGGCCGGCCCGGCACCCAGCGCTTCCCCGTTCTCGTCCTCACTCAGCGGCACGGGTCCCTCGGCCACACGTCAACTCCCCTCCAGCGCCGAAGGGGCGGCACCCCCGCACAGGGTGCCGCCCCTTCGGTCTGGAGGCCGGGGGCCCGCCGGCCGGTGAGGGTGGGTGGGCGGCGGGGCCCCGGGGGTCTCAGCGGTGGTCGCTGCCCTTCGAGGTGGAGGCCGCTCGGCCCGCTTCCAGGCGGGCCACCGGGATGCGGAACGGGGAGCAGGAGACGTAGTCGAGTCCGACCTCGTGGAAGAAGTGGACGGACTCGGGGTCGCCGCCGTGTTCGCCGCAGACGCCGAGCTTCAGGTCGGGGCGGGTCGCGCGGCCCGCCTCCACCGCGGACTTCACCAGGGAGCCGACGCCGTCCTTGTCGATCGTCTCGAAGGGGCTGACGCCGAAGATGCCCTTCTCCAGGTAGGCCGTGAAGAAGGATGCCTCCACGTCGTCGCGGCTGAAGCCCCACACCGTCTGGGTGAGGTCGTTCGTGCCGAACGAGAAGAACTCGGCGGCCTCGGCGATCTGGCCGGCCGTCAGCGCGGCGCGCGGCAGCTCGATCATCGTGCCGATCGCCAGCTTGAGCTGGACACCGGTGGCGGCCTCCACCTCCGCGATGACCTGGTCGGCCTCCTCGCGGACGATCTCCAGCTCCTGGACCGTGCCGACCAGCGGGATCATGATCTCCGCGCGCGGGTCGCCCTTGGCGTTCCTGCGCTCGGCGGCGGCCTCCGCGATGGCCCGTACCTGCATGGTGAACAGGCCCGGGATGACCAGGCCGAGGCGGACACCGCGCAGGCCCAGCATCGGGTTCTGCTCGTGCAGCCGGTGCACGGCCTGGAGCAGCCGCAGGTCGTTCTCGTTGGCGTCCTTGCGGGACTCGGCGAGCGCGACGCGCACCGACAGTTCGGTGATGTCGGGCAGGAACTCGTGCAGCGGCGGGTCCAGGAGACGGATCGTCACCGGCAGACCGTCCATCGCCTCGAACAGTTCGACAAAGTCCTGCTTCTGGAGCGGCAGCAGGCCCTTGAGGGACTCCTCGCGCTCGGCGTCGGTGTCCGCGAGGATCAGCCGTTCCACGAGTTCGCGGCGGTCGCCGAGGAACATGTGCTCGGTGCGGCACAGGCCGATGCCCTGCGCTCCGAAGCGGCGGGCGCGCAGCGCGTCCTCGGCGTTGTCGGCGTTGGCGCGCACCCGCAGCCGGCGGACCCGGTCCGCGTAGGCCATGATCCGGTGCACGGCGGCGACGAGTTCGTCGGCGTCGTCGGCGCCCGCGTGCATCCGGCCCTCGAAGTACTCGACGACCGGGGAGGGCACGACGGGGACCTCACCGCGGTAGACCTTGCCGGTGGAGCCGTCGATGGAGACGACGTCGCCCTCCTCGATGACGATCCCGCCGGGGGCGGTCAGCCGGCGCCGCTTGGTGTCGACCTCCAGCTCCTCGGCGCCGCACACACAGGTCTTGCCCATGCCGCGGGCGACGACGGCGGCGTGCGAGGTCTTGCCGCCGCGCGAGGTCAGGATGCCCTCGGCGGCGATCATGCCGTCGAGGTCGTCGGGGTTGGTCTCGCGGCGGATCAGGATGACCTTCTCGCCCGAACGCGACCACTTGATCGCGGTGTACGAGTCGAAGACGGCCTTGCCGACGGCGGCGCCCGGCGAGGCGGCGATGCCCCGGCCGAGCTGGTCGACCTTCGCCTCGTCGTCGAAGCGGGGGAACATGAGCTGCGCGAGCTGGGCGCCCGTCACCCGCTGGAGCGCCTCGGCCTCGTCGATGAGCCCCTGGTCCACGAGCTGGGTGGCGATACGGAAGGCCGCGCCCGCGGTGCGCTTGCCGACCCGGGTCTGGAGCATCCACAACTGGCCGCGCTCGATGGTGAACTCGATGTCGCAGAGGTCCTTGTAGTGGTTCTCCAGGGTCTCCATGATCTGCATGAGCTGGTCGTACGACTTCTTGTCGATCGACTCCAGCTCGGCGAGCGCGACGGTGTTGCGGATGCCGGCGACGACGTCCTCGCCCTGGGCGTTCTGGAGGTAGTCGCCGTAGACGCCCTGGTGGCCGGAGGCGGGGTCGCGGGTGAAGGCGACGCCGGTGCCGGAGTCGGGGCCGAGGTTGCCGAAGACCATCGAACAGACGTTGACGGCGGTGCCGAGGTCGTGCGGGATGCGCTCCTGGCGGCGGTAGAGCTTGGCGCGCTCGGTGTTCCAGGAGTCGAAGACCGCGTGGATGGCGAGGTCCATCTGCTCGCGCGGGTCCTGCGGGAAGTCCCGGCCGGCCTCGGTCTTGACGATCTTCTTGAACTTGGTGACGAGTTTCTTCAGGTCGGCCGCTTCGAGGTCCGTGTCGACGGCGACCTTCTTGAGGTGCTTCGCCGCCTCCAGCGCGTCCTCGAAGAGGTCGCCGTCCACGCCGAGGACCGTCTTGCCGAACATCTGGATGAGGCGGCGGTAGGAGTCCCACGCGAAGCGCTCGTCGCCGGCCTGCTGGGCGAGGCCCTGGACCGACTTGTCGGAGAGCCCGATGTTCAGGACGGTGTCCATCATGCCGGGCATGGAGAACTTGGCCCCGGAGCGCACGGAGACGAGGAGGGGGTCGTCCGCCTGGCCGAGCTTCTTGCCCATCGTGGCCTCGAGGGCGTCGAGGTGCGCACTCACCTCGTCACGCAGTGCCGCCGGCTCCTCGCCACTGTCGAGGTACGTCTTGCACGCCTCGGTGGTGATGGTGAAGCCGGGCGGGACGGGAAGGCCCAGGTTGGTCATCTCGGCGAGGTTGGCGCCCTTGCCTCCGAGAAGGTCCTTGAGTTCCTTGTTGCCCTCGGTGAAGTCGTAAACGAACTTCGTTCCGCCGACGCCGCTGTCGCCGCTCTCAGCTACGTGGGGATCTTTGTTTTCCGACACGAGTCTCGACTCCTCGACGTCGCGGTGGCTGCCCTGACGACGGGGAACATACCCAGATCGAAGGCACATGGGTACGTCCACTTGCGCGTCATGCGCCTGTAACCACCCGTCCGCCACCAGATCGAAAGTCAAGGCTTGGTAAGCCATCCGGGGGGCGCGTTTTCACTTCTTGAACACACCGGCACCCGCGGACCCTCTGAACCGCTCAGGTGAGCGGACCTTGACACGTCTGAGTTTAATCGATGAACGATCAGAGGGTGGCACTGAGTGCCACCCCTTAGGGAAGTGCAGTCTGCCAAGATCCGCTCATCTGAGCAACACCCCTATCAAGGGTGGCGAGAATCACGCGGCGCGGGGCAGCCGGATTTCATCATGCGGACCACGATCCGGACAGGACACACGGCTGTCACACACGGCTGTCGCACACGGCTGTCGCACACGGCTGTCACACACGGCTGTCGCACACGGCTGTCGCATACGCCGGGTCACCCCGTCGGTCGCTCCCCCGTCACACGCCGAGCGCCGCGAGCCGCTCCTCGACCCGCTCGGGCGCGTACAGGTACTCCACGACCAGCGCGCCCGCGCCCACCAGCCCGGCCCGCTCGCCGAGCCGTGAGGTCACCACGTCCAGATGAGCGGTGGAGCGGGGCAGCGCCCGCTGGTACAGCAGCTCGCGCACGCCGGTGAGGAAGGGCGTGCCGGCCAGGTCCCCGGCGATCATCAGCACCCCCGGGTTGAGCAGCGTGACCACGGTGGCCAGGACGTCCCCGACCTGCCGGCCCGCCTCCCGGGCCAGGGCCGCCGCCTCGGGGTGACCGGCCGTCAGCAGGTCCCGCACATCCGAGCCGGAGGCCGCCCGCACGCCCGCCTCGGCCAGCCGCCGGGCCACCGCGCCGCCGCTCGCGACGGCCGCGAGGCAGCCGTACGAGCCGCACCGGCACAGCGCGTCCGCGCCGACCCGGATGTGCCCTATGTCGCCGGCCCCGCCGTCGATCCCCCGGTAGATCGCGCCGCCGACGACCATCCCGGCGCCGATACCGGTGGAGACCTTGACCAGCGCGAACGCCGAGCAGTCGGGGTAGCCGGCGCGCTGCTCCCCGTACGCCATCAGGTTGGCGTCGTTGTCCACGAGCACGGGGACGCGGCTGCCGGGGCCGAGGCCCGTGTGCTCGGCGAAGGCGCGGCCCAGCCGGCCCCGGATGTCGTAACCGTCCCAGCCCGGCATGATCGGCGGCTGCACCACGCGGCCGGTGTCGATGTCGACCGGGCCCGGCACCGCGAGCCCGATGCCGCAGACCGCCTCGGCGCCCCGGCCGGACTTCTCCAGCAGTTCGGCGAACCAGCGCCCGAGTTCGCCGAGCACCGCCTCGGGCCCCTCGTCGATCACCAGGAGGCCCGCGTGCTCCGCGAGGACGTCCCCCGTCAGGGTGACGACGGCGGCGCGCGCGTGCCGGGTGTCGAGGTCGGCGGCCAGCACGACCGCGTGCTCGTCGTCGAACTCCAGCGTGATGGAGGGCCGGCCGCCGAGCGGCGAGTCGACCGGTCCGCCGGCGCCCTCGCGCAGCCAGCCGGCGCGGAACAGCCGGTCCAGGCGCTGCCCGACGGTGGCCCGGGACAGCCCGGTGGCCTGCTGGAGCGCGCCCCGTGTGGTCGCCCGGCCGCTGCGCACCAGTTCGAGCAGCTCTCCGGCGCTTGCCTGGTTCCCGGCCTTCACGGTCCTCGCCGCCCTTCCTGTCATGCGCACCCCCTTGCGTTCCCCAACTCTGCATTACATATTGAGTTTTGCGTGTTAAATAGACGTAACCCTACGGTAGCTAGTGCCGAACTGGTCGGACGGACGTCTTCGGGGAGACCTGAGTGGACAGCACAACCCAGCTCACCGCCCTGCGCAGGGGCCTCACCGCTCCCCTGCGTCCCATCGGCACACCCGTGCGCGCCTCCGGCCCGCCCGCTCCGCCCGGTCCGGACGCCATCGCCCTCGGCGGACCACTTGTATACGATCCGGCGGCGCCGTCGGGTTCCCTGCACCTCAGGGCGTCCCGGGTGCTGAACGGCAACTGGACGGGAACGTCCACGGTGCCCTCGCGCGGCCTGTACCCGCACCAGTGGTCGTGGGACTCGGCGTTCATCGCGATCGGGCTGCGTCATCTGTCCCCGCTGCGGGCGCAGACGGAGCTGGAGACCCTGCTCGGCGCGCAGTGGGCCGACGGGCGTGTCCCGCACATCGTGTTCAACCCCTCCGTCCCGCTGGACGCGTACTTCCCGAGCCCCGACTTCTGGCGCTCCTCGACCGCGGGCCGCGCGGCGGGCGCCCCGCGCACCGTACAGACGTCCGGCATCGTGCAGCCACCGGTGCACGCGCTCGCGGTCTGGCTGGTGCACCGCGCCGACCCCGGCCTGTCGCGGGCCCGCTCGTTCCTGCCCCGGATGTACCCCCGGCTCGCGGCCTGGCACCGCTATCTGCTGCACCGCCGGGACCTCGGCGGCGGCGGTCTGGCGAGTGTGGTCCACCCCTGGGAGCAGGGCATGGACAACAGCCCGTGCTGGGACGCGCCGCTCGGCCGCGTCACCCCGGCGCCGGCCCGCTCCTTCCGGCGCGCGGACCTCGACCACGGCTCCCCCGAGGACCGGCCCACCGATCTCGACTACGGGCGGTACGTGCGGCTCGCCGCCGACTACCGCGACCGTGGATACGCGGACGGCGGCGGGGAGTTCGCCGTCGAGGACCCGGCGTTCAACGCGCTGCTGATCGCCTCCGAGCACGCGCTCGCCGAGATCGCGCGGGAACTCGGCGCGGCCGGCACCGCGCGCCACGCGCGCGCCGAGCGGCTGACGGCGGTCTTGGTGGACCGGCTGTGGGACCCGGCGGAGGGCCTCTTCTTCTGCCGCGACGAGCGGGGCGGCGGCCGGCCCCTCAAGGGCGCGGCGGAGGGCCGGGGAGCGGCGGACGGCCAGGGCGGCCGGGGTGGACAGGACGGCCAGGGTGGCGGGGGCGGGGGGCTGATTCCCGAGCGGAGTGTCGCCGGGCTGCTGCCGCTCATCCTGCCCGCGCTGCCGCGCGAGATCGCCGCCGCCCTCGTACGGACCGCGGCGGGACCGCGCTTCGGGCTCGGCTCGGCCACCCGGCTCGCGCCCAGTTACGACCTGACCGGCGACGCCTTCGACCCGCACCGGTACTGGCGGGGGCCGGCCTGGTTCAACACCAACTGGCTGCTGGAGCGCGGGCTGCGGCTGCACGGCGAGCACGGCAGGGCGGACGCGCTGCGCACCGCCCTGCTGGAGACCGCCGGGGAGTCCGGGTTCGCCGAGTACGTGGACCCGTACACCGGCGAGGCCTGCGGGGCGCTCGGCTTCAGCTGGACGGCCGCGCTCACGCTCGACCTGCTGCACACCGGCGCCGGCCCGCGGCGCCTCGTGCCGGGCGCGGGACCGGCCGGGTCCGAGCCCCGGCCGGCCGGAGCCGAGCCGCAGCCGGACGCGTCCGGGGTGCAGCCGGTCGTGTCCGGGGTGCAGCCGGTCGTGTCCGGGGCGGGGCGGGGCGCGTTGGAGAGCACGGCACACAGCAGCGCGGGACGAAGCGCGTACGACGCCGGGACGGGCGCCGAGGGAGCCAAGGGAGGGGACCGGGGATGACGGATCGGCATCATCTGCTCGTGCACGGTGGGACGTTCGCCGCCGTGGGTGACGGCGGGGACATCAGCGGGGTACGGGGCGGCAGTTCCCCGGACGGCCTGTTCGTACGGGACGCGCGGCACCTCAGCCGCTGGCAGCTGACCGTGGACGGGGCGGTGCCCGAGGCGCTCACCCCGGTCGCGGACGGCGACACCGCCCGCTGCGTGCTGGTGCCGCGCGGCGGCCGCAACGAGCCGCCCGCGTACACGCTCTTTCGTGAACAGGCCGTCGCGGAGGGCGCGTTCGTGGAGGCGCTGCGCGTCACCAGCAACCGTCCGACGCCCACCACGGTCCGGATCGCGGTCACCGCGGACGCCGACTTCACGGACCAGTTCGAACTGCGCTCCGACCACCGCACCTACGCCAAGACCGGCGTCGTACGCCGGCGCGAAGTCCTCGACGACGGCGTGGAGTTCAGCTACCGGCGCGGGGAGTGGCGGTCCTGTACGACGGTCACCTCCGAACCCGCCCCGGACAGTGTCGAGGAGACCGGCACCGGGGCGCGCCGCCTGGTGTGGGCGCTTGAGCTGGAACCGCACGGCTCGGCGGAGCTGGCGCTGCGGGTCGCGGCCCGGCCGCACGGCGCGGCGCACGCGCCGGGCGTCCCCGCCTCCCCCGCCGCCGCGAACGAGCGACTCCTCGCGCTGGAGGGCGAGTTCGCCGAGGGGGTGCCCTTCCCGACCGGCTGGCCGGAGCTGGCCGCGGCCTGCGCGCGGGGCCTGTCCGACCTGGCGGTGCTCCAGGTCCCGGCCCGCGGCCCGGACGGCGAGGAACTGCGCGTCCCGGCCGCCGGAGTGCCCTGGTTCCTCACTTTGCTCGGCCGGGACGCTCTGCTCACCTCGCTCTTCGCGCTGCCCTACCGGCCGCAGCTCGCCGCCGCCACACTGCCCGCGCTCGCCGCGACCCAGGCCGTCGAGGTGGGCGCGGACACGGTCGCGCAGCCCGGCAAGATTGTGCACGAGGTGCGGCACGGCGAACTCGCGCACTTCGGGCAGGTGCCCTACGGCCGCTACTACGGCTCGGTGGACGCGACGCCGCTGTTCCTGGTGCTGCTCGGCGCGTACACCGAGCAGACCGGCGACGCGGCCCTCGCCCGCCGGCTGGAGCCCAACGCCCGCGCGGCGATCGGCTGGATGCTGGACCACGGCGGGCTGACCTCGCGCGGCTATCTCGTCTACCGGGCGGACGGCGGCGGCCTCGCCAACCAGAACTGGAAGGACTCCCCCGGCGCGATGTGCTCGGCCGACGGCAGCCGGCCCAGCGGCCCGGTGATGGCGGCGGGCGCGCAGGGGTACGCGTACGACGCGCTGCGCCGCACCGCGCACCTCGCCCGGACCGTGTGGGACGACGAGGTGTACGCGGCGCTCCTCGAACAGGCCGCCGCCGATCTGCGCGACCGCTTCCAGCGGGACTTCTGGATGAGTGAACACGCCTTCCCCGCGCTGGCGTTGGACGGCGACGGGCGGCATGTGGACGCGCTCGCCTCGGACGCGGGGCATCTGCTGTGGTCGGGGCTGCTCGACAAGGAGTACGGGGAGCTGGTGGGCCGCCGGCTCCTGGAACCGGACTTCTTCTCCGGCTGGGGCGTCCGCACGCTCGCCTCGGGCCAGTCGGCGTACCACCCGCTGTCGTACCACCGCGGTTCGGTCTGGCCGCACGACAACGCGCTCATCGCCCTGGGGCTCGCCCGCTACGGCCTGCACGACGAGGCCCGTACGGTCGCCCACGGCCTGGTCGACGCCGCGACGGCCGCCGGCCACCGCCTCCCCGAGGTCCTGGCGGGCTACGACCGCGAGACCCACGCCGAGCCGGTGCCCTACCCGCACGCCTGCGTCCGCGAGTCCCGCTCGGCGGCGGCCCCGCTCGCGCTGCTCACGGCGGTCGGGGGCGCCTGAGATCCACCGGAGGCCATCCGAGGGGCGGGGGAACGCGCGGGCCGGTGGGGGCCGGCCCGCGCACCGCGCCGCACGGCGGGGCAGCCGGACGCGGGAGAGCTGGCGTCCGTGGTCCACGGGAGAGCCGGCGTCCGCGGGAGAGCCGGCGTCCGTGGTCCGCGCGGGGGGCGGGGTCAGCCGCCGGAGGTGTCCAGTTCGGCGTCCTCGCCGACGCCCGCGCAGTCGTAGGGGTCCTTCAGCCAGCCGTCCGGGAGGACCACGCGGTTGTTGCCGGAGGTGCGCCCGCGGGGGCCGTCCGCGCCGGCCGGCCACTCCTGGTCGAGGTCCAGCTCGGCGAGCCCGTCGGAGAGTTCGGCCAGGGACGAGGTGACCGCGAGGCGCCCCCGCATCTGGGAGCCGACGGAGAAGCCCTTCAGGTACCAGGCGACGTGCTTGCGGAAGTCGATGACGCCGCGCGCCTCGTCCCCGATCCACTCGCCGAGCAGCGTGGCGTGCCGGACCATGACGGCCGCGACCTCGCGCAGCGTCGGCCGGGCGTACTCCTCGCGGCCCTCGAACGCGGCGACCAGGTCGCCGAACAGCCACGGCCGGCCGAGGCAGCCGCGGCCGACGACCACGCCGTCGCAGCCGGTCTCGCGGACCATCCGCAGCGCGTCGTCCGCCGACCAGATGTCGCCGTTGCCGAGAACGGGGATCTCCGGCACATGCTCCTTGAGCCGCGCGATGGCGTCCCAGTCGGCGGTGCCGCCGTAGTGCTGGGCGGCGGTCCTGCCGTGCAGCGCGATCGCGGTGACGCCCTCCTCGACCGCGATGCGTCCGGCGTCGAGGAAGGTGATGTGGTCGTCGTCGATGCCCTTGCGCATCTTCATGGTGACGGGCAGGTCCCCGGCGCCGGTGACGGCCTCGCGGAGGATCGCGCGCAGCAGGTTCCGCTTGTAGGGCAGCGCGGAGCCGCCGCCCTTGCGGGTCACCTTGGGGACCGGGCAGCCGAAGTTGAGGTCGATGTGGTCGGCGAGACCCTCGTCCGCGATCATGCGGACGGCCTTGCCGACGGTCGCGGGGTCGACGCCGTAGAGCTGGATCGAGCGCGGCTTCTCGCTCGCGTCGAAGTGGATGAGCTGCATGGTCTTCTCGTTGCGCTCGACCAGCGCCCGCGTCGTGATCATCTCGCTCACGAACAGCCCCTTGCCGCCGCTGAACTCGCGGCAGAGCGTGCGGAACGGCGCGTTCGTGATGCCCGCCATGGGGGCGAGGACGACGGGCGGCTGCACCTGGTGGGGACCGATCGACAGCACGGAGTTCACGGTGGACGTGGGCGTGGGCATTCCCCCATTGTGGCGTACCGCGCCGGGTGCCCGCACGGACGATGCCCGGCCCGACGACGCCCGGCCCGACGACGCCCGGCCCTGGGGCGGTGGATCATGCCGGGGGCATCAGGCGGATCATGTAGGGGTCATTAGTTAGACACACTATCGACGTCGGGCTACGCTGAGGGAATGCCCGAGCTGAGCCACCGCCACCGCATGCTGGTGCTCGCGATCTGCTGCATGAGCCTGCTGATCGTGAGCCTCGACGTCACCATCCTGAACGTCGCCCTCCCCTCCATGCAGAAGGAACTGCACGCGAGCGTCGCGGGCATGCAGTGGACGATCGACGCGTACACCCTGGTGCTGGCCTCCCTGCTGATGCTCGCGGGCTCCACCGCCGACCGCATCGGCCGCCGCAAGGTCTTCATGGCGGGCCTCGTGCTGTTCACCATCGGCTCGGTGCTCTGCTCCCTGGCCCCGAACCTCGACGCCCTCATCGTCTTCCGGATGATCCAGGCCGTCGGCGGCTCGATGCTCAACCCGGTCGCCATGTCGATCATCACGAACACCTTCACCGACCCCCGCGAACGCGCCCGCGCGATCGGCGCCTGGGGTGCCGTCGTCGGCATCTCCATGGCCGCAGGCCCCCTCGTCGGCGGGCTGCTGGTCGACACCGTGGGCTGGCGCTCGATCTTCTGGATCAACCTGCCCGTCGGTCTCGCCGCCCTGCTGCTCACCCTGCGCTTCGTCCCCGAGTCCCGCGCCCCCAAGGCCCGCCGCCCCGACCCGGTCGGCCAGCTCCTGGTCATCGCGCTCCTCGGCTCCCTCACCTACGCGATCATCGAGGCGCCCACCTCCGGGCCCGGCCCCACCCTCGCCTTCGGCGCGATCGCCCTCGCCGCCCTGCTCGGCCTCCTGTGGTACGAGCCGCGCCGCGACGAACCCCTCATCGACCTGCGCTTCTTCCGCTCGGCCCCGTTCAGCGGCGCCACCGTCATCGCGGTCAGCGCGTTCGCCGCGCTCAGCGGCTTCCTGTTCCTGTCCACGCTCTACCTGCAGAACGTGCGCGGCCTCGACGCCCTGCACGCGGGCCTGTGGATGCTGCCGATGGCGATCCTGTGCTTCGTCTGCGCGCCCCTCTCGGGACGCCTCGTCGGCAGCCGCGGCCCCCGGCTTTCCCTGCTGATCGCCGGTGTCTCCATGACCGTCAGCGGCGTCCTGTTCGCCGCGTTCGAGGCCGAGACGTCGAACGTCACCCTCGTCATCGGCTACGTCTTCTTCGGCCTCGGCTTCGGCTTCGTCAACGCCCCCATCACCAACACGGCCGTCTCCGGCATGCCGCGCACCCAGGCGGGCGTCGCCGCGGCCGTCGCCTCCACCAGCCGGCAGATCGGCGGCACCCTCGGCGTCGCCGTCATCGGCGCGGCCCTCGCCTCCGGCATCCAGGCCTCCGCCTACCGCGACACGTTCGTCTCCGCCGCCCGCCCCGGCTGGTGGATCATCGCGGGCTGCGGTCTCGCCGTCCTCGTTCTCGGCGCGCTCACCAGCGGACGCTGGGCCCGCGGCACGGCCGACCGCACGGCCCGCCTGCTGGAGGCACCGGAGGTCGGGGACACGACGGGCGAACGGGCCCGGGACACGTCGGCCGCCTGAGCTGGTTCCGCGCGGCTCGGATGGTCAGGCCGACCGGGAGGGGCAGGTCGCCCGGGAGGGTCAGGCCACCTGGGAGGATCAGGCCGCCCGGAGGGTCAGGCCGCCCGGAGGGTCAGGCCGCCCGGAGGGTCAGGCCGCTCCCGCCTGTTCCGTCTGCGGCCCCGCCTCCAGTTCGGCCGCCAGGGCGATCGTGTGCAGCCTCTCCAGCCGTTCGCGGCTCTGTTCGTCGGCCGGCGGATAGATCACCATGCGGGCCCCCTGCGCGGGCGCGAGCCACAGGTCGGTGTGGTCGACCGTGACGAGACCGACGTACGGGCTCACGAACTGCTTCGTCTTGCCGCGGGCGCCGCCCACCACCTCGTACCGCTCCCAGATCTCGCGGAACTCCGCCGACTCCGTCCGCAGCCGCTTCACCAGCATCTTCCAGGCCGGCTCGCCAAGGTGGCCGGCCATTGACACCCGCAGCCGCGCCGCCATCAGCCGCAGCGCCTCGTCCAGGAAGACGATCGACTCGCGCCACTCGGCGTTCGTGCAGGCCAGCAGCACACAGTTGCGGTCGGCGGGCGGTACCGAGTCGAGGTCGCGCATCATCAGCCGGGCGTAGGTGCGGTTGTACGCCAGGATGTCGTAGCGGTCGTTCTGGATACAGGCCGGGACCGGTTCCAACTGGCGCAGCGTCAGCCGCAGCGCCGGTGTGATCCCCGAGCACTGCGCGGCCGGCGAGGGGTCCACGGCGCCGGCCAGCAGGAAGAGGTGGGCGCGCTCACCGGCGTCCAGCAGCAGGGTCCGCGCGAGCGCGTCGAGCACCTGCTCGGACACCTGGATGTCCCTCGCCTGCTCCAGCCACGTGTACCAGGTCACCCCCACCGCGGAGAGCTGCGCGACCTCCTCGCGGCGCAGCCCCGGCGTCCGCCGCCTGCGGCCCCGGGGCAGGCCGACCTGCTCGGGCGTGATGCGCTCGCGGCGGCTGCGCAGGAAGGTCGCCAGCTCGTGCCGCCGGATCTCACTGCGCCGCGAGCCGTCCGTACCGGGCGACGCGGTGGCCCCGGACGACGCCCCCGGCCGCCGGCCGGGCCGCGCGGTCCCGGTGGCACCGGCGGGTTCGGCCGGCCCGGCGGGCTCGGCAGTCC
>NZ_JBEYFY010000087.1:0-21011 GCF_040703595.1 Streptomyces sp. NPDC007084
GTTCCTGGAGGTCGTGCGAGGCGACGTAGGCGAACTGCTCCAGCTCGGCGTTGGAGCGCTTGAGGTCGGCGGACTGGGCGTCGAGGCGCAGCGGTTCGCCGCCCGCGGGCGCGACCCCGAGCACCGGATGCCGGGCCTGCCCGTCGGCGGACCGGTCCGCGGGCAGGGCACCCGGCGCCTCGCCCTCCCGGTGCGGGCCGATCATGACGCTGTACGTCACCGGCCAACTGAACGCGTCGGCCTGCCCCTTGTGCTGGAACCCGCGCTTGACCTGCGTCTCCGTACCGGCGACGGTCTGCCGCGACGGACCGTACGAACCGTCGGCGCCGCCGAGGCCGAACGCCCGCACCGTGTCCACCGGGTTGAGCGCCCGGCGGACGTTGCCGCTGATCCCGCCGGTGTGCTTGCTGCCCCGGGTGACCCCCTTGTCGGCGGCGTGGCCGCGGGTCACCGTGTGCTTGGCCGTCGAGCGTACGGCCCCGTCGTGGGCGCCCGCCGTGGTGTTGGCCCGGATCACCACCTCGTACGTCCGGCCGGGCAGCCCCGGCAGATGGGAGGCGTCCAGGGTGATCCGGAAGGTGCCGTCGAGCAGGTGGCCGCCCTCGGCGCGCAGGCCGGAGCCGGAGACGCGTTCGCGCAGCAGACGCTGGTTCTCCATGGCCTGCGGGGTGACCCGGCCCTCGCCCCCGTCCGGCGGCGGGAGGATGCCGGGGGCCAGCTCGTGCAGCCGCCGCGTGATGTGCCGCTCCAGCTCCAGCGAGCCCGGGACGTCGGTGAACGTGGTGCGGTGGGCGGTCAGCGGCGCGCGCAGGTCCCGGGGCACGGCACGGGTGCCCGGACCGTCCGGCCGGCCTTGTCCGGCCTGGCCGTCGGGCCCGTCCTGGGCGCCGGGCGCCGGTTCCGGGCGGGTCCGGACCCGCAGGACCTCGCCGGTCGGCGTGGCGGGCGGGTTCGCCGCGCCGGGGGCGGCGGCCGGCGGGGCGGGCTCGGGGCGGACCGCGCGCAGACCGTCCGCGCGCGGCGAGAAGTGGTCGCGCAGCACCTCGACGCGGAACCGCACCCGGGTGCCGATCAGGTCGCCGGTGCCCGCGTGCTCGACGCTGCTCTCCAGCGAGAAGGTCTGCTTGCCCTTCTCCTGGTGCGCCTGGCTGTGGGCGTAGGTGTAGCCGCCGGTGACGGTCAGCCAGGTGGACTCCCGTGTCTGCCGGCTCTCCCACAGCCGCCGGGACCCGCCGCCGTTCAGGCCGACCGACCAGGAGGAGCTGTCCGTACGGCCGGTCCCGTGCTCCCCGGTCGCCTTGCTGCTGACGGTGTGCTTGTCGGAGACGGTGCCCTCGTGGACGGAGGTCTCGGGTTCCAGGGTCAGCCGGAGCCAGGCGTGGCCGCCGCCGGAGAGGTCGAGCCGCTTCGAGGTCAGGCCCCAGCCGGCGGCGTGCTCGAAGCCGTCGACGACGTTCTTCGGGGACAGGAAGTCGAGGATGGCGTGGTGGGCGACGCCGTCCGGGCGTTGCTCGCGGGGGAGTTGGCGGAAGACCTCCGTACGGACGGAGTCGAGGCCGGTGATGTCGAGCGGTCGCTCGGCGGCTGCGGCCCAGTCGTGCTGCCGGCCGTTCGCCGGCGCGGGGGCGCCCGGGTCCGCCGTGGGGCGGGCGATCTCGGCGGTGACGTCGCCCACGATGGGCTCGGTGCTCGGCCGGGGCAGCGTATGGCCGTCAGGGGCGATGACGTCGGCCTCGTAGCGGAAGCTGGACACATAGGTGTCGGTCGGACCGGTGAGCGCGGTCTTCGAGGCCGACTCGGAGCCGGTCGTCACCGAGGTGTCGGCGGCGTGCGAGACACCGCCCGCCTTCACCGACGGGGTGACCACGCCGAGTTGGTCCGGATGGCCCGGAACCGGGCGGATCACGACCGGCGCCAGGTCGAGGCCCGCCTCGGAGGTGGTGAGGGAGGTCTTCTTCGGCTCGTCCTGCCGCTTGGCCTCCGCCGTCCGCTCGAACCCCTTGCCGTCGTTCCCCTCGGTCCGGCTCGCGCCGCTCTGCTGGCGCCAGCCCGCCGGGTACGCCCTGAGCACCACGTCGTGCGGGGCGCCGCCGACCCGGAGGCGGAAGTGCCGGCCGCCGTTGACCATCTGGTCGTGCTTCGCACGGAAGGTGGCCGGATCGAACTCGGCGTCGAGCTTCTGTACGACCTGCGGGTCGGTCCGGTACGCGGGCGGCAGCGTCGCGAGGACACGGGCACGCAGCGCCTCGGGGCCGGGCGCGTCCGTGATCTTGATCCCGGCCAGCGACCGCTGGTAGCGGCCGGTCAGCAGCGCCGGCGGGTCTGCGTGCGGTTCCGGAGCCGGGGCCGGGGCCGGGTGCACGACGGGCTCGGGCGGCTCACCCGGCCGGCCGGCGTCACTGGTCGGCGTGGGCGGACTCATGGGGTCGCCGTCCGGCTCGACGACCAGGGGCTCGGGCTCCGGCACGGCCCGCCGCTGGTCCGATGCGGGGTTCGCCATCGGGTTCGCCATCGGGTTCGTCGCAGGTTCCGCCAATGGGTCCGTTGCCGGGTTCGAGTCCGTTTCGGTGAGGGGGAGTTCGGGCGGTACCGCAGTCATTTCCGTTGCGGCGACCTCCGGTTCGGGTCGTACGGTCGCGGACTCGGCCTCCGGCAGCGGCAGTTCGGGTTCGGACCGGTCCGCCGCCGGCAGTTCAGTGTCCGCCCGCTCCGCCGGCGGCAGTTCGGGCTCGGCCCGGCTCCCGGCCGACGTCTCCGGTGCCGTCTCGGCCGCCGTCTCCGTTTCCCTGTCCGGGGTGCCGGTCCGGAGGTCTTCGCGGGGAGGGGCGGGGAGCGCGACAGGCGGCCGGGCGTCGTGGGGTACCACGGGCCGGGCGTGGACGAGTTCTGCGTCGTTCACGCCGGGGCGGAAGCGGAGCAGGGGCTCGCCGCCCTCCTGGTGCGACTCCACGATCTTGGTGAAGATGCCCTTGCTGAACGGCGACGACGGTTCCCAGTCCATGTGGGCGCCGTGCATGACGGCCATGTCGTTCCCGACCATCTCGCCGATCACCCGGTCGTACGGGCTGCCCTTGAGCCGCGTACTGCCGGGCGTGCTGATGTCGAACACGTCGTGGTCGCCGGTGATCTCGCGCCAGCCGCCCTCCCGGTCCCGGCCGAACACGAGCCCGTCCTCGACCTTGAACCTCCCCTCGGCCGCCAGGTTCGCCATGACCGGGGCGAGTGTCTCGAACTCCTCGTTACGCTGCGCGAACCGTGCCTCGACACGGTCCCAGGTCCGGTCGTCGAAGCCGCCGCGCTCGGGCATCCGAGGCCTGAAGTACCCGATCAGGCCGCGGTGTTCGGCCCGGGCGCCGAGGTGGACGTCCACGTCGTTGATCGACTTGGCCTTGATGTCCTTCGGCTTGGGCAGCTTGCCCTGGTCGAGCCAGTCGGGGGCGGTCGGGTTGGTCGGGCGCACGTCGATCCGCAGTTGGTGCTTGGCCGCGATCTCCTTGAACTTGTCGAAGTTCGCCTCGGGCATTCCGTAACGGGCCCGTGCCTCGGCCGGGGTGACCCCGGTGGAGGACAGATGGCGCAGCTCGGCGAAGCCGTCCGTGGTCGGCACGGCCGACAGTGAGGGGTGCTCGGCGTCGGCGCGGGCCCGCCCCTGGGCGGAGGACTCCGCCTCCGCCCAGGGCTGGGCGTCCGTCGGGGCAGGTGCCGGGCGCGTCATCATGGCGGTGCCGTCCGACGGGGCGACTGCACCGCCGGCCCGGGTGTCGTCCGAGGCCTTCGGCTGCGGGGCGCGCGGCGCGAGTTCGCCCCCGCCCGCCTGCGCCTGCTGTGCGGGGCCGCCCTGTGCCTGCTGGGGGTGACCCTGCTGTGCCTGCTGCTGGTAGTAGGCCTGCCAGGCCAGGTTCTGCCGGATCTGGCGCTGGGTCTCCCAGACGACCGGGAAGTGCGGCAGATAACTCTCCACGAAGTCCGCGTACATCTGCGAGGCGCCGTGGGGATAGTTCGCCGGGTCGACCGCGAAGAACCGGTCGATCGGCGCCAGATACTGCTCGACGTCGTATCCGGCCATGGCCTTGTTGGCGCGGATGTGATCCCGCACCGCCTCGTAGCGGCGCCGGGCGTGCTGGAGACGGTCCGTGTCGACGCCGGCATGGCCTTGGCCCCGGCCGTCGAGCCCCAGCTCCTCCCGGATCGACTCCAGGTCGGTGTGGTCGAAACCCCGTTCCCTGCCGTACACGTCGACCGGCTTGCTCCAGCCGGCCCTGGCCGGGTCGGCGGGCGTGTACCCGCTGTACGGCGGCTCGTCGGCTTCGAACTGCTTCGCGTAGCGGCCGGACGCGGTCGGCGGGGCGCTCACGACGACGCGCTCGTACCCGGGGGCGAGGCCGCCCTTGCGGGTCCTGCCGGTGCCGGTGTTGTGCCAGGCCTCCATCCGGCGGGAGCCGGTCGCGTCCGACTCCTCCAAATAGTGGACGTCCTGGCCGATCAGCGCCACGGCCTCCAGGTTCCCCGAGCGGAAGCCGAGGTGCTGCACTCCGTGCCGGCGGTCCAGGTGGTCGTAGAGCCGGAACTGACCGGTGCGGGTGTTGCCGCCCCACGCGGCGAGCCCCGGGTCGGTGCCGCGCCAGAAGCCGGTGACGTGGTGGATGGCGTCGGTGCCCAGTTCGCCGCGCATCTCATGGACCAGCTCGTCCCACTTGCCGCTCTTGGCGGGGTCGGGGTGCGGGTCGCCGGTGATGATCACCGCTTTGTAGCTGTCCCCCAGATTGCGCAGGAGCTGTCGGACACCCTGGAAGCTGGTGTCGTGCTCCATCCGGCTTCTGAGGTCGGACCACTGTGTGGCCTTGCCCGAGAAACGGGACCACAGCACCAGGACGGGCTTGTCGCCTCCCGGTAGGTGGATGCCCTGTCCGGCCAGCCACGCCTCCACCGCCGGATCGTGGTGCGGGCCCAGATCCCACGCGTCGCGGACCTGGTCCCGAAGACCGGCGGAGAACTCCCGCGCGACGTGCTCGGTGCCGTCGGTGACGCCCCACAACTCCTTGACCTGGAACATCTCGCGGAAGGACTTCCGGATCAGCCACTGGTCCCGGGCGATCCGGGTCGCTTCCTGGTTCAGGGCGGGCCAGACGTTGTGGCCCGTCTCCATGCTGGGGACGTCCACGAAGTGGATACGGGAATCGGGGATGCCGCTCTCACGGTAAAAGGCCGCGATGGCGCGGGACTTGTCGCGGACCGGGGCGTGCCCCGGGAGACCCGCGGCCGGTCCACGGGCGATGAGGACGTGCCGGTTCGGGTCGTGCAGCAGTGAGGCCAGGATGCCGAACTGGTCGCCGGAGGCGTAACCGGGCTGCATGATCAGCGAGTTGTTGGGCGCGTACTCCGGCGTGCCGAAGGTGCGCGGGGCGACCTCGGGGGCCTGCTCCCCGCCGCCGGGCCGGTTCTCCTCCCGGATCGCCGGGTCCTGGCTCGCGGACCGGGTCGCGAACCTGGTCCCGTACGCGGATGCGGATGCGGATGCGGATCCGGTCGCGGGCCGGTCGCCGTCCCTGATGCCGTCCCCGCTCGCCGGATGGTCCCGGCCCGCCGGGCCGCCCTCTCCCACCGGGCGGTCCGCTGCCGCCGGGCTGTCCTCGTCGCGCCCCGCGGACTCGTGATCCGGCGCGATGGGCCGGGGCTCACCGCTCCCGTCGGGGGTGCCGTCCCCGGCGTGACGCAGCGGGTCGGACACCGGGTCCACCCACACATGGCTCCGGTCGGTGGCCACGGCGCCGTGCCAGGCGCGCGCCCACTCCTCGTCGTGCGGGAGTCCCGCCGTCGCGGGCTCGGCCGGGCGCGGGCTCGCGGGAGTCTCGTCCAGGTCGCCCACCAGGGCGCCGATCAGCCGCAGATGACGGTCCCGCAGGCCCGCCTGCCGCAGGTTCTCCGGGGCCGCCGCCCGGTAGTCGCCCTGGAGGCTGCCCTCGACGGCGGGGCGGTGCGGAGTGCTCGCGTCCCGGTACTCGTCGCGCAGCCCGATCTGGTGGGCCAACTCGTGCGCGTAGTCGACGGGTTCGGCGTCCGGCCACCACGACCGCTGGTCCATGCCCCGGTCCCGGCCGACGAGGTCCACAGTCAGGTGCGGGTCGTCGCCGGGCCGCGCCCGCAACACCGTCACGTGCAGACGGTCGCCGTTCGGCAGGTGGTAGCCGGGCTCGTTGAGGAACTGCCGGACGCCGTCGGCCATCCGCTCCCATACGGCCCCCGTGTCGTGGCCCTCACCGTCGCCGCGGAACGCGACCCTGACCGTGAGGTCGGTGACCGGGGCCCCCTGGTAGGTGAACCGGCGCGCCTCGAAGGCGGACCGGACGACAAAGCGCGGGGTGCGGTCGAGCCGCATCCGGGGCGGGGGAGCCGACTCGCCGTGCAGGTGGCCCGGCGGTGGGGGAGGGGTGGGGTCGGGCGTGGGCGTCGGCGGGGTGCCGGGACGTGAGGGCGGGGGGTCTCCGGCCGTCACCGGAGTCGACGGGTCCGCCGCTCTGCCGGTGCCGGGCGGCGTGCCGGCGGCCTCCGTCGTCGCGGGCGTCTCCGCCCCGCTGGTCGCCGCCTTCGCCGGACCCTCGGGGGCCTCGGCCGCCTCCGGAGCGGGGGCGTGCTGAGTGGCTCCGGCCGTGGCTGCGGCCGTGCTGGTCCCCACGGCCGTCGTAGCTGTCCCGGCCGTCGCCGTCGCCGTGGTCGTCGTGGTCGCCGGTCGGGCGGACGAGGGAGTCGCCGCTCCTGCGGTCGTGCCGTTGCCGGCCGCCCGGGAGGCCGTCTCGGTGCGCACGGAGGAGGGCCGTGCCTCGGCGGACCGGGCGGGTCCTTCGGACGCTGGCGAGGAACGGGCCGGCTCCGTAGGCGAGTTGGCCGGGGCCGGGCCGCCGGAGGTCGTCGTGGGGCGAGGAGCGGACGAGGCGCCGCTCGCCGTACTCGTGCTCGTGCCCATGCCCGTACTCGCGCCCGCGCCCTGCCTGGTGCCGACGCCGGCGCCTGATCCGACGCCGGAAGGAGTGCCGGTGCGGACGGCCGAGGTCGGACCCGGCGTCGCCGTACGGGATGCCCCCGGACCCCTGGTGCTGGACGAGGACGAGGCGGACGAGGAGGAGGCGGACGATGGGGGCGAGGTGGTGCCGGGGGTGTTCCTGAGGGTGGTGGCGAACCCCGGCAGGCCGCCGTCGAGCGAGCCCGCCCCCGGGGTGTGCGTGCCCTCGGTCGTGCCGTGGACCGCCGGGGCGCTGCCGGTGTTCCGCGCGTGGACTCCGGCCCCGTCGGTCTCGGTGGCGGACCTGGTCGTCGTCGGCCCGTTCTCGCGCACGGTGTGGGAGTTCGTCTCCCCGCCGGTCACGGGCGCCGACTTGGCCGAGGTCGGCGGCGGGTCCGACAGCGCGGCCTTCTCCGCCGTCTCCAGGCCGGGCAGATCGAAGGTGAGCGGGCCGGGCACGTTCACATGGACCGGGTCGACCTCGGTGGTGCCTCCCTTGCCGCCGAAGCGCCGCTTGCCTCCGCCGCCCAGCGCTCCGAGCGCCCCCGCGGAGACCGACGAACCGAACTCGTCCTGGCCGCTCTTGTAGATCCCGTACATGATCCCGGCGGTGCTCAGGCCGGTCGCCGCGCCCAGAACGCCTTTGCCGAGCAGGGAGTGCGCGAACTTCGGGGCCAGCACGCTGCCCGCCCCGAAGAACAGTCCGCCCATGGCCCCGCCGATGGCACCGGAGACGACCGCCGAGACCGTGTTGTCGGTGCTCCACTCGGTGCGGTCGCCCTTGAGGAACTGGATGGTCTGGACGGCCACGTCGAGGCCGACGTTGATGGCCACGCCGGTCGCCACGGAGATGAGCAGCCGCCGCAGGATCATCTTCACCGCGAGGCGCGCCGCGGTGACGGCCAGCGGGATCACCTCGGGCGCGAAGAAGGCCCACTGGGCGATCTGCGCGGCCAGCAGGATGAGCTGGCCGAGGATCATGTACTTGGAGTACTCGACCTGGACGGCGGTGTGCTTGCCGAGCTTGCCCAGTTGGTCCGCGGACTGCGCCATCTCCGGCAGCGTGGACTCCAGTTGGGTGACGAAGCCGCGGAACTCGTCCGCGACCTGCCCGCCCACACTCTCCAGAACACCGTTGCCGGACGCGCCGATCTGCTCGCTGATGCCCTTCAGCTCCTGCGCGGCCTCGTTCCAGGCCTGGCCGAGGGCGTGCAGATTGTCCTCGTCGCCCTTGGGCCAGGCCTGCCCGACCGCCAGCCGGGCGACCCAGGCCAGCTCGGGGGGCATCTCGACGCTCATGTGCTGCCGTGTTCCTCTGTCGGGCCGTGCTCTAGCGGCGGGTGCGGTGCGGTGCGGACTCGTTCACCGTCGCGGACTCGGAGGGCGTGATCGCGCGCAGCGCCTCGACGTTCTGCTCCTCGGTCCGCTCGAAGCCCTTGGCCATGGTGCGGATGCCCTCGACGGTGCTGTCCAAGACGTCACCGACCCCGGTGATGCCGTGCGCGAGCTGCCGCTTGGGCTCGGCGTACTGCTCGTGGAACTGCCGTCCGCTCTCGTCGTCGCCCCAGCACGCGCCGAGCGCGGAGAGCCGGCCGTCCAGCTTGGTCGCGATGGACCGGATCCGTCCGGCCAGCTCCTGGACCTGCGGAGCGGCCTGCCCGAGGCGGTCGGTGTCGACGGAGAACCTGCCGTCACTCATGGGTCTCTCCCTGGAAGCCGTGGTCGACGTAATCGCGTACGGAGTCCGGCATCGCCGGGTCCTCGGGCAGCAGGGCGGCGGGGTCGACCCGGCCCTGGAGCAGATCGGCCACCGTCACCCCGGGCGGCAGCTCACCGGCGAGCACACCGGCGACACCGTCCAGCGCCTCGGAGCGGGCCTGCCGGATGGTGGCGAGCAGCACCTCCGCCAGCTCCTTCGGGGCCATCCGGCGGTAGGCGCCGGTCGGGAACTCGATGGCGGTGACCTCGCCCTGCGCGCCGACGGTCACCTTCACCGTCTGGCGCGGGGCGGTCGCGGTCGACGTCGTCGCGTTGATCCGGCGCCGCGTCTCGGCGGCCTCCTCGCGCTGCCGGCGGTACTGCTCCAGCAGGCCCTCGATCTGCTGGTCGTACGGGCTGGGCACCTGAACTCCTCTCCCTGCGGACGGTGTTGACGGCTCCGGGTCTTGGACCCGGGCGGACTCGGTGGGTGCGGGCCCCGGACGGGGGTGGACTCGGTACGTGCGGGTCCCGGACCGGGGCGGACTCGGTACGGAGTGGTCCAGCACCCGGGCGGACTCAGTACGTCGCGGCGGGGCCGTCGGGGACCGTGCCCCACGTGCTCTCCTCCTGGACCAGCAGGTCCGCGATGCCCCGGCCGGTCTCCTCGGTCTCCTCCTCGGCCTCCCCGTCCGGGTCCTCCGGTTCGAGGCCTCCGTCGCCACACCCCGACACCCCCCGGACGAGGTGTGCCGCGGGCGCGGTCCCGGGGGCCTGCCGCTCCGGCTGCCAGGTGCTCAACGGCTCGCTCGCCGCGCCCCGTTGCTCCTCCTCGGCGGTCTCCCGCGACTCCCGCTCCCCGGCTACCGCCCACAGCAGCGGGACGAAGGCGCCCGCGCCCGCCCCGGCCTCCCACGCGGAGAAGTCCTCCTCGCCGTCGTCGGCCACCGGTCGCGGGACGACGGCACTCCCGTCGTCACCGGGCAGCGGCAGTCCGTCGGAGCCGACCGCGACCGGGGCCGGAGCGGTCGCCGGTTCCGCCACGGCGGCCCCCGGCGTGTGGCCCGGTGCCGTCGCCGTCGACTCCCCGGCGGACTCCGCGCCATCGGCCTCTCCGGTGCCGGTGCCGGTGCCGGTGCCGGCACCGGTGGCGGTGGCGTCTCCGGTGTTGCCGGCGCCCGTGTCCGTGCCCGTACGGGACCCCCGCCCCGTCGTCCCGGACGCTCCGAACCCGGGCAGGTACGGAACCCCGGGGAGGGCGCCCTCCGCCGAGCCGACTTCGTCGCTCTCGGTGTCCTCGCCGCCCTCCCAGGGCTCGGTGCTCTCGTCCAACAGGCCCGAGGCGTCGGTCCGTTCACCGGTCGCGTCCCGGCCCGCACCCGCCGCGCCCATGCCGCCCATGCCGGGCAGGTAGGGCATGCCGCCCGTCGCCAGACCCTCGCCGCCCGCGGCCGCGCCCTCCGTCGAGCCGACCTCGTCGCCGCCGGTCAGCGCCTCGCCCTCCCAGGGCTCCGCGCTCGCGTCGAGCAGCCCGGAGGCGTCCGTGGGCTCCGACGACAGAGCGCCGCCCGAGCCCGTACCGCCCATGCCCGGCATGTACGGCATCCCGGAGGAAGTCGCGAGCTGTGACGGCATTCCGGACTCGGTGGCGAGCCCGTCGGTGAGGCCGCTGTCCAGGCCGCTGTCCAGGCCGCCGGTGAGTCCGTCGGTGAGTCCGTCGGTGAGTCCGTCGGTGAGGCCGTCTCCAAGGCCGTCGGTGAGACCGGTGTCCCCGAACGCCTCGGGGTCGGCCGTCGACAGACCGTCGAAGGCGCCCTTCCCGGTGCCCAGTCGGCCGGTCCCCGGTCCGCCGAGTCCGCCCAGGCCGCCGAGGCCCGGGAACGAGACGGGATTGAGCGCGTTGTCCAGCGCCGACGGATCGAGTCCGTCGAGTCCGTCGAGGCCGAGGTCGCCGAGTCCGGTGCCGTCCGGACCCGGACCGTCGAGCCCGGTGCCGCCCGGGCCGATGCCGTCCAGGCCCGTGCCGTCCAGCGCGGACGGATCGCCGGGGAATCCCGTCAGGTCGCCGGACGGGTCAAGACCGCCCAGGCCGCCCAGCCCGTCGGGCCCGCCCAGGCCGCCGATGCCCTCGCCGGTGTCGAGCCCCTTGTCCAGCGCGGTGTCCGTCAGGCCCGACAGGTCCGAGAGGTCGCCCGTGTTCCCGATCCCCTCGTCCGGTCCGCCGAGGTCGGGACCGTCGTCCGGCGGGCCGTCGCCGGTGCCGGGACCCTGCGGGTTGTTGGCGGGAGAGTTCACCGGCACGGGGTTGACGATGTTGTCCGTGGTGACCTGGTAGGTGTGCGCCAGACTCTTGAGGACGCTGCGCATATCCTCGTTCATCATCTGGACGAGTTCGGGCTTCTGGCTGATCGGGATCAGCCCGTTCGACATCGGCCTGACGCCCATCGCGATCGCCTGGTCGGCGTACCAGGTGTCGATCTCGGCGAGCTTGTTCTGCGCGCTCCGCAGGGTGATCGCGTTGTTCGCCAGTTGGTGGGGGACCGAGCGGTCACCGGTCGAACCCCCGGCCAGGACATCGGCGTTGGCCTTCACCTGCCGGGAGAAGTTGGTCATCATGTCGAGGAAGGAGTCGGCGGCGGCCCCGCTCCACGGCCCGTTCTCGCCCGCGAGCGCCTTGGCCTGGTCGACCAGGCTCTTGGTGATGCCCTCCAGGGTCCGCTGCACGTGGTAGAAGGCGTTGGCGGCGTCCATGAGCGACTGCGGGTCGGCGACGGCACGGGCGTGGGCCACGTTGGCGTCGTTCGAGACGCCCGCGGCCATGCCGGTGATGGCCGCCTTGATCTGCTTCCAGTCCCAGTTGTCGTAGTCGTGGATGCTGCCGTTGGACGAGCCGTCGGGGTTGCCGAAGATCGTGCCGTCGTCGCCCTGGTGGAAGCCGCCGCTGTTGTAGTCCGCCACTGTCGTCTCCTGTACGCACCTGTGCCGTGTCCGCCGTACGTACCTGTGCCGAGTCCTCCGGACGCACCTGTGCCGAGTCCGCCGTCCCGCCCCGGGTCCCGGCCGCCGGGATACGGCTCAGGCGGGGGCCGGGGTGTTCGTCGTGGGGTTGCCGGGGCCGGTCATCCCGGTGCCGCCGTTCGAGGTCATCATGGTGTTGAAGTCGTTGGCGGTGTTGCCGAGCGCGGTCGCGAGGTCGGTGGCCGTCATGTTGTTGGCCTCCTCCGTCGTCCCGTAGTCGTGACTGAGCTGCTTCACCCCGTCCCGCAGATCCGTGAGCCCCTTGACCAGGGCGGACAGCGCGTCCCCGTAACTCTTCTTCAGGCCCGCGTCGGCGTTCGGGCCGTTGACCTCCGTGCGCATCACGTTGGCGTGGTAGAACGCGCCCGGGGCGATCGAGACGTCCGCGAGACCGTCGGCGACGTCCCGCACCGGCTGGATCAGCAGGCCGATGTTGGTGGCGAACAGCTCCATCGACGGCGTACTGACCGAGGTCCCGTTCGAGCCGTTCCCGCCCGGCACCGGCGGCGGCACGAACGGGTGGGGGTCGCTGAGAATGCCCGGACCGTGCAGGACGTCCGTGCCACCGTGGTAGTGGTGGTCGTCGCCGCCCTGGTGGGAGCTGGTCGTGCCGTGGTCGCCGCCGCTGTTGTCGGAGTCGTTGTTGTGCCGGTCGGCTGCCTCGTCCGTGGTCGCCATGTCACTGGTCCCAGAGGCTCACACCGTGCCGCTCACCCGCGTGGTAGGCCTCGTTGATGTGGCCGAGCGAGTTCGTGGCGTTCTGGGCCTGGGTCACCATGTCGGCGGCGGCCGTGTCCCACTTCAGCTTGACGGTGTCGTACGTGCTGCGCGCGTCGCTGGTCCACTCGCTGAGGTGGATCTTCGTGCTGTCGTCCAGGTCGGTCAGCGTCTCCTGGATCTTCTTGCTGATCGCGGCCATCTCACCGACGACGTACTCGATCTGGTTCATCTGCACGGTGTACGTGGGCATCGCGGGCTCCTCGCTGTGAACGGGTGTGTGAGGGAAGGGAGTTGACTAGAAGCCCGGGAGGGGCTGCGTCATGCTCTTGTGGAGGGTGTTCGCCGTGTCCGTGGTGGCCTGGTGCGTGGTCGTGTACGTGCCCGTGTTGGCCTGGAGCTTCTCCAGCATCAGGCCGAGCTGGGCGCGCACGGTCGCGAAGTCCCGCAGCCAGGTGTCCATCGCGCCCTGGTAGGTGCTCGCCGCCTCGCCGGTCCAGCTCGCCCGCAGCGCGTCGATCTGGCTCTGCATCTGCGTGTAGCTGCTGTTGGCCTCGTCCAGCGCGGACTGGAAGCTGCCCTGGGCGGACTTCATGCCCGCGATGTTCACCGATGCTTCTGTGTTGCCGGCCATGGCCGTTCCTCTCCTTGGTGGGGTCGTCGGTCGTCACGATCGTCGTCGGGGCCGGCGGCGGTCGTTGACCGGATTCCGGGCACGCTGCCCGACCGACCGCAGATCTCTGCCCGTTCGTCCCGTCAGGGCGCCACCAGCGTGGCCGCGGGCACCGGGAGGTCCCCGGCGAGGTCGTCCAGCACCAGGCGGCGGGCGCGGGCGCGTGCGGCGATCCGGTCGGCCAGCCGGTGCGCGCCATGGGCGCCGTGCGCCGGGTCCTGGCCCGCCAGTGCCGCCGTCACCTCGTCACCGGCCTCGAAACCGAGCACGGTCAGCCGCCGGCGGGTGAGTTCGGCGAGCCCGGCGCCCGTCCAGGCGGGCAGCCGCAGATACTCGGCGAAAGCCGCCGCCAGATCCGTACGGTCCCGGAGCAGATCCATCAGGTGGGGTGCGCTGCCGGACAGCACCAGAACGGCGTCGTGCGCTTCGCGTGACGCGGCCTGGCCGGCCAACGCGTCGACCACGGCGTCCCGTTCGGCGGCCGGACGCCGCTCGAAGGCGGCGTCGGCCTCGACGACGAGCAGACCGCCCGCCGCTTCCCGGAAGGTGTGGTCCAGATACGCGTGCGGCTGCTCCGGCCACCGGGCCGGGACGGTGGACAGCGGCATGTGGCCGAACGCCCCGGAGGCCACCACGCCGTGTTCGGCCAGCGCCCGCCCGTAGGCGGCGGCCACGGCACGGCGTCCGCTGCCGGGGGCGCCCTCCAGGATGACGTCGGCGAGTCCCGCGGTGCCCTGCCCGAGTCCGACGAGCGTCTCGACCCGGGCGGCCAGCGCCTCGGTGACCGGTCCGAGACCGGTGAGCGCGGCCAGATGACGGCCGGCCCGCGCGGAGACGGGTGGGGTCTCGGAGCCGGGTGGAGTCTTGGGGACGGGTGGAGTCTCGGGGAGGGGCGGGGCCGGGGTCGGTGGTGTCGGGGTCGACTGGGGCGGGGCGGCCGGGTCCGAGGTGGGACGGGCCGGGGCGGCCGGGTCCGAGGTGGGACGGGCCGGGGCGGCCGGGTCCGGGGCGGCCGGGGGAGAGGTGGGCGCCAACTCCGGCCTCACCGACCGGGTTTGGCCGTGGACCGGTGTCTCCGGTCGTGTCTGCCCCGACGGCGTGGGTGCCTGCGGCGCCGGGGTGACGTCGGCGGCGGTCAGCCGGCTCAGGTCGCTGTCGTGCTCCGGCGGCTGCGCGGCCAGCCGGGACGCCTGGGCGCTGATCATCGACTCGAAGACCTGCCGGGCGACACGGCCGTTGCCGAACGTCGGCCCCTTGGGGACCTCCTCGAAGTAGCGCGACAGCGCCTCCAGGGCGTCGTCGGCCAGTTCGTAGTAGTGCTTGGCGCACAACCCCCGCACGATGGTGACCAGTTCCTCCGGCGCGTAGTTGGGGAACTCCACCGTGCGGGCGAACCGCGAGGCCATGCCGGGGTTGGAGGCGAGAAAGCGGTCCATGTGCTCGGAGTAGCCCGCCGCGATCACCACGATCTCGTCGCGGTGGTCCTCCATCAGCTTCATCAGGGACTCGACCGCCTCCTGGCCGAAGTCCGGTCCCGTGCCCCGCGACTGGTTGGTCAGGGTGTACGCCTCGTCGATGAACAGCACCCCGCCCAGCGCCCGGTTGAACACCTCGGTCGTCTTGATGGCGGTGCCGCCGATGATCTGGGCGACCAGGTCGGCGCGCGCCACCTCCACGATGTGACCCTTGCTGAGGATGCCCAGCTCCGCGAGGACCGCCCCGTACAGCCGGGCCACTGTCGTCTTGCCGGTGCCGGGCGGCCCCGCGAAGACCAGATGGCGGCTCATCGGCGGCATGGGCAGACCCATCTCGGTCCGCCGCTTGGTCATCTTGTTGAGGTTGATCAGCCCGGTGACCTCGTGCTTCACGCTCTCCAGGCCGACCAGGGCCTCCAGTTCGGCGAGCGGGCCCGTACCGGAGCGGGGAGCCTCCGCGTCCGGGGGGAAGGCCGCCGGGCCAGGGTCCGCCGCGGTGCCCGACGCGGTGTCCGCCGTCGTACGGTCCTTGGCGTTGTCGGAGACGGCGCAGTTGCTCAGTTCGGTGCGGGCGTTGGCGTGGGCGTTGACGCCGTGTCCGTTCGCGCCGGTCATCCGGCAGCCGACGGCGGTGAGGGAGCCGCCCGCCAGCACCCGCACGGCGTCGGCCGCCGAGCCGGTGAACTCGCTGTCATGCGCGGTCAGTTCCGCGCCCTCGCCGACGACGGCCCCGCAGTCGCGCAGCGCGCAGCCCGCCAGATACGCGCTCGACTCCCCGGCGAGCGCCAGCCCCTCGCCGCCGCTCAGGGTGATCGTGGCGTCCCGCAGGGTCAGCCGGGCGCCGCCCTGGGCGCGGACCCCGGCGCCCGACGCACCGGCCACGGTGAGGCGTTCCAGTTCGGCGGTCCCGGAGTCGGCGGCCTGGACGGCGGCGGTCGCCGCGTCCCGGACCACAAGTCCCGTGGCCGTGACCGTCGTCGCCGCGCCGGTGACGTGCAGTCCGACCGGGCTGCCGGTGATCTCGCAGTCCTCCAGACGGGGCCGGGCGCCCCCGGCGGCCTGGAGACCGCTGCGCGCCGCGCCGGTCATCGAGCAGCCCCGCAGATGGGGCGCGGCGCCGTCGGCGATGTGCACCGACTGCCCGGCCGACCCGGAGAAGGCGCAGTCGGTGAGCGAGGTCTCGCCCCGGCTCGTGAGATAGGCGTCCAGCACGGCGCTGCCGGTGACGGTGACCCCGCGCAGCGCGGCCCGCGCCTCCTGCTCGACGGCCACCGCGGGCTTGCCGCTCCCGCTGATCCGGGTGGACTCGACGGTCGCGGAGGCGCCCCCGTTGACACAGACGCCGTTGCCGCGCGGACGGTCGAGACGGCAGCCCCGTACGTCCAGACGGCCCTGCTCCGCGACCACGACCGCCGACGAGCCCGCCTCGGTGATCTCCGTGTCCTCCAGCACGTTCCCGCCGCGCGAGGTGACGACCACACCCGCGCCGTTCGGATTGGTGACCCGGCAGCCGCGGGCGGCCAGCACGCCCTCGTTCCACGCGAGCACCGCCGTCCACGCGGCGCCCTCGACGGCACAGCCGTCCAGCGCCGCCTGCCCGCGCCGCAGGTCCAGCACCGGCGCGTCCGGGTCCGCGCCGGACAGCACGAGCCCGGAGAGCTGGACCGCCTCCGCGTCCACCACGACGGTGCTCCCGGCCGCCGCGTGCACCCGTACGGACCCGGCGCCGCCCTCGGCGGCCACGGTCACCGGGCGGGTGATGTCGAGCGCCTCCTCGTAGCGGCCGGCGGCCACTGTGACGAGCGCCCCGTCGGCGGCCTCGGCCAGCGCGCCGGAGATCGTACGGTGGGCACCCGGGCGGTCCGGGGACACCAACAGGACTTGCCTGCTCACGGCTTGGCTCCTTCTGTACGACCCGCACGCCCCGCGGCGGGGGTGAGGATCAGTCCGGGCGGATCGGCGCTCTCCGCCGTGGCGTCGGTGCCGGCCTTCTCCAGGGCGTCGAGGATGTTCCCCAGGCCCTTGAGGGCGATCTCGTCGAGCTTCACTCGCTGGAGGTCGACCCGGCCGTCCTCGGCGATCTCCGACGGTGACACCTCCCGCAGCAGCACGGCGTCGCCCACCGTGCGCAGCACCTTGAAGGACGTGCCCGGCAGGAACACCACACGGTCCGGCACGGCCGCGTCCAGCGCGCCTGTCCGGCGGGCCGTCATCGACCAGATCAGGACGTCGGCGGCACCCCCGCCCCGGGGCCCCGGGTGCAACGAGGTCCGGGCATGGCAGAACGCCCACTCGGTGACCAGCCTGCCGTCCCGGTACCAGGCACGCTCCGCGTCGGTCAGGCGTGTCCGCAGCAGCGCCGGGCCCCGGTAGGAGGGCAGTCTGCGCAGCCCGGCCGTCACACAGCGGGCCAGCGGTACGTGCGGACCGGCGGTCGCGGTCCGTACGGCGGCGTCGGCCAACCGGCTGTCGCCCGACAAGTACAGCCGCACGGCGACCAGTTCGGTCAGCGCGTCCGCCGCCTCCGTCCTCGAACCGCCACGCAGGCCGGGCGACTCGGACATCATCCGCGACACCGAACCGGCCGTCGCGTTGTACTGCTCGCTGAACGTCCGCCGCACCCAGTCCCGTTCCTGCGCGACACCCCGCTCGGGCGGCAGCGCACAGGCCGCCGTCCTGGGCACGGGCTGCACACGCACGCCGGGCGGGGCCGCGGCCGGGGCCGGCTTGCTCGCCGGGGCGGGGGCGGCGCCGGGAGCGGCCACCGGGGGCCGGACCTCCGGCGGCACGGCAGGCGCCGACACGGTCTCCGGCTCGGGGACGGGCGCGCCCGACTCCAGCCGGAAACGGGGGGCGGCGGGGCGTACGGGGCGCGGGGCGGGGACGGGGACGGGGACGGGGTTCACAGTCCCCGTCTCGGGGCGCGGCTCAACTACTTGGCTTGGAACGGCTGTTGGCGCCGCCACGTCGCCGGGGAGCCCGGCCTCCGGGTCCGTCTCCGGCTCCGCCCTTGTCTCCGTTTCCGCCTCTGTCTCCGTCTCCGGGACCGGGACGGGCCCGTTCACCCGCGCCGGTGCCGGCTCCCCAGCCGCGAGCGTCGCCGAAGTCGCCTGTGGGGCAGGGGAGTCGGGCCATGAAGCCGTGGCCGGAGCCTGCGGTTCGGCGGCACCGGCGGCGGGTGCCGAGCCGCTGGACACCGAGCCCCCGGACTCCGTCCGTATGCGCGGCACGGACTCCCTGGACGAAATCCGTGCGGTCGGCACCGGGGCGGTAACGGTCTCCCGGGCTTCGGGGGTCTCCGGGATCTCAGCCGTCTCCGTCGGCTCCGGGTTCTCCGATTCCGGGTCGGCCGCCGACTCCCCGTCAGGCACCATGCCCGCGACCGACTGCCCGTCAGGTACCGTGCCCGCGACCGACTGCCCGTCAGGTACCGTGCCCGCGACCGACTGCCCGTCAGGTACCGTGCCCGCGACCGACTGCCCGTCAGGCACCGTGCCCCCGACCGACTCCCCGACCGCCGCCGCACTGTCCGGAATCCCTGCTGGATGTTCCGGAATCCCCGCCGCCCTGTCCGGAACCGCCGCCGGACCATCCGTCCCGTCCGTGCCCCGCGCCGGGGTGTACCTCGTGTGGTCCGGCATCCCGCTGTGGCCGTCCTGGCCGGGCGCGCCGGAGGGCAGGTCCGTGTACAGGACGACCTCGTGGTCCAGGGCGTTGGCGAGGCCCTGTCCGGGGGCGAGGGAGTCGGGGGTGTCGAGGGTGCCGTACAGGACGAACCGCACGGCGGAGCGGGCGTTGGGCAGGACGCCGGCCCAGTAGTCGGCCACGTCGTCGACGGGGAGCGGAGCCGTTCCGGGGCTGCCGAGGACGACGAGAAGGTTCCGGGTGTCGGTGGGGACGGTCTCGACGGCGCGCCGGTCACGCTCGGCGAGCGGGTCGCGCTCGGCGAGCGGGTTGCCGGGGCCTACCCCGTCGGCCCGCAACCAGACGCCGGACGGCACCGGTTGGGCGGTCGTGCGGGTACCGGCCGGGCGCGGGCGGGCCGGTACGGAGAACTCCCAGTGCGGCTTCGGGAACCGCTGGGAGTCGGGCTCGAAAGCGCGTCCCGGCCGGAATCGCAGCCACGCCGCGCCCTGGTCGCCGGGGACGAACAGTCCGCCCGCGAGGGTCGGGACGAGGGCGCCGTCCGGGGCGAGGACCTCGCGGCCGAGCCGGTCGGCGATCCGCCCGGCGGCCGTCCGTACGTCCTCGCCCCTGCCCCGGCCGAAGACCAGCCGCAGGCTGCCGTACCGGGAGGAGGACAGCACCTTGGCGACCGCCGCCCACTCGTCCGCGAGGACCCGCGCCGGCAGGTCGACCACGACGAGGGTGTGCAGCGGATCGCGCGCGAGGCCGCCCGCGAAACCCGCCGCCCGCTCGTCCAGCCGGCCCTTGGGGTGGACGAGGAGGGCGTCGCCGACCGGTGTGGCGCGCAGCTTGAGCCGGCCCATCGGAATCAGCCCTTTCCGGCGGCGGAGCGGCTGAGCACCGGACCGTCGGGCAGGAGGGCGAGGACGTCGGCGGGCAGGGTGAGCCGGTGCTTGGTGTCGGCGAGGCCGAGGGCGCGCGCGGCGGCGTCGTCGGCGATCCGGTACTTCACGCCCTGCTCGGTGACGAGGTAGCGGGTGCCGCCGGCGGCGGGGACGGCCAGGACCCCGGCCCCGGCGGGCAGCGCGACCCGCCGGTCGGCGACCTCGGACACGGTCAACCGGCTCCGCCCGTCCGGGCGTTGTTCCAGGCAGACGGTCTTGCCGTCGAGCGGGCGGGCGCCGACGACATCGGGAATTCGGTCGGTGGGGCCGCGTTCGGCGGACACCCGGGCGACCGCGATGTCCGCCTGGGTGACCTGCCGCGGCTCGGGCGCGCCGGGGCGGGCGGCGAGCAGCGCGAACGCGGTCGCGTTGACCGGGACGAGCCCGTCGGAGCGCAGCAGGTAGCGGTGCTCGGTGCCGCCCGCGCTGGTGCGGAAGAGCTGACCGACCCGGGCGGCCTGTCCGGCGACCTTCCCGGCCGGCTTCCCGGCGCCGGGCGGTACGGGCGCGGTGAGCGCGGCACCCGTGGGGACGGCGGCGAGCCAGTCGGCGGCGGCCGTCAGCGGTGTCTGGTCGTCCAGGCCGAGCGCGATGAGGGCGGAGGCGTCGGGCACCGGGTGCTTGACCCCGCGGACGAGCAGATAGCGCGCGTTCTTCGGGCCCTTGAGCAGTACTTGGCGGCCGGCGGGCAGTGGGCGCAGCGCGGCGGCCGACGGGCCGAACGCGAGGGTCTGCCCGACGACGCGGGACCCGGTGCCCGGCAGGCAGCGCGCCCAGGGGCCGGCCGACAGCGCGGACGCGTCCGGCACCGTGTCGGGTGCGCCGGGGATGCCGACCGGGCCGCCGTGCGGCACCCCGGCGAGGGACTTCGCGGAGAGGGACTTCGGGGCCGACCGCTTGCCCGCGATGAGCAGCGCGGAGGCGTAGTTGCGGGTCGGGCGCAGGACGCCGCCCGCGTAGACGTAGCGGTTGCCGGTGTCCTTCTCCAGGACGACGGCCCCGTCCTTGCGCCAGTCGTCCTTCGCGACGGGGGAGATCAGCCCGTACACACCGAACCCGGCGCACAGCAGCACCACCACCCCCACCCCGAACACGGAGCCGAGGGCGGACCGCCGCGTCGGGCTGTCGCCCCGTCCGGGGTCGCCGCTGACCAGGGCCGAGGCGAGCCGGCCCATGGCGAACTGGTACGCCTGTACGTGATCGCGTCGAGTCTGCACGGTCGTCCGCCCTAGCCCGCGAGGCCGCGGAAGTACGTGTACGCGTGGAGGACCTGGAGCAGCAGCGGCAGCAGGGCGATCGCCGTGACGATCTCCAGCAGGTCGCCGAGGTGGCCCCAGATGGGCAGCAGCCGGGCACGCGGCAGCCGCCAAGCGCCGACCAGCAGCAGGACGGCCGCGGCCAGCAGCACCCCGAGGGCGACGACCCGGCCGGCCGGCCCGCTCGCGGCGGTGCGGACGACGAGCACGAGGACCAGCCCGTACGCCCCGGCCAGCACGGCGGGCACCCGCTGGAGGGTGCCGTTGGTGCCGCGCGCGCGAAGCAGCACGGCGAGGCTCAGGGCCAGGGGCAGCAGCCAGCCGGTCCAGCCGTGCTCCCCGGCCGTCAGCAGCCACAGGGCGACGGCCCAGACCAGCGCGGACGCGATGCCGATCATGTCGAGACAGGCGGTGGCGACGGACACGCGCAGCGCCACCCGCGCGTCCGGCTCCGGTTCGATGTCGAGCTGGAGTTCCCGCGCGTCGTGCGGGAGTTGGGGCACCCGCAGCCGGGCGGTGCGCAGGGCCAGCCGGGGCGCGAGATGGCCGAGCACGAACAGGGCCACGGCGACCACGGCGGCGGCCTGGTCACCGCGCAGCCCGGCG
>NZ_JBEYFY010000088.1:0-19566 GCF_040703595.1 Streptomyces sp. NPDC007084
GCGCCTACCTGCGAAAACGCGGCATCGCGTGCGTCATCCCCGAACGCACCGACCAGATCAGCGGCCGCCGACGACGCGGCGAGAGGCTCTGCCGCTCGACACCACCGCCTACCGGCGCCGCAACGTCATCGAACGCTGCTTCAACAAACTCAAGCAGAACAAAGCCCTCGCCACCCGCTACGACAAACGAGCCTGCCACTACAAAGCCCTGGTCACCATCGCCTGCCTACGACTCTGGCTCCCCACCGACATTGCGGACACACCCTAAGCCCGGAACGCCCCGGGATGCGTCTGCTCCCGTACGGACACGTACTGCTGGCGTACGGCCTGGCCCACGGCGAGTTCGTCACCGGGCTCCAGCACCTGAGCGACCGGGCCCTGCCAGACCGGCGGGTTGCGCGGGTCGAGGGTGCCCTGCGAGACGCCGAGGGCCCAGGCGGCCTGGCGGGCCGCGCCGAGCGCCGCGTAGTCGGCGGGCCGCGGCACCACGACCGGCGCGCCGAACAGGCCGGGCGCCACCGCCTGCACGGCGGGCAGCTCGGCGGCCGCCCCGAGCAGGAAGATCCTGCGTACGTCGACGCCGCGCCCGCGCAGCACGTCGAGCGCGTCCGCGAGCCCGCACAGCATGCCCTCGAAGGCCGCCCGGGCCAGGTGCTCGGGCCGCATCGACTCCCGGCGCAGCCCCGCCAGCGTGCCCGCCGTGTGCGGCAGGGCCGGCGTGCGCTCGCCCTCCAGGTACGGCAGCAGGACCAGCCCGTGGGAGCCGGGCGTCGACTTCATCGCGAGGTCGGACAGACCCTCCAGGTCCGGCACGCCGAGCAGTTCGGCGGCGCCGCGCAGGGCCCGTACGGCATTGAGGGTGGTGACGACCGGGAGGTGCATGCCGGTCGCGTCCGCCAGCGAGGTGATCATGCCGGTGGAGTCCACCAGCGCCTCGGGGTGTACGGCCATCACGGAACCGGAGGCGCCGAGCGACACCACCGCGTCGCCGAGCCCGATGCCGAGCCCGAACGCCGCCGCCATGGTCTCGCCGGTGCCGGCGGATATCAGCAGCCCCTCGGGCGTCGTCCCCGCCGCGTCGGCCGGGCCGAGCACCTCGGGCAGCGCGGCCTGGTGGCCGAGGGCCAGCTCGATGAGGTCGGGGCGGTAGGCGCCGGTCGCCGCCGACCAGTAGCCGGTCCCGGAGGCGCCGCCCCGGTCGGTGGTCCGGCGCGCCGGCCGCCCGAGCAACTGCCACACCAGCCAGTCGTGGGCCTGCATCAGCATGGCGGTCCGGCGCGCCGCGTCCGGCTCGGTCCGGTTCAGCCAGCGGAGCTTGGTCACCGGGTGCGCGGCCTGCGGGACGCTGCCCACGGCCTGCGCCCACGCCTCGCGCCCGCCGAGCGCGTCGATCAGGTCGGCCGCCGCGACCTGCGCCCGCTTGTCGCCGCCGACCAGCGCGGGCCGCACGGTGTTGCCCTGCACGTCCAGCGGGACGAGCCCGCCCGCCTGCGCGGACACGCCGATGGCCTGCACGCCTTCGAGGAGGCCGCCGCCGGCGGCCTCGCCCAGGGACAGCAGCCAGGCCTGCGGGTCCACGTCGGAAGGACGTCCGCCGCTCTCGGCGCCGTCCAGCGGATGCGGCGCGTAGCCCTGCCGCAGCACGGAGCCCGTGTCCGTGTCGCAGACGACGATGCGAGTGAAATCGGGCGAACTGTCCAGCCCGGCGACTATCCCCATGCCGGAAATTCTGCCGTACGCGTGGGGGTCGCGGCGCCGGGCGGGTGCACGGGGTCCGGCGGGGCCGTTGAAACCCCTGGTGCCAGGGGGACGAACTCCCTGCCGCCGGGGGCCGGTCCCCTGGGGCCGGACGAGCGAATCCCCTGGTGCCGGGGAGACAGACCCCTCGGACCCAGGGGAGCGCGTGGGTGTCACGGGCGACACGGGTGGCACCGGCGGCACGGAGGTCACCGGCGGGTGTCACCGGTGCCGCCTGGCGACATGGAGGGGCGTCAGGTGTTGCTGGTGCCCCAGTCGTCCTGTGCCGTCCCGTTCGTGTTCCGCGACCGCAGCGAGCGGACCCGGTCGGTGACCGAGTCGGGGACGCGGTCGCCCACCTTCTCGCTCACCGTGTGGAACGCCTTGCCCGCGATCGCCCGGCCCTGCTGGGCCGCGGTCTCGGCGGTGTTGCGCACCGCCGGGTTCTGCGAGACCTGGCGAGCGGACTTCCTGAGCTGCTCGTACCGCTCTCGCCCGGCGCGCGTGCCGAGCACGTACCCCAGGGCCAGTCCGGCGACGAATGTGAGCTTGTAGCGCATGACAGCCACCCTTCCCTTGCGTCGGCATCGGTACGGAGGGAACCGATTGGCGGAGCACCCCCCTGCTTGCGCTAATGTATGTGTCGCAGCGAGCGCACGCCCCCTGGCGAATACCCAGGTAGATGCGTTCGATGCAGCAGAGACGATCCCCTGTAGCTCAATTGGCAGAGCAGCCGGCTGTTAACCGGCAGGTTACTGGTTCGAGTCCAGTCGGGGGAGCTCGGTCTCCTGTAGCTCAATTGGCAGAGCAGCCGGCTGTTAACCGGCAGGTTACTGGTTCGAGTCCAGTCGGGAGAGCAACGGAAGAGGACCCCTCAGGGGTCCTTTTTCATGTCCGGCGGAACCGCTCGGAGCATGCCGAAGTCTTCATGGTCATGCGATGCCGACCATCCGAAGCAGGAGATCGTATGAGCGGCTATGCTGCGGCAGACGGCGCGCACAAATGTGCGCGGCGCGCCGTAACGGGGCGGTAGCTCAGCCGGTTAGAGCAGCGGACTCATAATCCGTCGGCCGTGGGTTCGAGTCCCACCCGCCCCACGCAGGCATCGCCGGGGAGAACCGTTTCTACTTGCATAAACGCGAGAGCGGGGGCCGCCACTCCGCAGTGGCGGCCCCCGTTCGATCGTTCGGACCAAGATCCAGGGGACACACGGGGGACACGGGACAGGAGACGCTTTACGCGGCCTTCTGTCGCCTGGTCGGAGCCTTGCGGGCGGTCCGGGTCACAGCCGGGGGAAGCCCCGTCGGCAACTCCCACTCCGCAGCGTTCGGAGACTCGGTTCGGGCGACGGTGAAGCGCACGGGCGAGAAGTCGGCCCGCTGCTCCTCCGGGTTACTGGTCGTTGAAGTTCTCCACCCGGACCAGCTCCAGCTCGTTGGCGGTGGAGTGGTCCCGTATCCACCTCACGGACGCGTTGGCGGCGTCGTCCTGGCCCCGGCCTGCGAGGCTGATCACGCCGAGGGCGTCTGCTCCGGGCTGCGGCTGTGCGCCAACGGCCCAGGTGTCGCCTGACTGCCGCGCGCCGTGAGCGAAGAAGACGGCGACACCGTTCTGCCAGGCTGACTCGGGGATGGCCAGGGCGGTGCGCTCCTCGAAGGGGATGTCTCGGGGGACGACGGCCATGACCGACTCGGCCTCGGCTCGCATCATCTCGGGCAGGACAGCTGGTGTAGGTGTCGGAGGTGATCTGGCGCGAGGAGTGGGCCCAGCTTCTCTTGGACCACCTTGATGTCGTGGCCCGCGAGCAGGGCGAGGGTGGCGACGAGGTGCCGCAGGTCGTGCAGCGGACCGCTGGCAGGCCGGATAGCTCCACCAAGCGAGCGAAGCGCCGCGATATCCAGTCGGGGTGCAGCTCCTCGCCGTTCTCGTGGACCCAGACCCGGCCGCATTCGACATAGGCGCCCCCCACTCCTGTGGCATCCGGTCCTGCTTCGCCCGGACGTTGACAAGTTGTCGCCGGACTCCAGGCTCGGGGACAAGGTGCGGTCAGTGTCGGCCTTCGGCGCTTCGCCGAGCAGCTTGTAGGCGACCTCCACAGTCTGCTGGGAGATCCGCAGCCACAGGGCGTCGGTGCTTACCTCGGTTCACGGAAGAGCGGCCATCTCCCCGCGTCGGGGGCCGAGAAGATGACGCTGTGGCACAGCTCGTAGAGCCAGTCGTCCATGACGAAGTCGAGGAACTCGCTGGTGAGCTGTGGCGTCCAGACCATGACCGGGCCGGGCTTCTCGCCCGTACGCTTCCAGTGCTCGATGCGCTCGGGCGTCCAGATGAGAGGCTTCGGCCGGGTGGCCGGCGGCAGCTCCACGAAGTGGGCCCAGTTCCTGGCGCCCAGACAGCGGCAGATCGCGCTCCAGCTCTCACCCAACGCCATCGCGGGCCAGGACGATCCGGCCATCCTCAAGAGCTGTACGACGAGCTGGAGAACGTGGAGTGGCGGTAGTACACGGGCCTGGACGACAAGACCCTTGACCTGCTGGAGAAGGTGGACGTCGCCTCCCTGGGCGAGTCGAATCTCGACTTCGCGAGCGTGCAGTTCATGTTCCTGCCCGCCGAACTGGAGCGCGCCGAGGTGGCGTTCGACGCGGCCCGCTCCACGGCGACGGCGGATGAGCGGTGGGTGGCCGGGCTGGAGCAGTACGAGCCGGTGCTCGCTGCGCTGGAGACGTCGCGGGTCGCGTACAAGATCGGTAACCCGGCGACGGCGCTCGGCGTGATCCTCGCCGTGTTCGAGAGGCACCTGGGCGAGCTGGCCGAGGGCTGGTTCGACGCGGAGGCCGGGGAGCCGACGAGGTCGGGGACGGCGCCGCTGGAGTCGGTGTTCGGGGTGCGGGATCTGCCGGTGGGGACGGCGGCCGTTTTACGGGCGGCGAACGGCCGGATGGTGCAGGACGGCACCGTGCCCGCCGACGAGCCGTGGAGGGCGCTGGAAGTCCTGGCGGAACGCTAGAGCGCCAGCTCCTGCCACAGGGCAGTTGCTGCTTGGGTCAGAATCGGAATCCGAAGAGGCCGCCATCGTCGAGTCGGTCGGTCAGGTGGGGTTCGCGAACGTAGGGAGCAGCATTGAAGCCCTGGCGGGCGGCCTTGTCGAGGTCGTCGCTGTTGAACGTGGCGATGTACTGCATGTTCTCCTCCTCGGTGACGTCGGCTGCGAGCTGGAGGGCGGCTGCCAGCTGGCGGTCGTCGACGCCGTCGAAGAGGTGGCTGTCGTGAATCAGGAAGTCGGGCCCGCGGTGATGCCGGTGCGCGAGGACGGCCACAGTGAGGTCGAAGCAGAAGATGACCATGCTGCTGATGCCGCGGCTGTCATCGCTGTGGATGTGGGGTCGGATCTGGAGGCTGTTCGGGCCGGCTTCAATGGCTAGGTATGCCTCGCGGCCCTGGCCGTAGAGGCGTTGGGCGTACTGCGAGAACAGCAGGGTTGCTTCGCTGGTGTGCTCGAAGCGTTCGTCGAGGTCGGTAGAGACTGCCTGCTGGAGCTGGAGGCGCTGCGTGGTGATCTGCCGGGCGCTGGCCTCAAGGGTCTGCGCGGCGTCGTAGCGGTGACGTAGTGCTTCCAGGGTGGCTTGCTCGCGGGCCATGGCCTGCTGAAGAGCGGTGAGTGCTTCCAGTGCGCCACCGTCGTTCAGGACATGTAGAAGGCGCGCCTGTTCCTCGCCGAGACGGCTTCGCTCGGTTCGTCGGGCTTCGAGGCGATCGGTGATCTCTGCGATCTCCGCGTCCAGGAACCGGCGGCGGTTGCGGACGACAGAGCGGTGAAAGTCCTTGACCTCTTCAAAACGTCGGCGCACCTGCTCGTTGAGCACGACCCGCAACTCCTCGTACACCGGTTCCAGGTAGGTGGTGTCGACGTCGGTGGCCTCAGTGATGGCTTGCTGGAGCTCTTCCAGGTTGTCGCGGTCGATCACATCGTCCTGGGACAGCTGCTTGATACGACGGGCGACGTCGTCCGCCTGTTCCTTCACGCGCTCGTACTCCGGGACGACCTGGAATTCGGCGATCTGAGCCCGAAGCCGGTCCACCTGGCCCTGTGCTAGAGCGATCTGCCCGCGCAGGTCGGCGATACTGCCGACGATGCGGCCCCAGACCGGATCGTTGACCGCCTTGCGCAGCTGGGTGCGGGTTGCCTTGCGCGCGGCGAGCTCTCGGTAGCCGTTGGCGAGCTGCCAGTCCAGGCCGAGGAGGTAAGCGAGGTTGGTGGTGGCATCGACCTCCGCTTGTCGCGCGAAGGTACGTGTCGCCTCGTTGAAGCCGTGGGAGGAGGCGCGCCTAGCGAGGAAGGAGAGCAGAATGCGTCCACTGACGCCGTCGTGCTCATCCCCGAGGTGGAACAGGTCCCGCTCGATCAGCCGGTTCCACGTCTCCACGGAGAGCTCGGCAAAGTCGTCACCGAGGTCGAGGGCCATGGGCTCATGGGCCTCGGCGTCGGAGATGTCGGGCGAGATGCGTACGACGTTGGGACGGCCGCCGGCGCGCCACACCTTGAGGGAGTCCACGTTCGGCCAGGACATCTCCAGACCAAACGTGATCTCGCGCAGCGGCTTCCTCGCTGCGAGAGATGTCTTTGTGACGCGTCCGCCGAGCAAGAAATGGATGAGTTCGATCAGGCTCGATTTCCCGGCACTGTTGCGGCTGTCGGTGATAGCGGAACCGCGAAGGCGATCGGCAACCACGAGGTTGAGCCCGGGGGTGAACACCGCGCCCTTGAAACGTGGGTCGTCAGCGTCCAAGCGCCGCAGCATCGACACTCCTTGCGACTAGGACGTCCCTGCGCAGCTCGACTGCGCCTAGGCTGTACAGGACGTCTAGGGCCAGTACGAACCAGGCGAACGATACCGGCGCGTGATGACCGTGGTCCGTCCGCCACTTCCTCAACCGGGCCCATGCCTGACTGACCGAGCGGGGCTCGTCGAGCTGTAGGAGGATCTGCGCTCCCACGGCCAGGAGGGCCCGGTCGGGAGCGATGCCCTTCGTCGGGGTGATCATGCCGGGATCCCCAGCGGCCCAGACCATTCGGGAGGGGGTGCTTCGAAGATGTCGCACCGTTCGAAGAAGTGCGCGAGAACCACCCAGGCCGCGCGCTGTGTGCGAGGAGGCACGCTGCCGTTGCCCAGGACGTACATCTCCAACTGCCACAGCACGTCTTCGGGATCAGGAAAGTCGCGGCGGACCTGCTCGTAGTACACGCGAAAGCCCTGGGCGACCTCATCGTGCTCCACGGCCCGCAGCGTGCCGGCGTAGAACGCCTCGACCAGGTGGCTTTGCCGCATTCCGCGAAGCAGATCCTCGCGGGCCTCTTCCTGGATCCGGTTGAAGTCGAACTTGCGCGGGTCCACCTCGGCCAGCGGCATCAACGGATCTGCCGCCCTGCGCTGGTCGCGCAGGTGCTTGAGAAGTGGCGCAAGGTCTTCCATGCCGATGCCGTGTACGACCGGCTGGATTGGTATCTGGCAGCCGAGCACATCCTCGGCCAGGGCGACGTCCAGCTGCATGCACTCGTGCCACAGCTTGCGCGAGCCCATCTGCTGGAACTGCAGATTCGGGTGGGCACGCTGCTGATCGGACAGCTCCGTCGCGATCTCGGGGTGCATGCCGCGGCGGTCATTGTGGACGAACACGAAGGTGTTGAACTGATTGCGCCGCTTCGCCAGGGCCTTGGTGAGGTCAGACCTGATCTTCTGCCGGATTTCGGTCGCGCTTACGGTCTGGGGTGCGTAGCTGGCGTACAGCTTGGACTCGTGCAGCATGAGCCCGTCAGAGCCTTGGTCTCCGAGCTTGCCGTGGGTCCTGACATCCAGGAACTCGGGATAGCGGGCGCACATCAAACGGTGAAAGAACGCTTCGAACGTGGTCTCGTTCAGTTCGGCCATCAGCTCAAGGAACTTGAGCCTGGCGTACATTCTTTGTTCGTACTGCATATCCCCCCCCGAGCGTTCCCGTGCAGAGTAGCGGTCACTGATCGCTACCGGTAGTCGCCTGAATGATCTTTCAGAGGACGCGTGGGCTCGGCCTTCACGCCATCTGCCGGTCAGTATGCGTCGGGCAGACCGTGAGAAGTAACACCGCAAGGTGGGCCCCGGCCATGCAACTCAAAGCGAGTGGGCGGTGGAAGGGAGCGTGACGCTACAGGCGGTTGGGGCGCTCTGCATTCTCGTGGCGCTGGTGGGGGGCGGCATCAAGATCAACGACTTGGAGATCCCGCGGTTGTCGCGGGCGCGTACCGCGTGGCTCGTGACGGTGGGAGTCGCCTTCGTCGGGCTGGGCTTAGCGGCCACACTCAGGGCGGTGTGATCGGCGACCGCATGCAGGTGCGGCCGCCCTTCGGTAGTCGGGGACCGAAGCGCCTGCATGGCAGGGGGTGCGGACTGCGGCACCCGGCGCCTGACTCTTAAAACTTGACGCACACCCCCGAGTGAGTTGCTTAATTGGAGATACAGAGGTCGCGGCATCGTCTTACGACGTCGTGACGTGGACGAGGGCCGCCCCCCGGTTGGACCCCAGGAGCGACCCTCGTCGCGGTTAGTCGCCGCTACAAGAGCGGGCGATGGCACAGATCAGGACTGCAATCCTGATCATGAGCGTCGCCCGCTCGCGGCGTTCCTGTGCGCGTCCATTCACCTCCTCCTTCCTCTTGTTGTGCTTGCGGGGTCGTGCGTGCTTGGCCACCTGTTCCTCCCTCCCGGCATGGCCAATGGGTGAAGCACTGAGCACGGCAATGCCCAGCAGGAGGAACAGCGGCGAACTACTGCGTGATCCTAGGCGGTTGGAAGTCGCCACGTACGGGAGTGCCTTCCTCCGTGAGTCTGTGTGCCACGAGTTGGGAACTGACATGCTGAACTGGTCCGCCTGACGGGTGGACTTGGTGACTACGGCTGGATGGGCGGGGGCTGCGCAGCCGGCCCGGCTGGCCGGCGGCGGTGCCGACTCCGTTCACTGAGCGCGCTGTTAGGGGAGCCGGGCGCCAAGATCGTTCGTCGCGAAGCTAAGGAGAGCGAGGGAGTGCGGGCGAGTGGCTTACGAAGAATGGTCGCTCATGTGCGGGACGACCATGAAGGCGGGTGCGTCCTGGGTGCTCCAGTCGCCGCAGGCAAGTCCATCCTGGTAGAGCTGTCTGCGCCGCTCAAGTCGTGGGGGAAGCCGGTGAGCGCGCCCGTGACGCTGCTGGACGGACAACATCGTGTCCGGCAGGTCCTCCAGGTCCGGGGAGAACGGACTTTGTACCATCCCGGGCTCGATGAACCGGTGAAGCTGTTGTTGCGCCCGGATCCCTATGCGCCCCGAGGCTACGAGCCCGGCAGACGAACGGGGCGCGCTATCGGATGCTGTGCAGACGAGTTGAGGGTGGGGAGACCAGGGGTACGGATCAGATCTGCCATCAGGCGGAGGTCCAGCGGCGCGTGCGGAGTTCGGCGGCCCGGGAGGCGGTGATCTTGCGGAGTCGCGGTCGGTGTGAGAACCCCGAGTGCTTGCTACCGGATCTTCCGTACTGCACAAGTGCCGGGACCGCACTCCTGGAGGTTGACCATATCGATGATCACGCCGGCGGGGGTCGCGATCACCCTGCGGCGATGATCGCACTGTGCCCGAACTGCCACAGCAACAAGACGCGTGGAGCCGAACGAGCCGTGCTGACCGAACATTTGCGCAAGGTGGCCGGTGCCCTGCACACCGCGTGGGCGGCTGTCCCTGCCGGCAGGGGTGCCGTGGTCAGGTCGTGGGCTGAGGAGAACCTGCCGGAACGGGCACGATGACGCCCTCAGGAAGGTCTCCATTGAGGGCGGCTACGGCTCGCTCGAATTCCGCGAAACTGCGGGTGACGGTGAGGACTCGCCAGCGGCGAGTGAAGAAGATGTTCTGCACGGGTCCTGCCAGAGCTGACAGCCGCTCCGCCTTTGTCTCGACGGTGCGCTCCGAGAGGACAACGGCTCGGGAGAGGGCGACGAACCGGCCGACAATGGCGCGCCCCCGTTCTGTGGCGTAGCCCAGGGCGAAGGTCTCCACGTTGTCCACCATGTAGCGGGTGGCCTCGTCAAGCTGCTCGACCCACCGGTCACGCTCGGCGTTCAGCTTCTCCGCGAGGGCAGGGCGCTGCTCCGCCAGGGCCGCGGGAATCGGTGTTTCGCGGAGGCGGGCAGAGGCCGACAGGATGGCGAGCACACGACGGCTGAACTCGTCGCGAGCTTGATGCGCGAGGCTGATGCGTTTGTTGCGGGCTTCCAGGCGTGGGGTGATGACGAGGCCGATGAAGAGGGTCGTCACTGCTGGGAGCAAGATGGCGCTGATCCACGTGGGCATGGGGCGATTCTGAGGTATGCGGCAGCTGCTGGTGAGCGGTTGGGCGGACTATAGGCTGGTGGGTGGCGCGGGGCCGATGTCCGGAGGAGTCCGTGGGCCTGCGCTAGTTTGTGATCGATGCGTGGTCGTGGCTGAACTACAAGCCTGTGATGGCCGAGGCCGGGAGGCCGGGCAGCTGTGCGTTCCCGGAGCTGGCCCAGATGTGGGTGCCGCCGCAGGAGTTGCGGCGGCTGGCCGCATGCAAGGTGTTTGCGTTCTACGACAACAACCAGGCTGGCCAGCTCGCTGCGTTCGGTGGCGATGCCACCGCGTTGGAGCGGCGGGAACTGGGCGATGCGTCGAACCTCGTGGACACGGCCCTCGGCTACCTCCTCGGTTCCGAGCAGAAGGTTGCGGTCGAGGGCGCGGAGCACGCCGACGAGCAGACACCGACGAAGGAGCTGCTGACGCTTCGCGTTCAACAGGCGGAGCGGGCGGCGGCTCTGCTCGGGGACAGCGTGATGGTGCTGGCGTGGAATCCGAAGAAGCAGCGGCCGACGGCGGGGGTCTACGATCCGGGGCTTTTCATCCCGCAGTGGGACGAGGAGGATGACGACTTCCCGACTCGGGTGCATCTGGCCTGGTAACTGCCCGCGGACTCCGCCGCGGGGGTGAAAGCCAGGGTTCGGCGGGTGACCTACGAGCTGGGGCCGATCTCTGAGGACAGCATGGTTGGCGGACGGTGATGGCAATGTCGTTGAAGTGCCGGTCGGGATGGTCGGGTGTAGGACCTGGGCCTGCGCCACGATGTGCATCCCGAACTCGCGAGCCCAGCGGCCGAGCTCTTCGCTCACCGCACCGTTGAGGGTGATGGCGCAGGTGCGGGCGTAGGCGGCGTGGTCGAGGTCGTGGATCTCGTCGGTGAACCCCTGGAGCGCACCTTCGGGCAGGACGACGAGGCGGACGGGGTGGTCCAGGCCGCCGAGGGCGACGGCGGTACGGGTGAGTGAGCGCACGTGGTCCAGATTGGTGGCGATGTCGTCCCGGTCCTGGATCTCGATGATCTCTGGGATGAGCCCGACCGCGGTGTACGGGTTGATCGTCATGGGATGTGGCCTCCTTGCCCGGTCGTCATCCTGTGGTGACGGTTGGACAGGGCCTGACCAGCCATTATGTCGCTTCAGCATAGTTGAAGACGATGAAGGGCGATTTCCGTATCCTTTAACAGAGGGCGGTTGCGTTAAAGGATCGCGGCTGAATGACACGTAAAACACACCCTGATCCACGTGGATCAACTAAGCTCTGGGTACACGGAAAGTCTTAAGAGTCATCTGACCGCCAACAGTTGGCTCCCCGAGCAGCGCCCGCCACAGCTTTGGTTCCTGCCGCCCAGTCCGTGAGGATGCCCCAACGCAGACGGCGGAGCCCTGCTCCGCGTTGCGGAGCAGGGCCCACTGGGGTGTGGCCCTTCAGCGGCCGGCGACCATGGTGATACAAGCACCATGGTCGTCGGCTAGGTCAGAGCGTTGAACGCCCAGATCGCTGCCTCCGGAGAGGCTTCTACCACCTTGGTGGCCAAAGCCGAGATGAACCCGGCGAAGACGATCAGGGTCAGTTCGCGCCGACCGAGCCTGCGGACCAGTTCCCGTAAGTGCCTCAACGTCTGCCACCTCCTCATCGCCCCGGACCCGTTGTCCGGGAACAGAAGTGGCGGAGGTGTAACACCGTGTCGGCAAGAGCCAGGTTACGCGCGCCACGCGCGTGGGGTGACCGGTTCGTGGAAATCATGCCCGGAGGACGGAACGACGAGTGTCGGACCGTCTGGCTAGACTGATTGGCAGCGCGGGGGCGCGCTCTGGAGGAGATGTATGGTCCGGCCCCCTGCCGCCTCGCCGTCCTGTCGGCCACCGCTGTGACGGGCGGCCGATCTACCCCATCCTCGGTGCCTCCTCGGAGGACGAGACGAACGACCAGCTTGATGACGCCAACGATGACGGCGAGCAGGAGCAGCAGGTCACGCTCTCCCAGGACCGGTTGGGCAAGATGCTCACCCGGGAGAAGTCGCAGGGTGAACGCGCCGCCTTTAAGCGGCTGTTGTCTGCCTTCGGGTTCGAAAACCCGAAGGCGCTGACGGAGTTCGTGACGGCGCAGCGGGAGGCCGAGCAGGCTGCGCTGTCGGAGGTCGAACGCCCGCGAACAGGTAGCGCAGGAGCGTGAGTTGCAGGCGGCACGCCGGGAGGAGCTGGCCGCCGAGCGCGAGCGGGCGGCGCTTCGCCGGGCCGCGCTGGTGGCTCTCGGCGCGGAGGTGAAGCGTGGTGGACCTCCCGCGAGGGCGCACTGCCGCCGCTGGGGCAGAAGCTCGTCGTCTCCGAGCAGGAGCAGATCCTGCTGGAAGCGTCGCACGGCAGCGATCAGGACCGGCTGATCGAGCTGCTGTACCACGACGTGGAGCGGCACGTCGAAGCCGTCCGCTCCCGGCTGGAGCTGGCGGCCGGCGATGTCCTCGCTGACGGCAAGTTCGAGCTGGAGCAGGAGAACGGGCTCACGCTCGAAGTCGACTGGAACGTGCCGTTGGAGAACCGGCCGGTCGCCTGTATCCCGTGGTCGGACCCGTCTTCCAACCCCGATCGCGCACGAGTTGCGGTGGATTCAGCAGCTCGACGACATCGGGGCCCCGGAACCGGAGCTGGTGCTCACGAGCCGGAAGGCGTCTTCGTACCTGGCGGCGAACAACGCCTACAGCGCGGCGTACTGCGGGTCGGTGTCCCCGTCGACCACGCCAACGCTGACCCCCAGCAGATCAACGTGGTGCGCGGGAACTAATAGCTTCCGCCGATCACGTTCTACAAGGCGCAGGTGCGGGTGGACGGCAAGCCCCGCAAGGTGCTGCCTGAAGACCTGTGGATTCTCGTGCCGCCGGAGCGGGAGCAGTGGGACCAGACCATGTACGGGATCACCGCCGAGGGCCTGGTCCTCTCGCGCGGCACGAACTCTGAGATCGTCCGCGAGGACGCGCCGGGCCTGATCATCACCCGCGGCGTCCAGGACGACCCCGTCCAGATCTGGACCAAGGGTGCTGCGGTCGCGATCCCGGTAGTACGGCGGACCGCCACCGCGAAGCCTTCAACACCGCCACCGATTACCACGCCGTGGAGGTCAGCACCTACCGCGGACAGCTCCTCGCCCGCTACGGGACTATCGACATCATCGGCGGAGCCCTGGCCGACCTCCGCAACGCCCCCCACATGGACGAGATCGCCGCCCGCATCATCCTCGGCCTTCAGGACACCCAGACCCGAGACGCCGCTCTGTCCACCGGCGACGAGAACGACCTCCCCGCCGAACGGCAAGTGTGGGGCCACCTTGCCCGACGCTGCGTCCTCTCGCACACCGAAAGGCCCCGCGGGTCCTCACCCTCCTCGGCTGGGTCGCCTGGCGGCAGAACGCCACGGTCACCGCCAGCCACACCTTCTCGGACGCCCTCGACAATGACCCCCACTACCGGCTCGCCAAACTCCTGCTCGAAGCCATCCGCACCGAGTGCGACACGGACGGGTTCCTGGCAATCAGCCGCGAGGCCGCACAGCGATTCGTTGAGGGCCGCGCCGACCTCGACAACCTCTAACCCCAAACACACAGCGGCCCCGGCAGTCTCGCCGGGGCCGCTCCTCATCCCGGAGACCTCAGGTCCACCCCTACCTGCGAACCGAGCGGCACAGTCGCCCACCGCACTGTCTACATGCCGCACTTCCGCGACAAGATCACGGACTCCCGCCCGATCTGGGGCATCGAATGGGGACACCTCGGATTCGCGCATCACACGCCACCGCAGGGACGTGGTTGATCCTCACGGCCAATACAAACGTGAGCCGGCGGTCTGCGGCTCGATATCTGCTGGAGACGTCACGGTGTAACCGAGTTCTCTCAGTGTCTCCGCGGCTGACTCGTGGGCGTCCCTCACCGCCGCTTTCAACTGCAGAATCCGCCAGTGTCGCAGGTGTGCCTCGATCATCTTGTCCCACCCTGGCTGAACATCAATGGCGAACTCGCGCTCCAAAAGGAGCAGCACGTCCTCCAGGGCCGGGCGGAGCCGGTGCCCCCCGACCGTGAGGTGCATCTCTGAGAGCCGTGGCAGCCGTCGTTTCCTCAGCTTGTCCCGCGGTCGACCTTTGCGCTCGGCGAGTCGGAGTAGGTAGGCCATCTCGTCACGATGTGCGTGGATGTGGAGATGGGCACCGGGAGGCTCGCGCCACGACCGTTCGTACTCGTAGCGCAAGAGTGGATCTGACTCGCCCTCGAAGTACAGATGAACATGGGTCTTGTCGACAGCCAGGTACCGGTTGGCTCGGTCCCAGCACAGGAAGTGCTGCACGTGGAGGCTGAGGCAACGTTCACCGTTGATGTGCACCGGGATGCGCATGCTGCGGTGGTCGGTGGCGAGCGGTGCGACACGGACCCTGGTGCCGGAGTTGTGCACACTGAAGGCTGGCGCGTCGGGCCCGAGAACCCCGCGGACCAGCTCAGTCAGCTGGTCCGCGAAGTCGGTTGCCTTGTCGTCGAGGGCAGGATCGTCAGCACTCACCTTCGAGAAGGTAGTCGATCCCCTCGATGGTGTGCCAAACATCCATTTCGGCCTGGCTCAGACTGTAGGTCTCGGCCCTGTCACGAAGCTCGTCGTAGCTCATGTGGATCTCGGCCAGCAGTACTGCGCGCTGCTCCCGCAGTTCTGCAGGCGTCGAGCGAATCATCGTTGTCATCGTGCACCCCCAGTGCGTCGGAGCCAGTAGAGCAGAAGCCACTGACATCGACGCTACGGGAGCACCGGAGATTCGCCAAGACGGGGCTGACCGGCCCAGCAAGTCCACGTCCTACCAGGGGCGACCCCATACGCGCCGCCGGACTGGGATCGAGGAGCGGGGCAGGCTCGGAGCAGCACCGGGCGGTGGCTACGACCTCGCCGTGGAGCCGACTAGGAGGAACGACCCGGTCACAGCGTGATGTGCTGCCGCTCGAATTCGCGGCACGGAGGCGGCGCGCTGCGGTGGAGAACGGCGGCTGACCTGCGAAAAGCTGCTCCGCTCCACCCCCGGGCACAGGGGCGGGAGCCCGCTTCGCCGGTAGCATACTCCGCTGCTCGTGAGTTCAGAACCTCGACTTCCGTACTGCGCAACCTGCTGGGATGCAGTTTCTCCCGCTCATCGCCAGGTGCTCGGAGGACTCTCAGGGGACAGCCAGGGGACGGAAAGACCCGGAAGGATCAGGAAGGCCGACTCACGACCAGAACAGTTGCAGGTCTCTGACCTGCGGAAACAGGAAGATCGAGGTAAAGTCCTGTACCGTTCGGAAGATTCGCAAAGGACTCATAATCCGTCGGCCGTGGGTTCGAGTCCCACCCGCCCCACGCAGGCATCGCCGGGGAGAACCGTTTCTACTTGCATAAACGCGAGAGCGGGGGCCGCCACTCCGCAGTGGCGGCCCCCGCTCATTCGTTCAGTGGATCCGGGTCGGCCGGCCCGCGTACTGGCGGTAGACCTCGACGGTGTGATCGACCATCCATCGCGTCAGTGACACCGGTCCTCCCATTTCGGCGGCCACCGCAGCGTCGACGTCCGCGCGCCCGGCTTTGGTGACCCGAGATGAGCGACGGTCACCAGGCGACGGGCCCCTGGTCGTCGGTGAACGTGCCGGTGGGGCCGTCGGCCGGGATCGTCGCCATGCGGACAGCCGACGCGGCTCCCTCGGCCGGTGTGCCCACGCCGCGGTGGTCGTTCAGGTCGGTGGCGACGAAGCCGGGGCAGACCGCGTTGACGAGGATGTTCTCGGAGACGAGGTCACGGGCCTACATCATGGTCACCGCGGTCAGCGCGGTCTTGGAGGGGACGTAGCCCAGCGCGATGGGATCGCGCTTCACCGCGCTCTGCGCTTCGCGCACCGATCAGGACGGTGTGGCCGAGCGCGGCGAGCTGGGCCGCGATCTCGCGGCCGATTCCCTTGTTGCCGCCGGTGACCAGGCCGATCGTGGTGAGTGGCCTGTTACCAGGGGAGGGGGCCGTCGTCGCCGGAGAACGTGCCGGTCGGACCGTCAGGTCCGATGAGCGCCATCCGGACGATGTGCCGGGCGCCTTCTTCCACGGTCTTCGTGCCCTGGAAGTTGTTGAGGGCGGTCGCCGTGAAACCGGGGTCCGCGACGTTGACCTTGATGCCGGCCGGCTCCAGGGCGGTGGCGAATCCGAGCGTGGCGGCGTGCAGCGCGGACTTCGAGGTCGGATAGATGCCGAACATGGAACGCTGCGGGTTGCTTTCGTCGGCGTTCAGCGTGAGTGAGCTGCCGGAGCTTCCCACGTTGACGATCCGTGCCGCCGGGGCCTCGCGGAGCAGCGGAAGCAGCGCCTGCGTCAGCGCGATCGGCCCGATGACGTTCGTCTCGAAGAACCGGCGGACGACGTCGAGCGGCACCTCGGTGAGCAGCCCGGCGCGGGCACGCTCCTCCAGCGGGGTGGCGGCATCGCCGACGAACGAGATGCCGGCGTTGTTGACCAGCACGTCGAGGCGGCCGAACTCGCTTCGGATCCGCTGCGCGGCGGCCGCGATCGACACCTCGTCGGTGACGTCGAGCCGCACCGCGTGGGCGTCCCCGTCGATCTTGGCCGCGGCGGCCTCACCGCGGCTCAGGTCCCGGGAGCCGACGAGCACGGTGTAGCCGTGCCCGGCGAGGTCCTTCGCCACCTGCCGGCCGATACCGGCGTTCGCCCCGGTGACCAGGGCGACGGGAGTGTTGTGCATGGGGCGTGCTCCTCTCGGCGGGCCGGTTGCCCAGCCCTCGGGGCGGGTCTCGGCGGCTACTTGGATTCGACGCGGCCGAAAGCGTCGGGGCCTGTGGCGAGGGCGTCCTGTGCCGTCCGCCAGGCGGTGTTGTCCGCGTCGAACGCGGTGAGCAGGTAGGCGGCGGTCAGTTCGGCGACCGCGGCCACCCGGTCGGGGCTCTCGTCCGTGGTCTCGACGCTGTCGTGGCCCTGGATCCCGCCGAAGAGGTGCTCACCGTCGAAGACGGTCAGCAGGGTCTTGGGCCCGGGGGCCAGGTGGTACGGGTCGGCGTGCCAGTCCGGCCCCATGGTCGTCCAGTGCTGGGAGTCGTCCTTGTCGCCGGCGACGACGAGCGCGGGCGTGGTCATCGTGGTGAGGTTCATGGTGCGGAAGACCGGCACCCGGGAGGCCGCGAACCCGTTGAAGGTGTCGCCGCCCCGGCCGGTCGCGCCGATCAGCACGCCTTGCGTGATCCGGGGCTCCAGGAGGTCCACCTCCTCGTCCGTGTCGAGGTCGGTGATCCGGGCGCCGAGGAGGAGTTCGGCGGTGAAGCCGCCGAGGGAGTGGCCGGCCACCGCGACCTTGCCGCGGTCGACGCGCCCGGCGAGCTGCGGCACCGCCCGCTCGATCTCGTCGAGCCGGTCGAGAACGTGGCTCATGTCCTCGGCGCGCGAGCGCCAGAAGAAGGGTGCGCCGGGCTCTTCGGCGACCCGGTGACCCAGCCGGGGGGCGCTGAGGTGGTTGGGCTGGATCACGACGAAGCCGCGGGCCGCCCACACCTTGGCGAGGGGGAGGTAGCCGTCGAGCGAGGACAGGCCGTAGGCCCCGCCGTGGCCGTGCGCCAGGAGGATGACCGGCAGGTCGGTACCGGTCAGGGGCGCGGAGACACGGACTTCGAGGTCCAGGGGGCGTCCGGGCACGGTCAGCGTGATGGGGCTGACCGACATCACGGGCGGGGCGGTGGGGTGCAGGTAGGTGTCGGCGACGGAAGTCCACTCGGGCATGGCGTTTTCCCTTCGATGGCCTCCGTGGCCGGTCTCGGCGCGGAGGGCGGGCGGGAGAGGTGAGAACGTCCGGGCCGGGCTGAGGCCAACCAAGCGGAACGTTGCTCCATTTACGATACGGAGCATCGCTCCGTATTGCAACCGGAGCGGCTCGCCCCGCCTGGGCGGCCTGCCGTGGGGGAGGGGGTGTGGCGTCCGGCGATGCGGCGCGGCGCCTTGTCCGTGCCGGGCATCGGCCCTCCGCTATTGCGCGGGCTTGCTAAGTGGGGTAAAGTCCGTTTACGTCGACTGGATGGTCCCATGCCCGTCGATCGCGGCCGGCGTGACCTTCCCCTGAGTCGCGAGCGCCGATCCACCACCTGTGGCTGTGAGGCCGGCCGGTGCTCGGGGCGACAGGCCGGCCGCGCTGGAGCGCGGCAGGGGTGTCCGGCTCGCGCAACGCGAAGTCAGCCACGTTCGATCACCAGTTCAGTCCCGTATTCATCAAGGAGAACCCCATGACCGCCACCGTAGAAACCGGCCTGTGGCAGCTCGACGCCACCCGCTCCGTCGTCGCCGTCAGCCACGTGACGATGTGGGGGATGGTCACGGTGAAGGGCGCGTTCGGCAGCGTCACCGGTGAGGGTGAGGTCCGCTCCGACGGCACCGTCAGCGGCGCCGTGACCCTGGAGGCCGCCTCTCTGGACACCAAGCACAAGAAGCGCGACGAGCACCTGCGCAGCGCCGACTTCTTCGACGTCGAGCACTACCCCACCCTCGTCTTCGCGGTCCGTGACGCCGCGTTCCGCCCCAACGGCGTCGTCGAGGTCGAAGGCCAGCTGACCGTACGCGGTGTCAGCCGCCCGCAGACCGCCACCGTGAAGGTCGCCGAGTCGGACGCGGACGCGGTCACGCTCACCACCGAATTCACCGTCGACCGGGACCAGTTCGGCATGGGCTGGAACCGGCTGGGCATGATGCGTGGCCTGACGACGGTGACGTCGACGCTCCGGTTCACCCGCGCGTCTGCCTAGGCGGCGCGCTCCGCGTCGGCCTCGGCGGGACCGCGCCGCCGCTTCGGGCGGGAGTCCGAACCGCGCCGCCGCTTCGGCCGCCAATTCCAGACCGCGCCGCCGCTTCGCGCGTAAATCAGTGGCGGCCGGCGATGGAGGTGTTCGCCGGGCCGGTGGTGACGTCGCGGGCGTTCGGCGTCTCGTACGGATCGGGGTCCAGGCCCCAGCCGAGTACGGGGGCGGGGTGGATGCGGATCAGCGCGGCGTCGAAACCGGGCTGAGGCGGCTCGCCGGCGAGGAGTTCGGCGGTGCCGCGGATCTCGACGCCGCGCGGAATCCAGCGCGTGGTCGAGGTCGGGTCGTCAATCCCGTCGCCCGAACCGCCACGCCCGTCGCGCCCCGACGGTGAGCTGGCCGTCCCCGGCACCGCACTCGCGAAGAGCGGTCGCGTGTGCCCGGCACTCGCCAGAGCGCAGACAGACCACGGACAGACCGCAGATGAAACAGCCGGTCGTCCCCAGCACGGAGGCAGGAAGAAAAATGGAGTTCGGGATATCGAGCATCGGTGACATCACGCGGGACCCCGTCAGTGGTGTGCTCGTTTCGGAGCATGAGCGGATCCACGCGCTGATGCGGATCGCCGTGCACGCCGAGGAGGCCGGCTTCGACGTCTTCGCGGTCGGCGAGCATCACAACCC
>NZ_JBEYFY010000089.1:0-19566 GCF_040703595.1 Streptomyces sp. NPDC007084
GAGGAGGTCCGCGGGGCGCCGAGGGGGTCGCCGATCCGGACCGCGCCGAGTCCCCACACCTTGGCGATCCGCCCCGCGGTCACGGCCTCCGCCCGGACTTCCTCGCCCGCGTCGAAGACGCTGATCCCGGTGACCTTGCCCTCCTCGCCGTCGTGCAGGGTGAGCCGGTCGCGGGTGCGCAGCGTTCCCGAGAAAACCCGGGCGTACGCGATCTTCTCGCCGGCCGCTCCGCGTTCGACCTTGAACACGCTTGCCGAGACCGGCCCTTCGGCGTCCGCCTTCGCCGGGGGCAGCAACTCCCGTACCCCGGCGATCAGTTCGGGTACGCCCGCCCCGGTCATGGCCGAGCCGAAGAAGACCGGGTGGACCAGGGCGGCCCCGGTCTGCCCGACGAGGGCGGCGCGCAGCCGGTCGTCCGACACCCGGTCCTCCACGTAGGCGGCGAGGAGTTCGTCGTCGTGGTCGGCGAGCGGGTCGAGCAGGCGGGGGCGCAGCCGGGCGGCCGGGTAGGCGGTGAAGTGCGCGGCGGGGGTGCCCGGTTGGCCGGCCTCGCCCATCGGGACGACGGCCGGGGTGAGCCGCTCGGCGATCTTCTCCAGGACCTCCTGGCAGCGCGCGCCACGGCGGTCGATCTTGTTCACGAAGACGAGCGTCGGGATGCGCAGCCGCTTGAGGGTGCGCATCAGGACGCGGGTCTGCGCCTGTACGCCCTCCACGGCCGAGACGACGAGGACGGCGCCGTCGAGCACGCCGAGGACCCGCTCCACCTCGGCGATGAAGTCCGGGTGTCCGGGGGTGTCGATCAGGTTGACGGTGGTGGCGCCGACCGTGAAGGAGACGACGGCCGATTTGATGGTGATGCCGCGCTGTCGCTCCAGCGCGAGGGAGTCGGTCCGGGTGTTCCCGGCATCGACGCTGCCGATCTCGTCGACGACTCCGGCCGTGTGCAGGAGGCGCTCGGTCAGGCTTGTCTTACCGGCGTCTACGTGCGCCAGGATTCCCAGGTTCAGCAAGTGCACCGCGTGTCATGTCCTTCGAAACGGGAGTGGTTCCTTCCTTGGGGGACATGAACGGTGTGCGCATGGGTGCTCCTCGGTGCCGGTGAACGCGTCCTTCCCACTCCAGCAGGCGGCCACCTTCCACGGCAACGGGTTTACGCCCGGACAGCGGGCTCAGCCGGTGCGCGGGGGCAGCCGGTGCAGGGTCACGTCGGTGAGCCGGCCGTCGTCGGTGACCGTCGCGGTCAGGTACGTACAGTGCGACTGGCGGCGCCGGTCGGTCGGGGAACCGGGGTTGAGCAGCCGCAGGCCGGTGGGGGCCGTGGTGTCCCAGGGGATGTGGCTGTGGCCGAAGACCAGCACGTCGAGGTCGGGGAACCGCTCCGCGCAGCGCCGCTCGCGGCCCAGGGCGGCGCCGGTCTCGTGGACGACACCGAAGCGCAGGCCGCCCAGGTCGGCGCGGGCGATCTCCGGGAGGCGGGCCCGCAGCTCGGGGCCGTCGTTGTTGCCGTGGACCCCGATGAGCCGGCGGGAGCGGGCCTCCAGCAGGTCGAGGGTGGCGGTGTCGACCCAGTCCCCCGCGTGGATCACGACGTCGGCGAGCGGGAGTTCGGCGAGCAGCGGGGCGGGGAGTTCCCTGGCCCGCTTGGGGAGGTGGGTGTCGGACATCAGCAGAAGGCGCACCCTCCCAGCGTGGCACTTCATCCGGCGGGCGGGCGCGATCCGGGCCCCCGTCACCCCGGCGGAGTTCTCGCTACTCCAGCGAGATCTCGCTCCAGACCTGCTTTCCGCCGCTCACCGGCACCGTGCCCCAGGTGTCCGACATCGCCTCCACGAGGAGGATGCCGCGGCCCCCGGTGGCCTCCCAGCCGATGCTGGTGGGTTTGATCGGGGTGCGGGGCGAGTTGTCGGCGACCGCGATGCGCAGCCGGTGGTTGACGAGGGTGAGGTCGAGCCGGACCTGTCCGTCGGTGTGCACCAGGGCGTTGGTGACGAGTTCCGAGACGATCAGCAGGGCGGCGTCCGTGTGGTCGGCGACGCCCCAGCTCCGCAGGGCGCGCCGGGTGTAGCGGCGGGCGTGCCGGACGGCCTCGGGGACGCGCCAGACGGTCCAGCTCTCGCGCAGCGGCAGGACGTCCATGCCGTCGAAGCGCATCAGCAGGAGTGCCACGTCGTCGGAGCGGTTGGCCTCCGTGAGCAGTTCGTCGGCGACGAGACCGAGGTGGGCGGGGTCGGACCCGGCGAGGCCCGCCGCGAGCCGGCCGAGGCCGTCCTCGATGTCGACCTCGACGGACTCGACCAGGCCGTCCGTGGTCAGCGCGAGCACGGTGCCGGGCTGCAGACGCAGCGGGCTCATGGGGAAGTCGGTCTGCCGGATCACGCCGAGCGGCGGGCCCGGTTCGGATTCGGGGACCTCGGTTCTGCCGTCCGGGTGACGCAGCACGGGCGGGAGGTGTCCGGCGCGTACGTACCAGGCGGAGCCCTCCTCCATGTCCACGTCGACATAGCAGCAGGTGGCGAAGAGGTCGGTCTCCAGATCGAGCAGGAGCCGGTTGGCGTGCGAGACCACCACGTCCGGCGGGTGGCCCTCGACGGCGTAGGCGCGCAGGGCGGTGCGCATCTGGCCCATCAGGGTCGCGGCCGAGGCGTTGTGCCCCTGGACGTCGCCGATGACGAGGGCGACGTGGTTGTCGGGCAGCGGGATCACGTCGTACCAGTCGCCGCCGACGTCGAGGCCCGAGGTGGTCGGCAGATAGCGGGCGACGGCGACCGCGCCGGGCAGCTTGGGCAGACGGCGCGGCAGCAGGGTCCGCTGGAGCATGCCGATGAGTTCGTGCTCGGCGTCGAAGGCGTGGGCGCGCACCAGGGCCTGCCCGGCGAGGCCGGCGGAGGCGGTGAGCAGGGCGCGTTCGTCGGGGCCGAAGTCGTGCGGGGCGTCCCAGCCGATCAGGCAGGCGCCCGCCATCCGGCCGGCCGCGGGCAGCGGCAGGATGGCGAGACCACCGGGGCCGACGCCGGCGAGCGCCGGTTCCAGGGGCGCGCCGGCGGCCCAGATCGCCGGGCGTCCCTCGCTGAGGGCGGCGGCGAGGGTGGGCATGGCGCGGACCGGGGCGTCGGGCCATTCCGAGCGCCACTCGGTGCGCCACAGTTCGGGCCAGGAGTCCGGCTCGGGCGGGTCGAGGACGGTGACGACGAGTCGGTCTCCCTCCAGCTCGGCGAGGGCGATCCGGTCGGCCTGGAGAGGCCTGCGCAGGGCGTCCACGACGGCCTGGCCGACATCGCGGACCGTGCCGGCGGTGGCGAGGGCGGCGGCGAGCCGTTGGACGCGGCCCACGTCGTTGAGACCGGAGCGCAGTTTGGAGGCGTCGGAGACGGTGCCGACGAGCCGTGCGGGGCGGCCCTCCCCGGAGGGCAGCAGCCGGGCGCGCAGCCGGAGCCACTGGTGCTCGCCGGACGGCCGGAGGATACGGAACTCCAGCTCGCGTTCGCCGAGGGACATGTGGTCGGGCTCGACCGCGGACATCAGCGAGGGCAGGTCCTCGGGCACGGTCATCGACAGCAGCGTCTCGACCTTGCCGTCGAACGCGGCCGGGTCGAGCCCGAACAGGCCGAGCACCTCGTCGTCCACGTCGACGTGGCCGCTGTCCATGGCGAGGCTGAAGGAGCTGGCGGGCAGGTCGTCCGTGTCGTCGGGCAGCGGGGTGGGCGGGCAGACGACGGCCTCGGCGAGCATCGCCAGGCAGGTCCGCTCCTCGGGGCCGAAGCCCTCCGGGTGCTCACTGACGGCGACGAGGCAGCCGTCGTCCCGGAGCGGCAGCAGGGCCATCGAGAAGTCCTGGGACGGCAGCCGCCGGGCGTCGGCGCAGCGGGCCACCTCGTCCGGTCCGAGCCAGCTGGGCCGGCCGGTGCGCAGTGCCTCGGCGGCCGGGGACGTACCGGACAGCGGGTAGCTGTCGCGCAGGCCGTACAGGGTCCTGGGTACGCCCGCGCACGCGGCCAGGTGCAGCTCGTCGCCGCCGGCGCTCGGGGCGTACACGGCGGCGAGGGCGGCTCCGCTGAAGACGAGTGCCTGTTCGAGGAGCCGGTGTACGCGCTCGCGTGGGTCGAGGTCGGCGGTGAGCGTCTTCAGGGCAAGTTCGGCACGCGACGTTCGCGTCTCGCGTTCCGTAGCGCCCTCACCGACCACGTCCGCAATTACAGCGCTTCCGGGGCTTCGGCGCAGCCCCTGTGACCGTTCCGGACGGGTCGGGCCCGCGCGGAGGGGGCCGGGAGTACGCCTGGTCGAACACGTGTCGAACCGGGTTCGCGGTGCCTCGGAGCGCCCTGGCGGGCGGGGTGAAGCGGTCCGGCCCTCCCGCCGGAGGGCCGGACCATCCACCACCGGCCGGAATCCCCGTTCCGTTGGCCGGATCAGTGGCTCTGCGTCACCGGCGGGACCGGCGGCGCGGGTGTCCCCGTTGCCTGGGGCGCACGGTGTCGTCCGTGGCGCAGGCCGTCAGGGGGCGGTCACCATGCCCGCGCCGTCGTCCATCCCGGAGCCGGACCGGCCGTGGGCCGAGCGGCCCCGGTGGCCGGTGTTCTTCTGGTGGTGGGCGCCGCTCTGGTCAGCCGCGCCGGCGCCGTTCTGGTCACCGGCACCGGCGCCCGCGCCGCTCTGGTCGTCGGCCGCTCCCCCGGCCTGATCGTCGGCCGCGCCTCCGGCCTGGTCATCGGCGCCGCCCGCCTGGTCACCCGCGCCCGCGCCCAGCGTCGCGCCGACCGCCTGGAGTGCGGTGGTCACCGGCTGGAAGAAGGTCTCGCCGCCGGCGGTGCAGTCGCCGCTGCCGCCCGAGGTGAGGCCGATCGCGCTGCCGTCCTGGGTGAACAGGGAGCCGCCGCTGTCGCCGGGCTCGGCGCACACGTCGGTCTGGATGAGGCCGGTGACCGTGCCCTCGGGGTAGTTCACGGTGGCGTCGAGGCCGGTGACGTTGCCGTCGTTCAGGCCCGTGGTGCTGCCCATCCGGAACACCCGCTGGCCCACGGCGGCGTCGGCGGCCTGGCCGATGCGGACGCTCTGCCCGTTGCCGACGTCGACCACGCTGTCGGCCTGGGTGGCGGGGTCGTCGTACTTGACGAGGGCGAAGTCGCCGTCGCCCGGGAAGGTGGCCTGGTCGACGGTGGCGATCGGCGCGCCGTTCTGGGCGTCCGACCAGCGGGCGGCGGCGACCCCGCAGTGGCCCGCGGTGAGGAAGGCGGGGGTGCCGTCGCTCGCGGTGACGTTGAAGCCGAGCGAGCAGCGCGCGCCTCCGCCGAAGATGGCGTCGCCGCCGTCGACGAAGGTCTTGAAGGTGCCGGGCGACTTCTTGACGGTCGCCACGTCCGGCCCGAGGTTCTCGACGGTCGAGGTCAGGGTGTCCCACTGGGAGCCCGTGACGGTGGAGTCCGCGGTCACGCGGATCTCGTTGGTCTTCGGGTCGACGGACCAGGCCGTGCCCGGGATCGTCGCCTCGGTCTTCAGCGTCTTCGCGGCGGCGCGCAGGTCGGCGGTGCTGTTGCGGACCTGGTGGGCGACGGCGCCGGCCCGCTCGATCCGGTTGACGACGTTGCTGTTGTTACCGACGACGTTGATGACGAGCTGCTTGTTGCCCGCGTCGTAGTACGACCCGGCGAAGGCGTCGCCCAACTGGGCGGCGAGCGCCCCGGCGACATCCGAGACGTCGGTCGCGCTGAACGTTCTGGGAGTGGCGTCGTCCCCGTTGGACTGCGAGGCGTTGGCGTTGGGAAGCAGGAGCGCCGCTGCTCCGAGCGCTGCCACGCCGCCCGCCGCGATCGCGGCCTTGCGCTTGGGTATCCGTTTGTGACTCAACTCTTGACCTCCTGGGGACGGGGCCGATGCCACCGTCCGGCGGCTGACTGGGGGCGCCTGGTTGCCCGTTGATACGCGAGGGCCGGGCGTGGTGTTCAACTGCCATTGCAAAGACGGGAGTTGACCGGCGTGCCGCCGCGACGCTCCGTGTCCGGGCAGCGACCGTCCGTCGACAGGCCGTAGCGGAATCCCGGGTTCGGGGAATCTGCACATCCCGCGCCCACCGGCGTCACGCCGTCCCGGGGATCTGCACACCCTCGCGCCCCTTCCGGCGTCGTGGGGCCGGGACTGTCCCCTTCGGTCCGCGCGCGGCGGGTCAGGGTGTGCGCCGATGCCGTGCGGCGTGTGAAGAAGTGGCCGCCACGTGGTGTCGAGACCTGCACGCTTGCGCCCACTCGGCGCACAAGTCCGCAGGTGGGAGCCCTGGTTGAGTGGAAGCGCGCGGCGCGCCCGTGCTTTGATCCGTGGCACCGCTGTGGTCGCGGCACTGCTCCCGGCAACGGGATCCGCACCCTGCGGCGGCGGCCGCGTCTGTCCCCCAGAGGGGGCCGCTCTCCCCCTTGTGAATATCCATATGAAGGGAAGTTCCGTCATGAACTCCACCCCCCGTTTCCAGACCGCCGAGATCTCCGACGCCGACCTCGACAACGTCTCGGGCGGCCTCGCGCTGAACGCCGTCGGCACCGTCACGGACCTGGTCGACGGTGTCGCCCCGGTCTCCGGCGTCGTGGGCACGGTCGTCGGCACCGTCGAGGGTGTGACCGGCCTGAACACCGCCCCGGTCACCGGCCTGGTCGCCGGTCTCTGACAGCCGGTCCCTGATCGCGCTTCACCTCGTGGAGTCCCGGAACCGCCCCCCGGTTCCGGGACTCTCCGGGTTCCGTACCTCTCTCGACCAGGTGAGGGAAGCTCCGTGCAGTTCCGTCAACAGGCCCTCGCCAAGCTCCAGTCGCCCGAGGAACTCGATCTTCCGGTGCGCTTCGCCCGACCGCAGGGCTGGCTCGTGCTGTCCGTGACCGTCGTCGTGATGGCCGCCGCCTCCGTGTGGGCGGTGACCGGCACCGTCTCCTCCACGGTGAGCGCGCCCGGCGTCCTCACCCACGGGCAGGGCGGTTACCTCCTGCAGAGCCCGGTCGCCGGCCAGGTCGTCTCCGTCGTCGCCGAGGAGGGCGAACGGCTCCCCGCGAACGCCCCCGTGGCCAAGGTCCGTACCGCGCGCGGGGAGACGACCGTCGTCCGCACGGTCGCCGCGGGCCGGGTCATCTCGCTCGCCGCCACCATCGGCGCGATCGTCTCGACCGGCGCGGACATCGCGTCCGTGGAGAAGGTCGCCCACGCCGACGACCCGCTGTACGCGACGGTGTACGTCCCCGCCGAGAGCGCCGCCACCGTGCCCGCGAACGCGTCCGTCGACCTCTCCGTCCAGTCGGCGCCCGCCCAGCGGTACGGCGTGCTGCGCGGCCATGTGGTGAGCGTCGGCCGCGGTGTGCAGAGCCGGCAGCAGATCGCCGCCTACCTCGGTGACGAGCAACTCGGCGAGCAGTTCAGCGCGAAGGGCAGGCCCGTGGCCGTCCTCGTGCGGCTCGACCGCTCGTCCGCCACCAGGAGCGGCCTGAAGTGGTCCTCGGCGGACGGACCTCCGTTCCCGCTCACCTCCATGACCCTCGCCACGGGTTCGATCCGGCTGGCCGACCAGCGTCCCGTCGATTGGCTGCTGCCGTGACCCGCACCTCCGACACCCGGGGCAGACGCCGCGCGGCCCCGCCCCGGCGTGCCGTGCCCAGGAGCCGTGGCCGCGCGGTGCGTACGCCCACGGTGCTCCAGATGGAGGCCGTCGAATGCGGCGCGGCCTCCCTCGCCATGGTGCTCGGGCACCACGGCCGGCACGTCCCGCTCGAAGAGCTGCGCATCGCGTGCGGCGTCTCGCGGGACGGCTCCCGGGCGAGCAACCTGCTCAAAGCGGCCCGCGGTTACGGTCTGACCGCCAAGGGCATGCAGATGGACACCGCCGCGCTCGCCGAGGTGCGGGCGCCCGCGATCCTGTTCTGGGAGTTCAACCACTATGTCGTCTACGACGGCATGGGCCGCCGGTTCGGCCGGCGCGGGGTGCACATCAACGACCCCGGCAAGGGACGCCGGTTCGTGCCGATGGAGGACTTCGACACCAGTTTCACCGGAGTGGTCCTGGTCATGGAACCGGGTCCGGAGTTCCGAACCGGAGGGCGCAGGCCGGGCGTTCTCGGCGCGATGCCGGCCCGGCTGCGCGGCACGTCGGGCACGATGCCCGCGGCCGTGCTCGCGAGCCTGCTGCTGGTGGCGGTGGGCGCCGCGGTGCCTGCGCTCAGCAGGACCTACATCGACCAGTACCTGATCGGCGGTCAGAGTTCGCTGCTCGGTGTGCTGTTCGCGTCGATGGGTGTCTCGGTGCTGCTCACGGTGGTGCTGACCTGGTTGCAGCAGGCGAATTTGCTGCGCGGCAGGATCATCTCCTCGACGCTGTCCAGCGCCCGGTTCCTGCGCCATCTGCTGCGGCTGCCGGTCACCTTCTTCTCCCAGCGCAGCCCGGCGGACCTGGTGCAGCGGCTGCAGTCGAACGACGCGGTGGCCGAGACGCTGGCCCGCGATCTCGCGGCGGCGGGCGTGGACGCGGTCGTCGTCGTCCTGTACGCCGTGCTGCTGTACACGTACGACCCGCAGCTCACGGCCGTCGGGATCGGGGTCGCGCTGCTGAACGTGGTGGCCATGCGGGTGGTGATCCGGCTGCGCGCGACCCGCACCGCGAAGCTGCGCGCCGACACCGCCCGGCTGACGAACACCGCTTACACCGGGCTGCAGTTGATCGAGACGATGAAGGCGACGGGCGGCGAGGACGGCTACTTCCGCAAGTGGGCCGGACAGCACGCCACCACGCTGGAGGAGCAGCAGCGGCTCGGGGTGCCGAGCGCCTGGCTGGGGGTCGTCGCGCCGACGCTGGCGACGCTCAACAGCGCGCTGATCCTGTGGATCGGCGGTCTGCGGGCGGTGGAGGGGCAGATCTCGGTGGGTCTGCTGGTCGCCTTCCAGGCGCTGGTCACCCGGTTCACTGCGCCGCTGACCCGGCTGAACGGTGTCGCGGGCCGCCTCCAGGACTTCGCCGCGGACGTCGCCCGGCTCAAGGACGTCGAGAACTTCCGCACGGACCCGCTGTACGCGAGGCCGGGCGGCGGGGAGTCCACCCGGCGGCTCCAGGGCCATGTCGAGCTGGAGAACATCACGTTCGGCTACAGCCCGCTCGACAAGCCGCTGTTGACCGGGTTCTCGCTGACCGTGGGCCCGGGCCGGCAGGTCGCGCTGGTCGGCGGTTCCGGCAGCGGAAAGTCGACCGTGTCCCGGCTCATCTCGGGCCTGTACACGCCGTGGGAGGGCACGATCCGGATCGACGGCCGGCTGCTGGAGGACATCCCGCGCGGCGCGCTCACCTCGTCCGTGTCCTTCGTCGACCAGGACGTCTTCCTCTTCGAGGGGACCGTGCGGGACAACGTGGCGCTGTGGGACCCCTCCATCCCGGACGAGGCGGTGGTCACCGCGCTGCGGGACGCCGCGCTGTACGACGTGGTGACGCGCCGGCCCGGCGGTATTCACAGCAGGGTGGAGCAGGACGGCCGGAACTTCTCGGGCGGCCAGCGTCAACGCCTGGAGATCGCGCGGGCGTTGGTGCGCGGGCCGAGCATCCTGGTGCTCGACGAGGTGACGAGCGCCCTCGACGCGGAAACCGAACAGACCGTCATGGACAACCTGCGCCGGCGGGGCTGCGCGTGTGTGGTGATCGCCCACCGGCTCAGCACCGTGCGGGACAGCGACGAGATCGTCGTGCTCGAACACGGCACGGTCGTGGAGCGCGGCCGGCACGAGGCGCTGGTCGCGGCCGGCGGTCCCTACGCGACGCTGGTCAAGGAGCGATGAGATGACCACGGTTCACGAGGGTGTGCACGAGGGGGACCTCGTCCTCGGCGCGCTCGGCGGCATGGGCGCGCCGGTCGACTGCGCGGGACTCAACCGCCTCGACCTGGAGGGCCCGCAGGTCCTGTGGCTGGTGGCCGCGGGAGCCGTGGACCTGTTCGCGGTGGACGCGGCGCAGCGGGGGCACTGGCACCACCTCGGCCGGCTGGAGGCGGGCTCGCTGCTGCTCGGCCCGGTCACGGGAGCCCAACACACCCTGGTCGCACGGCCGTTGCGGGACTGCGCGATCCGGCGCATCACGCTCCGGGAGCTGTACCAGCGGGCCGACACGGCGACCTGGGCCTACGACGGGTACGGCGAGGCGCGGTATGTTCCGCCGGCCCAGAGCCCGCTCGAGTACGCCCTCGCCCTCGGGGCCGGGCGCAGCCTCTCGATCCTCTTCCAGGCGCCGATGGCCACCGAGAACGCGGCGGCGCTCACCGACGACGACGTGTTCTGGATGCGGGTGCCGCCGGGCAGCGTCCAGTACGGGTCGCTGTACGGGGCCGAGGCCGCGGCCGACCTGTTGATGGACCCGGGGGTCTGGCAGGGCATGGTCGACCAGCAGTACCGGCTGCTGGCCACGCTGGACCGGTGGATCGAGCAGCTGGAGGCCGGGCACGAGGACCGTGCGGCGGCCGGGATCAGGGCCGGTGAGGCCGTCCGCGTCCAGGCCGACCGCGCGCTGCTCGCCTCGATCGGCCGGTCCTCCGGCAAGCGTCCGACGACGGCCGACGCGGACGCCACCCACGCGGCCTGCGCCCTGGTCGCCCGCGCGGCGGGCATCTCGCTGGCCGAGCCGGCGAGCGGCGGAACCGAGAGCGACCGTCTGGACCCGGTCGAGCGGATCGCGCTCGCCTCCCGGGTCCGTACGCGCGCCGTACGGCTCGACGGGCGCTGGTGGCGCGACGACATCGGCCCGCTGGTCGGCCGCCGGGCCGTGTCGGGAGCGCCGGTCGCGCTGCTGTGGCGGCGCGGCGGGTATGTGGCGGTGCATCCGTCCTCGGGGCGGGAGACACCGGTCGAGAAGGCCAACGCGGCCGAGTTCGAGGCGCGGGCGGTGATGTTCTACCGTCCGCTGCCCGGACGCGGGCCGAGCCCGCTGCGGCTGCTGCGTTTCTGTCTCCGGGGCAGCGCGGGTGATCTGCGCAATCTCGCGGTCAGCGGGCTGGTGACCGTCGCGATCGGCGCGCTGGTCCCGGTCGCGACCGGCCGGGTGCTCGGCTCGTACGTGCCGAGGGCCCAGCACGAGCTGATCACGCAGATGTGTCTCGCGCTGATGGTCACCGGCGTGGTGTCGGCGGCGTTCACGCTGTTGCAGAACCTCACTCTGCTGCGGATGGAGGGCCGTATCGAGGCGAGTCTGCAACCGGCCGTGTGGGACCGGCTGTTGCGGCTGCCGACGACGTTCTTCACCTCCCGCTCGACCGGTGAACTGGCCGGCGCCGCGATGGGCCTCAGCGCGATCCGCCGGCTCCTCGCGGGCGTCGGCCCGACCCTCGCGCAGGCGGTCACGGTCGGCGCGATGAACTTGGGCCTGCTGTTCTGGTACAGCGTGCCGATGGCGTTCGCGGCGACCGGCATGCTGGTGGTCATCGCGGCGGTGTTCCTGGGGCTCGGGCTGTGGCAGGTGCGCTGGCAGCGCCGTCTGGTGACGCTGGGCAACAAGCTGAACAACCAGGCCTTCCAGACCCTGCGCGGTCTGCCCAAGCTGCGGGTCGCGGCGGCCGAGAACTACGCGTACGCGGCCTGGGCGGGCGAGTTCGCCCGCAGCCGCGAACTCCAGCGGCGGGTCGGCCGGATCAAGAACCTCACGACGGTGCTGGGCGCGGTGTATCTGCCGCTCTGCTCGCTGCTGATGTTCATGCTGCTCGCGGGCCCGGCGCACGGCGCGCTGTCGGCGGCCGGGTTCCTCACCTTCAACACGTCGGTGACGATGCTGCTGACCTCGGTCACCCAGATCACCGGCGCGTTCGTCTCGGCCGCCGCCGCGCTGCCGATGTTCGAGGAGATCAGGCCGGTGCTCGACGCGCCTTCGGAGGTCCGGGCGGCGAGCACCCGCCCCGGTCTCCTGTCCGGCGCGATCGAGGCCCGCCGGCTGTCGTTCCGGTACGCCGACGACGGCCCTCTGGTCCTCGACGACGTGTCGTTCGCGATCCGGCCCGGCGAGTTCGTGGCGGTCGTGGGCCCGAGCGGCTGCGGCAAGTCCACCCTGCTGCGCCTGCTGATCGGCTTCGACAAACCCCTGTCGGGCAGCGTCCTGTACGACGGGCAGGACCTCGCGGCGCTCGACCAGTCGGCGGTGCGACGGCAGTGCGGTGTGGTGCTCCAGCACGCCCAGCCGTTCACCGGGTCGATCCTCGACTGCATCTGCGGCACCGAGGCGTACACGCCGGAGGAGGCGATGGCGGCGGCGGAGATGGCGGGCCTGGCGGAGGACATCCGGCGGATGCCGATGGGCCTGCACACCCTCGTGGCGGACAGCGGCGCGATCTCGGGCGGCCAGCGCCAGCGCCTCATGATCGCTCAGGCGTTGATCCGCCGGCCGCGCATCCTCTTCTTCGACGAGGCGACCAGCGCGCTCGACAACGAGACGCAGCGCACGGTGATCGAGAGCACCAAGGCGCTCGACGCCACCCGGGTGGTGATCGCGCACCGCCTGTCGACGGTGCTGGACGCGGACCGGGTCATCGTGATGGAGGAGGGCCGGATCGCCCAGCAGGGCACACCGGCGGAGCTGCTGGCGGACACGGGCGGCCGGCTGCGCGAACTCGTGCGCCGCCAGCTCGCCTGATCGGCGGCAGGGGACACGAAGGCGACGGACGTCACACCCGCGACGCCAGCGAAACGTTGCCGTTTCGCTCGACGGGGACTAACCTCGACACGTCGATGTGTACGAAACCGTTTCGTTTACGTGCACGTGACACAGAGAGCAACGCCGAGCAACTTCCCTGGAGTGCTTCTCCCATGTCTCAGACCCTGACCGAAGGCACCGGCACGGGTGCCGCGGACGACACGTCCGCAGCCGCGTCGAAGCGGCGGTGGTGGATCCTCTCGATCATCGGGATCGCCCAGCTCATGGTGGTGCTCGACGCCACCATCGTGAACATCGCCCTGCCCTCCGCGCAGGCCGACCTCGGCTTCTCCGACGGAAACCGGCAGTGGATCGTCACCGCCTACTCCCTGGCCTTCGCCTCCCTGCTGCTGCTCGGCGGGCGCATCGCCGACCTGTTCGGACGCAAGCCCGCCTTCCTGGTGGGCGTCGCCGGATTCGCCGGCGCCTCCGTGCTGGGCGGCGCCTCCACCAGCTTCGGGATGCTGGTCACCGCCCGCGCCCTCCAGGGCGTCTTCGGCGCGCTCCTCGCGCCCGCCGCGCTGTCGCTGCTGAACACGACGTTCACCGACGCCAAGGAGCGCGCCAAGGCGTTCAGCGTCTACGGCGCGATCGCCGGCGCCGGTGGCGCGGTGGGCCTGCTGCTCGGCGGCGTGCTGACCGACGCGCTCGACTGGCGCTGGACCCTGTTCGTCAACCTCGTCTTCGCGGCCGTCGCCTTCGCGGGCGGCTGGGTGCTGCTGAGCAACCACCGTGACGCAGCCGGCTCCAAGCTCGACCTGCCGGGCACGCTGCTGGTCTCCACCGGTCTGTTCGCCGTGGTCTTCGGCTTCTCCAACGCCGAGACGCACGACTGGAGTTCGCCGGCCACCTGGGGCTTCCTCGTCGCGGGCGGACTGCTGCTGGCCGCGTTCGCCTGGTGGCAGACGCGCGCCAAGCACCCGCTGCTGCCGATGCGCGTCCTGCTCGACCGCAACCGGGCCGCCTCCTTCCTCGCGGTGCTCATCACCGGCGCGGGCATGTTCGGCGTCTTCCTCTTCCTCACCTACTACCTTCAGCTCAACCTCGGCTTCAGCCCCACCAAGACGGGTGTCGCCTTCCTGCCGATGATGGCGACGCTGATGGTCATGGCGCAGGTCTCCACCACGGTCCTGGTGCCGCGGATCGGCCCGAAGGCCGTCATCCCCGCCGGCTTCGCGGTGGCCGCGGCGGGCATGGCCTGGCTGACCGGGATCGGCATCGGCTCGTCCTTCTCGACCGACGTCCTGCCGCAGGTGCTCCTGATCGGCGCCGGACTCGGCATGGTGATGCCGCCGGCCATGTCGCTGGCCACCAGCGGAATCGCCGCCGAGGACGCGGGTGTCGCCTCCGCGACCGTCAACACCATGCAGCAGGTGGGCGGTTCGATCGGCACCGCGCTGCTGAACACGCTCGCCGCGAGTGCCGCGACCAGCTACCTGGCCGGCAAGGACGTGACGAACAAGCTGGTCCAGGCGCAGTCCACGATCGAGAGCTACACCACCGCGTTCTGGTGGTCGGCCGGCTTCTTCGCCGCCGGAGCGCTCATCGCGCTGGTGCTCTACACCCGCGGCAAGCCCGCCCAGGACCCGGAGGCCGCACCGGTCGTCCACATGTGATCGCTCAACCGAGCCGATCCTCTCAGGCCGAGGGGCCGCCGTCCGCAGGGAGACGGCGGCCCCTCGTCTGTCGCCGGTAACGCGCCGTCGCCACCATCCGGCGCGCCTCCGCGCGCACCTCGTCCAGCGGCCGTGCGGGCCGGTAGACCACCAGCGCCCGATGCTCCTTCTCCAGCCGCAACGCGGGTGCGCCGGGGGCGACTTCACCGTCGTACGCGAGGGTGTCCGTACCGGCGACGCCGGCCAGCTCCACCCGGGGAGCGTGCTCGGCGCCGTAGACCCGTGAGTGGCGCAGGGCGCCGACGAGCGCGGAGGCGACGACCCGGGTCCGGGCGAGCCGCCGTTCGGCGTCGACCAAGCGCAGGTCGAGCAGTCCGTCGTCCAGACGCGGCCGGAACGAGGGGGCGAAACCCTCCGGTACGTAGCGGCCGTTGCCCGCGAAGAGCAGCCACAGTCTGCGCGGGCGGCCGTTGATCTCGGCCTCGATCGGGCGGGCGGTGCGCAGCACCCGGGCCAGGGCCACGCCCGCGGCCGGCCACTTGCCCCAGCGTTGCTCCAAGTGCTCGCGGAGCCGCACCAGTTCGGGGTAGATCCCGATGCTGAAGGTGTTCAGGAACCGCACGTCCTGACCGGTGTCCACGCGGGCCACGCCGATGTCGACGGCCAGCGCCTCTCCCCCGCCGACCGCGACGGCGGTGGACTCGAAGTCCGGGACGCCGACGTCGAGCGCGAAGTGGTTGAGGGTGCCGCCGGGGAACACGGCCAGCGCGAGGCCGCGTTCGGCCGCCGCGCGGGCGGCGGCGTTCACGCTGCCGTCGCCTCCGCAGACGCCGAGCGCGCCGCCGGCCTCGGCGGCCCGGTCGGCGGCCTCGGTGAGCAGCGCCACGAAGTCGTCGTCGGGGCCGCGCTCGACCAGCTCGGCCTCGGGCAGCAGGTCGCGCAGCCGGTCCGCGGGCGGCATCGCGGTCGCGGGCGCCCCCGAACCGGCCCGGCTGTTGACGAACACGACCAGCCCCCGGCCCAGCGGCAGCGCGGGTGCTGCCGCCACCGGCCGCTCCCGCTCCGGTACGGCGGCGCGCGGCGGCCACCAGCGGCAGGTCAGGAAGGCGGCGCCCGCCCCGATGGCCACGCCGGCGAGCACGTCTCCCGGGAAGTGGACCCCGACGTAGACGCGGGAGAAGGCGACGGCGGCGGCCACCGGCGCGACCACGGCGCCGTAGCGCGTCGACTCCAGGGCGACCCCGGTGGCGAACCCGGCGGCGGAGGCGGAGTGCCCCGAGGGGAAGGACGTGGTGTGCGGCTGGCGTTCGAGGAGGCGGGCGCGGGGGACGCCGTCCAGCAGCGGGCGGGGCCGGCGGGCGCTCCACTTCACCAGCGTGTTGACCGTCAGGGAGGCCAGCGCGAGGGAGCCGATGCCGCGCAGCGCCGCGCGGCGCGCGGTGTGCCCGCCGACCAGCGCGAGCCCCGCGGCGGTCCCCAGCCACAGCCGCCCGTGATCGGCCGCGTGACTGAGCCGCCCGAGCGCCGGATCGGCCCCGGGGATCCGCGCCGCGGCGACCCGGGTGAACAGCCGCTGATCGAGTTCACCGAGTACACCCATGCTCCACGGGTACGCCACGGGCCGGACCTCGGCATGCCGGGTGACCCGGATTGGTGAGGCGGTTGCGCCGGGCGGCGCAGGGGGCACGACGGCCGGGGGCACGGTCGTGCGCTGGGAGTCGGGGGCACCCTGGTGCACTGGGAGTCGGGGGCTCCGGGTCTCCTGGGGGGGCGGGGTCCCAAGGTCTCGGGGGCCCAGGGCGGCCGAGTGGGAAATGCCCGGCGGCGGTGAGAGCGGGGGCCTGCGAACATGCCGAAGACCGGCCGACGGCCCCACTCCGTCGGCCGGCCCCCGGTGCGAAATCACATGGCACTCCCGCGACGAGGCCCGCACTCCCCAGCTACGGACCCCGGACGTTGTCCACGGGAGCCACGCGATCCCGGTCTCAGAACGCGAAGACCGTCATCCCGTAGGAGTTCTTCACGCACTCGTTGGCGAAGGTGTGCTCGTACGCCACGCGCTTGCCCTGCCAGACGCCGGACACCGTGATGACCACAGGGTCGTACTGCCTGGTACAGAAGACGTCGTTTCTGGCGGTCAGCCCCTCCAGGTCCCCCTTGATCCCGCGGAGTTCGGCGCAGGCGGCGACGGGGGCCGGGTGGGTCCCGGAGGCCGTCGGCGCGCAGTTGAGGGTGACGGCGCGTTCCGGCGTGGCGGCTGCCGCGCTCTGGCCGTGGCCGGTGGTGAGCACCAGGGCCGAGGGGGCGTAGAGCCCGGACGGGGCGAGGCTGGGAGCTGCGTTGGCGGAGCCCACCAGGGGTCCGCAGACGGCGGTGGCCGTCAGAGTGAGAGTCGCTGCCCAACGCGCGGTGTTCGGCATTGTGTGCATCCTTCCGCTCGATCGAATGCGATACCGGCTCGGTCGGTGCCGGTTCGGCGAGCGCGAGTCTGCCGAGTCCACACCGGAAACACACATCGACCCCATGCGTTTCGGTAACTTTGAGTATTGAAGTAGTGGCGGGAAGTTACAGAATTCGAACGCGTGGAGCCCACGCCTGTGCGGTAGTTGATCGTCGACGACCACCCCCTGGCCGGATTGGCACGGCTCCGCAATAGGCCTGAAACATTCCGGTCAGCGTGCGGAACGCGCGAGTTGACGCGCCGGGGGTGTGAAGATCCGGCCCGCCGCGGTGGGCATCGCGCGCGCCGTGGTGGACGGGGAGGTGTCACGGTCGCCAGGATCGACGTCGTACAGCGCGATCTCACGGGCGAGAGGCGGGACGCACGGATGGCGAAGCACTGGGCCGACTTCCAGTACGAGATCTATCTGAACGGGATGACGGGAGCCGTACCCCGGCTGCCGACCGATCTGACCCGGCTGGAGGAACTCACCGAGCAGCGGCTCGGACCGGGACCGGTCGGCTATGTGGCGGGCAGCGCGGGCAACGGCAGTACGGCCCGGGCCAACCGGGAGGCCCTCGACCGGCGCCGGATCGTGCCGCGCATGCTGCGGGACGTCCACGAACGGGACCTGTCCGTCGAGGTGTTGGGGCGCCCGCTGCCCGCGCCGCTGGCGCTCGCGCCGGTCGGCGTGCTGTCGATCATGCATCCGGAGGCGGAGTCCGCCGCGGCCCGGGCGGCCGCCGCGCAGGGCGTGCCCTACATCCTGTCCTCCGCGTCCAGCACCCCGATGGAGCAGGTCGCCGAGGCGATGGGGGACGCCGAGCGCTGGTTCCAGCTCTACTGGGCCAAGGACCGCGAGGTCACCCGCAGTTTCCTGGACCGGGCGAAGGCGGCCGGGTTCACCGCGCTGTTCGTCACGCTGGACACCCCGCTGCTGGCCTGGCGTCCGCGCGATCTCGACCAGGCGTATCTGCCGTTCCTGCACGGCGTGGGCACCGCCAACTACTTCTCGGACCCGGCGTTCCGGGCGGGCCTCGCCAAGCCGGTGCACGAGGACCCGAACGCGGCCGTGATGCACTTCGTCAGCATGTTCGCCGACCCCGGCAAGACCTGGCCCGACCTCGCGTTCCTGCGGGAGAACTGGGACGGGCCGATCGTCCTCAAGGGCATCCTGCACCCGCACGACGCCCGGCGGGCCGCGGAGGCCGGGATGGACGGCGTGGTGGTCTCCAACCACGGCGGCCGGCAGGTGGCCGGGGCGGTGGCGGCGGCCGACGCGCTGCCGCGGGTGGCGGAGGCGGTCGGCGACCGGCTGACGGTCCTGTTCGACAGCGGCGTCCGAACGGGCGACGACATCTTCAAGGCGCTCGCGCTCGGCGCGCGGGCCGTACTCGTCGGACGGCCCTACGCCTACGGGCTCGGCCTCGACGGACAGGCCGGCGTCGAGCACGTCGTGCGCTGTCTGCTCGCCGAGCTCGACCTGACCCTCGCCCTGTCCGGTCACGCCGGCCCGACGACACCCGGCCCCGACGACCTGACCGAGGAGCACGCGTGAGTCGGGCGCGCCGGCCCGGCACCGGCCATCCCCGCCGGGCCCGCGGGGAGGCGTCCGGCGCCCCTACGAGCCCGCGCCCCCCACTGCGCCCACTCCACCTAGTCCGCCCACTCCGCCGAGGGGGCCGGCCTCCACGTCCGTGACAGCGACCGGCTCCGGTGCGACGGGCTCCCGTGCGGCCGGTCCGGGCCCCGCGGGTGCCGGCGCGGCGGGCTCCGGCGTGACAGCTCCCCTTGCCTCACGGCGCGGCGCCGGCGCCGGGCCGGAGCGGAGTCCGTCGTGGACGGTCACCGCCCGCCGCTCGCCCCGATACGTCTGCGGCACCGGCACCCCCGTACCGACGGAAGCACCGGCCCGCGGCGACTCCGAGGGCCCGTCCGCCGCGCCGGTGGTGCCGCCGGCCGAGGGGGCCCTGCTCGTGGCGCCCGGCAGGGGGCTCGTCCCCGCGACGGACCGGGAGCCGGGGCGGGGTGACGAACCGTCGGTCTGCCAGCGCTGGGCGTCCGATCCGTCGCGGACCCGGACCAGTACGTCGGCGTCCGGTTCCGTCGACTCCGGCGCGAGGGCCAGTCCTTCGTGCCGGCGGGGCAGCAACTCCCCCCGCACGGTGAGGTCGTAGCGCATGTCCTCGCTCCGCTTCGCGTCGTCGCCGACGCAGCGGGCGAGGAACACGACACCGTTGTCGGCGCGCGAGTCGAGACACAGGCCCGGATCGGCGACGCTGCGCAGCAGTCCGTCCTGTTCGTACGACCACTGCTGCGTCCAGGCCGACGAGCACACCGCGAGCCTGGTCCCGACGCCCGCGCGGAGCTTCGCGCCCCGGATGTCGAGGCACAGGTCGGCCGCCAGGTTGCGCAGCCGGGTGTGCGCGGCTGTTCCGGGGACCCCCGCCGTCGCCGAGGGGCCGGAGGTGACCGGCGGGACCGGGGCGCCGGGGACGGGTCCCAGGGTGTGGCCGCTGCTCGCGCCGGTGGCCGTCGCGGGGTCGGCGCCCTGGTCGTCGTGGGACCACAGGCTGACGGCGAGCACGGTCGCCAGCAGGGCGGCGGAGAGCCCGGCGCCGGTGAGCAGCATCTGAGGGGGCCGCTGTTCGCCGAAGCGGGCCGCCAGGCGCCCCGGCGCGGGAACCCGGGACAGCAGCCGGTGCCGTCCGCCGGAGCCCGGTTCCGCTCCCGGGCCCGGGTGTTGAGCAAAGCCGTGCCCAGCGAACCGCCCACATGCTGCGAGGTGTTGACCATGGCCGAGGTGACACCGGCGTCCTGCGGGCGCACGCCCT
>NZ_JBEYFY010000090.1:0-18620 GCF_040703595.1 Streptomyces sp. NPDC007084
CGCAGGGCCTTGAGGCCGGAGCCGACGCCGAACCAGCCGGGGACGATCTGCCGGGTCCCGGGCGCCCCGAAGCCGCGCCTGTCCGGTGCGGGCGATGCCCCGCGCCGTCGGCACGAGGGCACCGTGCCGCCGCGGACCCCGGTGGGGAAAGATGAGACCACTAGCGAAGAACCACCGATGTGGAGGTGCGGGCACATGCAGCACGAGCGAGCGGGCAAGCCGGCCAGCCCCGAGGACCTCGTCGACGTAGCCCGGTTGGTCACCGCGTACTACGCGCTCCACCCCGACCCGGCCGACCCCGGGCAGCGCGTCGCCTTCGGCACCTCGGGGCACCGCGGATCGTCACTGGCGACGGCGTTCAACGAGGACCACATCGCCGCGACCAGCCAGGCCATCTGCGAGTACCGGGACGGCCAGGGCACCGACGGGCCGCTCTTCCTGGGCATCGACAGCCACGCGCTCTCGGAGCCCGCGAAGGTCACCGCCCTGGAGGTGATCGCGGCGCACGGCGTGACGGTCCTCCTCGACAGCGAGGACGGCTACACCCCGACCCCGGCGGTGTCGCACGCGATCCTCACCCACAACCGGGGCCGCACCACCGGCCTCGCGGACGGCGTCGTGGTGACGCCCTCGCACAACCCGCCCGGCGACGGCGGCTTCAAGTACAACCCCCCGAACGGCGGCCCCGCGGGCTCCGAGGCCACCTCCTGGATCCAGGACCGCGCCAACGAACTCATCAGGGACGGCCTGAAGGACGTACGCCGGGTCACCTACACCCGGGCCCTGAGCGCTCCCGGCACCGGCCGCTACGACTTCCTCGGCAGCTATGTGGCCGACCTGCCGAACGTCGTGGACCTGGACGCGATCCGCGACGCCGGGGTCCGCATCGGCGCCGACCCGCTCGGCGGGGCCTCGGTCGCCTACTGGGGGCGGATCGCCGAGCAGCACCGGCTCGACCTGACCGTGGTCAACCCGACCACGGACCCGACCTGGCGTTTCATGACGCTGGACTGGGACGGCAAGATCCGCATGGACTGCTCGTCGCCGTACGCCATGGCCTCGCTCATCGCCCAGCGCGACCGCTACCAGATCGCCACGGGCAACGACGCCGACGCCGACCGCCACGGCATCGTCACCCCCGACGCCGGCCTGATGAACCCCAACCACTACCTCGCCGCCGCCATCGGCTACCTCTACTCCCACCGGGACCGCTGGCCGGCCGGCACGGGCATCGGCAAGACGCTGGTGTCCTCCGGAATGATCGACCGGGTCGCCGCCGACCTCGGCCGCGAGCTGATCGAGGTGCCCGTCGGGTTCAAGTGGTTCGTGGACGGACTGGTCGACGGTTCCATCGGGTTCGGCGGCGAGGAGTCGGCGGGCGCCTCCTTCCTGCGCCGCGACGGCTCGGTGTGGACCACCGACAAGGACGGGATCATCCTGGCCCTGCTCGCCTCCGAGATCACCGGCGTCACCGGCAAGACGCCCTCCGAGCACTACACCGCGCTGACCGGCCGGTTCGGCGAGCCCGCCTACGAGCGCATCGACGCCCCGGCGACCCGCGAGGAGAAGGCCCTCCTCGCCAAGCTCTCCCCGGCCCAGATCACCGCGGACACCCTCGCCGGGGAACCCGTCACCGCCGTCCTCACCGAGGCCCCGGGCAACGGCGCGCCGATCGGCGGCATCAAGGTGACCACCGAGAACGCCTGGTTCGCGGCCCGCCCCTCCGGCACCGAGGACGTCTACAAGATCTACGCCGAGTCGTTCCGCGGGACCGACCACCTCCGCCAGGTCCAGGAGGAGGCGAAGGGCGTGGTCTCGGCGGCCCTCTCCGGCTGAGCGGCGGCGCTCGCGCCGAACAGGGGGGGGCCGAGGCGACGCGGCCCGGCTCCCCGCTCGGCGCGAGCGCGCACCCCGCCCGCCCGTCCGTCGGCGGCATGATGGCTCGTATGCGTATCCGAATCGACGCCGTCGACCTGCCCGGCCGCACGTGTCCGGCCCCCGAGGGCCGTCCCGTACTGGCGTACGACAACATCCATGTGGCCGTGCAGCGCCGCGACCGCCCGGCCGAGCTGCTCGACCCCCAGCCGGGCGACGCGCCCACCGCCACCTGGAGCCTCGACTGCACGACGGCCCCCTCGCCGACCGGCATCGACGTCAAGGGCCCCTATGTGCAGGACCGGTTGGGCCACCGGTTCATCTACCTGTCGTGGGGCACCGTCGACGCGGCGGCGTCTTCAGCATGTTCCGCCGCGCCAAGCTGATGATCGACGCGATCCCCGCCGACGTCCTCGCCGCCGGCGCGCGCGACGGACTGCTCGTCGCCCGGCTGGGTCTGACCGATGAGTCCGGCCACCCGCGCTGCGCCCGGGTCGTGCCGCCCCAGATCACCTGGACGGCGGAACGGGCCGGGTATCCGATCACCTAAAGCGTTCGTTAGAGCCTCTTACGAAGGCTCTTGACCCTCACGCCATTCAGTTATAGCCTCTAACTAATGCGAAGGATTTTAACGAGCGCGGAACTCAGTGGAGGTCGCCATGAACCCCGAAGCGTGCGTCGAGGTCGTTCTGCCGGGCAAGGTGGAGCCGGAGGGTCTGCGGCTCTGGCGCGGTGCCGTCCCCGTCGCGGGCCGGGGCGAGGTCGTGGTCCGGATGGAGGCGACCGGCGTGTCCTTCGCCGAGCAGCAGATGCGCCGCGGCCGGTACTACGACCAGCCGCCCTTTCCCTTCGTCCCCGGTTACGACATGGTCGGCACCGTCCTGTCGACCGGCGAGGGCGTCGACCCCGCCCTCACCGGCACCCGGGTGGCCGCACTCCTGAAGGTCGGCGGCTGGGCCACCCACGTACGCGTCGAGGCGGCGGACGTCGTGCCCGTGCCCGACGGGATCGCGGCGGCGGAGGCGGAGACCGTGGTCGTCAACGGCATCACCGCCTGGCAGATGCTGCACCGCAAGGCGCGCGTCCGCGCCGGGCAGACCGTCCTGGTGCACGGCGCCAACGGCGGAGTCGGCTCCGTCCTCGTCCAACTGGCCCAGGCGGCGGGCGTACGGGTGATCGGCACGGCCTCCGCGCGCCACCACGACGCGCTCAGGGAGCGCGGCGTCACCCCCGTCGACTACCGCGGCGGCGACGTGCCGGCCCGTGTCCGGGAGCTGGCCCCCGCCGGGGTCGACGCCGTCTTCGATCATGTCGGGGGCCGCGGTGTCGCCGACTCCTGGCACCTGCTCGCGCCCGGCGGCACCCTCGTCGCCTACGGCAGCGCCTCCACCCGCGACGACACCGGCTCCAAGCAGTGGCCCGTCCTCAAACTGCTCGTCCGGGTGACGCTGTGGAACGCCCTGCCCAACGGACGGCACGCCTACTTCTTCAACGTCTGGGGTGGCCGCGCCCTGTCGAAGAACCGGTTCCGGGCCCGGCTGCGCGCCGACCTGACCCAGGTCTTCGGCGCACTCCGGCGCGGCGAGGTCACACCACGGATCGCCGCCCAACTGCCCCTGGCCGACGCGGCCGAGGCCCTGCGGCTCGCCGAGTCCGGCACCGTCGCCGGCAAGGTCGTCCTCACCCCGTAGGCCCGCACCGCCCGCGTCGGGGCGACGTGCCCGCGCGCGGGCCCGACGGTCGCGTGGCAGGGTGGAACCAAGGGCCCCCATACGCCGAGCTGCCGGACCACCGGCGCGGAAAAAGGAGACAGCGCGTGGAGGAGAGGGAATTCGTCCAAGCGGTGTCGGAGCGCACCGGACTGTCCCGGCAGGAGTCGGCCGATCTGACGCGCGCCACGCTGGAGACGCTCGCCCACCGCCTGAGCGGAGGTGAGGACCGGGCCCTGGCGCTGGAACTGCCGGAAGGCCTCGCGGAGTCCGTCCGCCGGGGTGCCACCTCGGCGATCGAGGCCTTCGGCTACGACGAGACGGTACGGCGGGTCGCCGAGCGCAACATGCTCAAGAGGAGCGAGGCCGACAGCGGGGTCCGCGCCGTCCTCGTGACCCTCCGCGACGCGATCAGCGAGAGGGAGTTCGGGAACCTGATGTCGCAGCTCGGGTCCGACTTCTCCCAGCCCGTCGAGGACTTCGCCGGCTGACGGTACCTGGCACCCGGCACCTCGACGGCCCACCGCTCCGTCTTCGTCAGACGGCGCGGTGCGTCCCGGCCGACGCGGGGGCCGTCGCGGTGAACCCGAGCTGCTCGTACTGGAACCGACCCGTCCGACGGCTACTGATCGCCCTCGACGGCCATCTCCCCGAGGAGCGACCAGTCGTCCTGGGGGAGCTTCATGTTCACGATGCGCGGTGTCGCCGACAGGTGAGGCGGAAGCGTCTGCTGGGCCGCCTTGAAGTGGGACGACTGGACGTGTGCCGCCCCGGCGTCGTCGTCCCGGAACGCCTCGACCAGGACGTACTCGGTCGGGTCCTCGACGCTGCGGGACCAGTCGAAGGACAGACAGCCCGGCTCGGCGCGGGTGGCCGCGGTGAAGTCGGCGGTGATCTCCGGCCAGCGGTCCGCGTACTCGGGACGGACGCTGAACTTGGCGGTGATGAAGATCATGGGGCACTCCTTGGTTCGGCTCGACCGGCTCGACCGGCTCGACCGGCTCGTTCGGTTCGATTGGCTCGTTCGGTTGGTTCGTGACGGGTCATTTTGCTCCGTCGGCGGTCCCGGAACACCATGGGGCCATGGGCCGACAGGGGGAAGCCCGTCGCGTAAGGCCCCGTGACGGATAGCCCGAGACGTGCGAGCGGCGAGGCGGCGAAATCGAGTGCGGGGACGGCCGGCGCCGGGTGACACTGCACGCGTGTACGTCCACCGGTCCACGCCCCCGTCCCGCTACGGCAGCCTCCGCGTCGAGCGGCACGACCTCACGCCCGCCGCCTGGCTGGAGCAACGGCCGCACGGGACCGGCGCGTTCGGCACGGTGGCCGGGGTGAGCGCACCCGGCTTCGAGGCGTACGCGCGGATCCTCCACCCCGCCCGTCTCGGCACCGAACCGGTGCGCTGGGACCGCGTGGCCCCCGTGTACGGCAGGTCGGTGGACGCGGCGACGTCCTGGCACACGCTGATCGGCGTACCGGACGAGGACCGTCTCGTCCACCGCAACGACGACACGCCGGCTGTCCCCGGCCTCTGGGACGAGCACCCGCAGGAAGGTCCCGTCCCGGCGGACGTGGCCCGGCTGCTCGCGGACGTGCTCGCCCGGCACACCGGCACGCCCGAGCGCTGCTGGTACGGACTGTGGGAGGGGTACGGCCACTACGACTGGGACGGCGTCCCCGTCTTCCACACCCCCGGCCGCGACGAGATCCTGCTCTCCGGCACCCTCGCGAACGCCGACTCGCCACAGCGCGGGTCGGACGACGGGGTGCCCGAGATCCCCGACCTGTGGTGGCCGGATGACCGGGCCTGGTGCGTGGGCGGTGACGTGGACCTGGAGAGCACCTACGTCGGCGGCACCGCGGCCTGCGTGGCGGACCTCCTCGCGACTCCGGCCCTGGAGGCCCACGCGGTCGCGGAGTCGGCGTCCCTCCACTGAACCCGGCCCGATCCGACCTGACCCGCCTGGGCCGGGACCGACCGGACTCGGCCCAGCTCTGCCCCGCGAACAGCCTTGCCACCGCGTGGAGTTCACGCGCGCGTGGCCTCCGAGGTCAGTCACGCCCGAGCGCCGTGCGGACGCACACCCTGTTTCCCTCCGGGTCGGCCGGCACGGTGTACGACGGGGGGCCGGAGTCGTCGACCACGGTGCCCCCGGCGGCGACGGCGGCGACGGCGGCCCGGATGCGGGGTGGTGCCGCCTCCGGAGCCGGCCACAGGTCCATGTGCCGGCGCTGACGCGGTGTTTCGTGCGGGCCGGTGCCCTGGAACCACACGGCGGGGACGCGGTGGGTCGGATCGACCACCGAGTCGTGGACGGTGTTCTCGGCGTCCCCGGTGAGCAGCGCGGCAAAGCGGCCCCCGCGACGGGATCCCCGGTGCGATAGCGCGCGGCGAGCGGCTGAGCCAACTTCCGCCACTCGGTCAGGGAGCCGGCGGTCGCCGCGGGAATCTCACTGTTGCCGATCCTGTCCATGACCCCATTGTTTTGGGCGCGATCGCCGGGAAGGGGAGGGCGGAGCCGCGTGGGGGCGCGGCTCCGCCTGGGTCTTGAGGGGATCAGCGGTCCTGGGCCAGGGCGTACAGCTCGCCCAGGAGGCTCCCCTCGGTGGTGACGAGGGCTTCGAAGGTGCCCTCTTCGCGGATGCGGCCGTGGTCGAGGACGATGACGCGGTCGGCCATCCTGACGTTGTCCAGGCGGTGCGTGACGACCACCGTGATCCGGTCGGGAGCCATTTCCCGGAGCTTGCGGATGATCAGGTGCTCGCCCCGGGCGTCCATCTCGCTGGTCGGCTCGTCCAGGACGAGCACGGCCGGCTCTCGGTACATCGCCCGCGCGCAGGCCAGACGTTGCCACTGCCCGCCGGACAGTTCGTGCCCGCCCCACACCGACCTGGCGAGCAGGGTGTCGAGCTGGTCGGGGAGGCCTTGAAGAACCTCGGCCATCCCGACACGGTCCGCTGCGTCCCAGACGCGGTCGTCGGTGTGCTCGCGGGGCTGGCCGAGGGTGATGTTCTCGCGGGCGCGCAACGGCCAGTGTCCGTTCTTCTGGGGGACGAGGCCGACATGGCGCCAGGCCGACTCGGCGTCGGTGGTGGCGAGGTCGGTGTCGTCCCAGTGGACGGATCCGCCGGTCGGCACGGTCAGACCGGTGAGCATGCGGATCAGGGTCGATTTCCCGGCGCCGTTCTCGCCGACGAGGGCGACGACCTCGCCGCGGTTGAGGGTCAGGGTGATCGGGTGGAGGGCGGGTTCGTCCTTGTTCGGGTAGGTGAACTCGGCCTCGCGCAGGCGGATCTGGCGCGGCGCGGTGGCCTGGGTGGTGCCACGGCTGGTGGTCGTCGAGCGGACTTCGTCGATGAAGGTGTAGTAGTCGCTGAGGTAGAGACCGTGGTGGAACATCACCGCGCCGTACCGCACGATCGAGTTGAGGGCGCGCCCCGCGGTCTGCGAGGCGACGATGGCCGTGCCGGCGATGGCGGTGGACATGGCCCCGGACAGGGCGAGCGCGGCGAGCGAGGCCCACATGCCGAGCGTGAACAGCCCGGCGAGGGATGCCGCGAGGAGCCTCACGAGGAGATAGGGGCGGGCCCCCTCCAGTTCGCGTCCTTCGACCCGGTCGCACATCGTCCGGTACCAGGTGTGCAGGTAGGGACGCATGGTGTTGGCGCGCAGTTCGTCGGCCAGCTCGGGGGTGGTGAGCCATTTTCCGAACTTGGAAGTCGCACACGCTCCGAGCTCTCCAAGCGTGGAAAGAGTGCTGGTCACGGAAGCTCCTCTCACGGAAACGGCTCCGCCAGCGCGCTGGCCGTGGTTGGTGTAAGGGCCGACCCGTTGGTGATGGTGGGGCCTGGGCCGGTGGCTTGATCGGTCTGCGAGTCTTGATCGTTGCCGAGCCTGCTGATTGGCTAGCTGGCATGACTGAGCTCGGACCCGTCGCCTGGCCACCTGCCTCGATCAAGACCGAGAGGCTCGTGCTCCGTGAGCCCGAGGCCCGGGACCGTGCGGCGTTCATCGAGTTGCACGCCTCGCCGGAGGTGCACACCTACCTCGGCGGCCCCCGGCCGCGTGACGATCTTGAGCGCGAGATGCCTGAGGTCCCCGGGCGGCGGCCCGGGAGTTTCGTCGTCGAGCTCGACGGGGCGATGATCGGCCAGATCCAGCTCAGGAGGGAACCGGAGCACCATCGTCCAGCTGCGGCCGGGAAGGTCGATCTCGGCTACCTGTTCCTGCCGCAGGCGTGGGGATTTGGTTATGCCGCCGAGGCGTGCGCGGCGGCACTCGACTGGTTCGACAGCGTCCTTCCCGGCGAGCCGGTGGTGCTCGTCACCCAGACCGCAAACGTCGCCTCGATGCGCCTCGCGGCAAAGCTGGGGTTCACCGAGGTAGAGCGGTTCCATGCCTGGGACGCCAAGCAATGGCTCGGCATGCGGTCCCCGGTCACGCCGTCCGATTGACGAAGCCACGGGCTCAGGCTCGTGCAGCAATCTCGCCGAACGAGGGCATTCCTAAGGGTTGTCCCGTAAAAGATCTTCGAGGTCGGCCATGCGCTACCCCATGACCGTGCGGGCCGCGTCTAGAAACGCCAGCCGGTTGTCCTCCAAGTAATCCCGCACGCTCTCGCCGTCGGGCAAGCCTTCCCAAACCGTCCGGTTGAGGTCGAGGAAGTACGCGCGTGCCGCGTCGTGCACGGGCAGGGGGAACTGGATACGGATGAGCCGCTCCGCAACCCACAGCCTGTTCATGACGTCCCGGGTCGTGAGGAACCAAGCGTCGGTGTCCTCCCACTCGGAAGGCCGACTGAGAGCGGAGCGTTCGGCCTCGGCCCCCACCTCGATGAACCGCTCCAGCAGGGCCAGCCGTTCCCCTCGCCGGGCCTCCGACAAGGCGATCTGCTGCCGTTGTTGTTCAGCGCGTTCCGCCGAGAGTTGAGTCCTGTGCTGGACGAGGTAGGACAACGAGCCGCCGAGGACAACGCCGCCCAGCGATATGAGTGACACCCAGACCTGACCTGACATGACGGTCATCGTCCCATGCCGTCGATCTTTGAGACGATCTCGCTGTGGCTGGTGTGATCACGGCGTCCGAGCCGTCCTGAATAGCCCCGTTCACCGGGCTGAGCCCGCGTCAGTTCGACAAGCTGATCACCGAGCTACGGCGCGAGGGCACGGATCCGGTCCGCAGGGGTCGGCCGTGGAGCCTGCCCCTGGAGGACCGGATTCTGCTGGTTGCCGCATACTGGCGCACGAACCTGACTCTGCGGCAGCTCGCTCCGCTGTTCGGCATCTCGAAGTCCGCAGCCGACCGCCTCATCGACCACCTCGGGCCACCGCTCGCGCTCCAGCCGCGCAGACGGTTCCGCAAGGACGCCGTGCTGATTGTGGACGGAACCCTGGTGCCCACCCGTGACCACACAGTCGCCGAGCAGTCGAAGAACTACAGGTACTCGACCAACCACCAGGTCGTCATCGATGCCGACACCCGGCTCGTCGTCGCGGTTGGCCGGCCCTTGCCCGGCAACCGCAACGACTGCAAGGCGTGGGAGCTGTCCGGCGCGAAGGACGCCGTCGGTCGCACCACGGTCATCGCGGACGGCGGCTACCGGGTACCGGCCTGGTCATCCCGCACCGCCGCGAGCGCGGCCAGGCCGAACTCCCGGACTGGAAAGAGGAACACAACGCCTCCCACCACAAGGTCCGCGCCCGCGTGGAGCACGTCTTCGCCCGAATGAAGAGCTGGAAGATCCTCCGCGACTGCCGCCTGAAAAGTGACGGCGTTCACCACGCCATGCTCGGCATCGCCCGCCTGCACAACCTCGCCCTGGCCGGGTAACGGAGAGACGGGCTGATCAACCAGCACACCGTAGATCATTTACGGGACAGCCCTTGGGTAGACCGACTGTCTGGTCCTTGCCGTTTGTGCGTCCACCTGAGCGAGTTTGTCGTTGGCTCCTTCAAGGGTGGTCCCATGGCCCTTGACGTCACCGAGCCAACCTTCTCGTTCGGCCTCGGCGATGCGGTCGACGCAGTTGTCCCTGATCTCGACCAAGCGCCATCGCTGGCGAGGATCAGGTCGGAGCATCTGACAGCGGATGCAGGCGTGCTCGTCAATGCATGACGTTCCGTAGGCTCGCCCGCAGGTGCCAATCGAGACCTTGCGGAGCTCGAAGTGCCCCAGGAACTCGTTGCACTCCGCATCGGTCGGCCTGCGCTACTCCTCGCTGGGGCGGGTCGACCGCCGCCGCGCGACGAACGCGCGGTGGGCCTCGATGGCCTCCATGGGTAGATCGCCTTGTAGCGCATGGTCGTTGAGATGTCGTCGTGTCCGGCGATGACCTGCGCGATGTGAGGTGGCAGGCCGTTCATGATGGCGTCGGTGATGAAGATCCTTCGGAAGTCGTGCGGCTGGTAGTCGAGCGGCTGACCTGTGTTGTCGGTCAGGCCGGCGAAGTCGAGGGTCTCGTTGAGGGCCCGGCGGATCGTCGTCTCGGAGATCGGCCTGTTCTGGCCGCCCGTGCGCCACTGGAACAACAGCGGCATGGGCGGGTTCCAGTCCTTCTCGCCGACGTTGTAGGAGCGAACCAGCGGGACGGTCCCGGAGGCGTCACGGACTCGGCAGATGATGGCGCCGAGCACGTCGGCGAGTTCGGGACTGACCAGCAGGAGTCGTTCCTGGTCGGTCTTCGAGGGTGCGATCTGCAGGAGCGGAACGACCTCCCCGGTGGTGGGAAGTGTGTACTGGGTGATGCTGTGGTGGCTGACCTCCAGCATCTCCTCGATGCGGACGCCGGTGTGGCGCAGGAACTCCACCGTCGCCCAGGCCCAGAAGGCCCGGTTCTCGGCATATCCGAACGTGCATCGCCGCCCGTCCTCGCCTAAGACGGTGTTGGCGGCGATTCCGTCTGCCCAGCGGGGGTGCCGGATTCGGGTGTAGTTCTTGCCTAAGACCGAGAAGGTGGCGCCGGGGGCGGCCGCGAGAGCCGCCTCATTTCGCGTGCGGGCCTCCTTGAGCTGCCGGTCCGCGGCCTCAACGAGGGCGGGCAGGGCGGGCAGCCGTTCCCGGGTGCGCTGGCCGACTTCGCCTTCTGCCGCCGGGCGTGCTTCTTGTAGTTCAGCTCGGCTTCCTTGACGGGGCTGGGTGCCACCCAAGGTGCCCAGCGGCCCGGCTCCTCGACGGCCCACTGGGAGATGCCGAGGTAGAAGGCCCGGAGTCGCAGGGAGTCGATCCCTGGGTGGTGGCGTTCAAGGTCGGCCCAGGACAGCTGGGCGAGGTTGCGCGACAGCCCTTCCAACGACGTGTAGTCCAGAGCAGGTTGGCGCTCGGTGGGGTAGTCGACGATCAGGTCGCGGACCGGGCGGCACTGCAGCTGGTAGCGGTCCACCAGTTCCTCGACGCTGACCTGCCCGGCCCGCCGCGATGACCCCGCCCAGGCCCCGGGGAATGACCGACAGGAGCAGCACGCCGAGGAGGAGCGGGTGCAGCGAGGTCAGGACGGTCGCGGCGGATACCAGTTGGACGAAGCCGTTGGTGAGCGTCTTGGCGTCGTCGGCCAGGTCGACGGCGCGCAGGGCCCCGATCTCCGCCGCTTGGCTTCGGTCGGTGAACCCTTCGGTGTCGTAGGCGGACAGTTCGGCGCGCATGTGGAGGTCGACCAGGGTGAGGTCGGCGGCGGAGGCGATTTTCGGGTTCAGCCGTCGGGTGGCCCAGTCCGCCAGGATCCACATTCCGGCGCCGAGCGCCATCGCGAGGACCGCGACGATCAGCGCCGGCCACGCCTCCGCCAGCCCGGCGCGCGCGTCCGAGGTGGCGAGGTGGGGCAGCGCCTTGGAGACCGCGGTGAGCATCACGGCGGTGCCGAGGCCGGACAGGAGCTGGCACAGCAGGATCGTGATCGTCATGCGCCGGTCGACCGACCAGGCCAGCCGGGCGGATTGAGTGAGCGCCATCGGGATGCGGCGGGCCATGTCCCACAGGGTCGCGTCGTCCATGGCCCGGCGGTGCTTGCGCCCGTTGTAGTCCAGCTCGGGCGGAGGCGAGGGCTGCGGATCCCCCGAGCGCGCGGCCGGAACGGTCTTCGTGTCGCTCATGCCCCCCACCTCGGTGACGGGCGTGACGCGGAGGCGAACGGGGCGCGCCGGGCGTCCGCCGGGCGGCGGAGCGCCATGGACCCGACGGGCCGAGCCGGGGCATGTTCGAACGCCGGATGGGCGGCGGGCAGAAGACGAACGGGATTCACGGATTTCTCCTCAGCAGGGATCGGATCGAGCACCCCGGACAACGCTGCTGATCACGGCGCCGATACGGGGTGGACAGGGCGACGGATCGACCACAGGTTCGAGAACGGGCGAGTCGGGCAAGTGCGGTCGGCGTGCCGGCCCGTTCGATTCACTCGTCAAGGCGACAAGACGGCGCCGTGCCCCGAGCCGTGACCCGAGCGGGGGATTGCGTGGGGGAGTCGAGAGCACCGGTCTCCTCGGCGGGGGGTGGACGAAGGCCGCGGACGGAACCTTCGGGCACCCCACTGACAATCCCGGGGGTGTGCTACCGGAATCCGGACAGTCCGACCGGCCTTTCCGGGGCCGGCCGGAGAACCTCGGCCGGCCGGATGGCCTGGGACGGAGCCGGGAGAAAGGATTCTCGAACCGGGCGTCCCGTTCCCGTGGTTGAGCGGATGCCGAGATGGCTTGAACTGCCCGGCCACCGGTTCCGGACCGGGCGGATTCCGAGATGCTGGACCGCGGGGGACGGGCCGGCGGCTACGGTCGGAGGCCTCGGTTCCGCCGCGCCGGGAACGGCCGACGAGCCGCCCGCCGCCCCTGCGCCGGGCCTCTGGGACCGTGCGTCAGCCCCGGCATGACGAGCGGCGTGGGTGTCCGGCCCCCTCCGGCAGGCCGCCGCGTCGGCCAGACGGGTGCCGCGACCTCCCCGCGTGATGATTCCCGGCCTACGGGGGTACCCGGACCGCATGATCAATGCAGCAGAGACCTCATTGGCCGCGTCCTCCACCGGCTCCCTGTGGCTGATCGTGGCGGGAGTCGTGATCGTCGCGGGGCTCCTGGCCGCGTTCTTCGTCGGCAGCCGGCGCTCCGCCCGGCGCCGTATCTCCACCTCCGTACAGGACCCCTCCCGGGTGCCGCACGGCACCGCCGATCCCGCGCAGCGCGGCGACGGCTGGCAGACCCCCGACGACGACCCCGACCAGGGGAACCCCCACCGCTGAACCGCGGACCGGCCGAGGGGACGAGGAGTGGGGGAGGTCGCGAGCCGGCGACCTCCCCCACTCCGTCGTGCGTTCCAGCGCAGCCGCGCCTCCGCCTCCGCTGTGCCTTGGGGGGCTCAGGGGCAGCCGCGCCTCCCCCCGGGTGCTCAGGGGCAGTGCGCCTCCCCCCCACAGCCCCCGGTGTCCCAGCAGCCGCGCCAAGACACCCCCGCTGCCCCCCTCGCTCTAGCGCTGCCCCCTCGCCCCCGCCTCCTCCTCCGGCCGTTCATGCGTCAGCTCCGGCTCCAGGCCGCCGCCCACGTCCGCGTGGCCGCGGCCCGTGTCGGAGCGCCAGGCTTCGAAGGCCCAGGCGGTCAGCGCGACCACGGCGAGGCCGAGAAGCCAGCCGCCCACCACGTCGCTGAACCAGTGCACGCCTAGGGCGACCCGGGTGAAGCCGACCCCCACCACCGACAGCCCGGCGGCGCACCAGCAGACCGGCCGCCAGGCGCGCGGCACCATCGGCAGCAGGACCAGCAGCAGGATGGCGAACGAGGTGGTGGCGGTCATCGCGTGGCCCGACGGGAAGGAGAACCCCGGGGCGTGGGCCACCGGATCCTCCAGGGAGGGGCGCGCCCGCTCCACGATCGTCTTGACGAGCAGCCCGATGACCCCGCCGGCCACGGCCGTCACGGCGGACCAGGCGGCCAGCCGCCACGCCCGCCGGTACAGCAGCCACGCGGTCAGCACACCGACGGCCAGGCGCAGGGTCGTGGGGTCCCAGACCCAGTCGGACAGGAACCGCAGGGTGCTGGTCCACGCGGGGTGGTCCAGGGCGGTGGCGTGCAGCGAGTGCGCCGCGTCCGAGTCGAGCCGGCGCAGCGGCTGCCAGCGGCCCTCGACGAGGACGAGGAGCAGCCCGAAGGGCACGGCGGCGACGGCGGCGACGGTGGCCGCGCCGAGAAGCCGGGCACCGAACTTGCGGTCGGCTTCCCGGCGGCGGCGCTCTCGGAGGGTGCGGACGGCGACACGCACGGGCATTCAGACTCCCGGGTCGGGTTGGATCGGACCGGGGCGCCGGGCCCGCGATGCCTCCAGTTGTGCGGCGAAGGACAGTCCGAGGAACAGGGCGATGGACGTCAGGTAGGCCCACAGCACCAGCGACATGAAGGCGCTGAGCGGCCCGTAGACGGTGTCGAAGGACCCGCTGATGTCCAGGTACAGGCTGAGTACCCAGGTGAGTGCGGTCCACAGCACCAGATACACCGCGGCGCCGAACGCCAGCCAGGTGTAGCCGGGCTGCTGGCGGCGCGGCGAGCGGCGGAAGATCGCGCTCGCCGAGATGAGGGCGAGGAGCAGCCCGAGCGGCCAGCGGATGATCTCCCAGGCGGTCTTGGCGCCGCCGTCGAGGTGGTAGACCACCACCACGGAGGACGCCAGGTCGCCGCCGGCCACCATGATGATGAACCCGAGGCCGAGCGGGATTCCGGCGCTCAGCGACATGACGAGCCCGCGCAGATACTTCTGGACGAAGACCCGGTCGCGTTCGTTGCCGTAGATCCGGTTGGCGCCGCGCTCTATCTGGCACATCGCGGTGGTGACGTTGACCAGGGAGAACACCAGGCCGAACCAGAGGGCGACCGCCGCGCCGTCGCCCGCCTTGTGCCGGCTGCGCTGGAGCGCGTCGTCGACGACCTCGGCGCTGGGCCCGGCGGCGAGCCGGTGGATGGTCAGTTCGGCCACCCGGCCGATGTTCTCGGTGTGCAGGGAGGTGGAGAGTCCGACGAAGGCGATGGCGAGCGGGATCACGGCCAGCACCGTCTGGAGGGCGAGCGCCCGGGAATGGCTGAACCCGTCGGCGTAGCGGAACCGGATGAACGAGTCGCGCAGCAGCGCCCAGCCGCCGTAGCGGCGCAGGGATGCCAGCGCCTCGTCGGCGGACAGCTCCTCACCGGTCATGTCCCGGGTCTCCGGGACCTTGGTGGCCGTACCCATCACTTCTCCCGGGACGGCAGCAGAACGGTCAGCGCGCCCGGCTGGACCTCGGCGCTGAGCCGCAGCCCGGGTCCCACCGGGTCGCCGTCGAGTTCCCGCGACTGTGGGGTGTCGAACGTGATGTCGGCGCGCTTGAACGTGAAGAACTCGACCGGCACCCCCTTCTTGGCGTCGTCCCCGGCCGGGAGGGTCCGCACCGTCGCGGGCCCGGACGGGGCGGCGGGGCGGCGCATCAGGGTGCGTACGGCGCGCAGCCAGCCGCCGGGCCCGCGCGGATCGAGGACGAGCAGGTCGAGCAGCCCGTCGTCGGGCCGGGCGTCCGGGAGCAGCGTCATCCCGCCCTGCACCGTCCCGACGTTGCCGACGAGCACCATCCGGGCCGTACGGCGGAAGGGGGGCGCGTCGTCGAGCCGTACCGTCAGACGCATCCGGGGGGTGCGCAGCGTGCCGAACCCGGCCAGGACGTAGGCCGGCCAGCCCAGGCGGGCCTTGGCGCGCGGATCGGTGTGTTCCATCATCGCGGCGTCAAGACCCGCGCCGGCCATGGCGGCGAAGCGGGTGGCGGGCAGTTCGTCGCCCTCGATACTGGCCAGGTCGAGGCGGTGCGGGCGGCCGTTCAGCGCCGCCTCCAGGGCCGCGGTGGGGGAGAGCGGCAGGCCGAGGTTGCGGGCCAGCAGGTTGCCCGTGCCGCAGGGCACCACGGCCAGCGGGACCTCGCTGTCGGCCATCGCGTCGGCGACCGCGCGGACGGTTCCGTCGCCACCGCAGACCACGACGACGGTCGCGCCGTCGCGGAGCGCCCGGGTGGCCTGTCCGGCGCCCGGGTCATCGGCGGTGGTCTCCAGGAACACGGGCTCGTGGTGCCCATGGCGTTCCAGCGTCTCGCGCAGCTCCTCGCGGGCGGCGGCGTCGGTCACCGTGGGGTTGAGGATCACCGCGGTCGTGCCGGCCGGACGCTCGTCGTCGCCGTCGTCGCCGTCGTCGCCGTCGTCGCCGGTGCGCGCGGCCGGGACCGCGGCCGTGGAGGGAGCCGCCACGACCGACTTGTCGACGAGCAGGGCGCGGCCGACGATCAGCAGCGAGAGACCGCCGTTGGCCATCCCGCCCAGCACGTCGGTGGGGTGGTGCATGCCCCGGTAGAGGCGGGCGACGGCGACGATCAGCGGCAGGAGCAGCAGCAGTCCGCCCACGATCCTGCGCCACGGCCCCCGCATGCGGGACAGCACGAGCACGGCGAGCCCCGCGTACAGCGCGGTCGCCGCGCCGGTGTGGCCGGAGGTGTAGCTGGAGGTCGGCGGCGACGCGTCGAGCCGGTCCACCTCCGGGCGGTGTCGGTCCACCGACAGCGTGATCACCAGGAAGACCAGCGACTGGAGCGAGACGGCGACGGCGAGGAAGACGGCCTGACGCCACATCGGCAGCCGCGGTATCACGAGCAGACCGAGGCAGGCCAGCAGGGTGATGATGATGACCGTGAGGGTGTTGCCCGCCTCCGAGGCGATGAACGTGAGGGTGTTGAAGGCGCCCGTACGGACGTCCTCGAAGCCCTCGTTCACGTTGTCCTCGACCGTCAGCGGCCACAGGCCCTTGGCGGGACCGGTGATGAGCAGTCCGATCCCGACCATCAGGGCCGCCTGGCAGACCGTCAGCACCGCGATCCGCGCGGCGGTCCTGCCGGTGCCCCGGGGCAGCGTGAGCGACCGGGCGGAGCCGGTGCCCTCCGTTGGTCGGGCGCCGGTGGCTCCGGCGGATCTGTCCGGCACGGTCGTAGGCATCAAGGGCTCCCAGGGTCAGCGCTGTGCGGCTGGCTTCACTCCCGGGCGGCGCTTCCCCCGGGGGTCCACCGCCGTTTGCCCCGGAACCCCTGGAACAGGCCTGTCACGGCCGGGAAATACGCCAAACCGCTGATTTCGTCCGCGGAGTCCGGGCCCGTGGACGGGCGGGCCCGGACTCCGGCGGACGCCGGCTCAGCCGTGGAAGGTTATGTAGCCGTTGCCGTCCCGGTCGTTGGCCGACTTGCTGTACGGGTGCACGTCGGCGCGCGCGCCGCCCGGCTTGTACAGGTAGACGGTGTCCTTGTCGTTGTTCCAGAGGAAGTTGCAGTTCTGGCGGTAGACGACGTTGCGCGCGTCCGAGTCGGTGCCGTGTCCGCCGCGGAGCTTGATGTAGTCGCCGGGCTCCAGGTAGTGGTTCGACGGGAACGTGAAGCGGGTGCCCGCCGCGTCCTTGACGACGTAGCCCTTCAGGTTCACGGTCGCGCTCGACGAGTAGTTCTTGATCGTCAGATACTCGTCGCGGGTGTTGCCGCTGGAGCAGCTGTTGGAGTCCCGGCCCGGCGCGTCGTACTGCACGCCCTTGACCTTCAGCGCGGACGAGTACTCGGTAGCCTGGGCCGGGGCGGCGGCGACGGCCGCGAATATTCCGGCGGTGGCGGCCGTGACTGCCAGGGCAGCACGAAGACGCATGAGGTTCCCCCCTCAACGGTGCGGATGAAGCTCCAGGAGCATACCGAGCGTGTGATCGACAGGTGACAGGTATGTGTGGGATGAGTAAAGGGGAGCCCCTGACCTGCTGTGACTTCCCCCACCTCCCCTTGTCCGCGTAAGGAAGGCATACCTAAGTTTGTCTCCCATGGACCCCCATACCTCCCCCACACCCCACGAACCCGGCGCCATACCCCCGGGCCACACCGGACCGCCGGAGACCCCTGGACTGGTGGACTTCACCGTCGACCTCACCGCGCACGAGGTGCTGCGGCAGGCGCGGGTGCTCGCCGCGCTCGGTCCCGACTGGGACCCGGTCGAGGCACTGCGCGGCGAGGAGGCCGCCCGCGCCCTCCTCTACTCCGGGCTCGACGACGAGCAGCGGCGCGTGTACGACGACCTGGTGGCGGCCGGCGTGCTGCCGCGGCGCGGAGACGGCAGTGCTGCCGCTTGACCCGCAGGCGGACATCGGGCGCCGGGCCTGGGTGGCCTGCCCGAACTGCGCCGACCACCGTGGCTGTGAGCCGTGCGAGCGGCGCAGGTCGTGCTCCGACCACTGGCGGTACCTGCTCTCCAGCACCGGAAGCCTGCTCCATCTGCAGTGCCCGTCCTGCACCCACGTCTGGGCGCACGAGACCGGCTTCGGGGCGCCCCGGACCTGGCGGGACCGGCTCAGGGGCGGCGGCCCGAAGCGCTGACGGCGCCCTCCGGGCCGGGGACATCCTCCGCGCCCCCAGCGGGTCGAACGGCTCCGCCGGGACGCTGTGGGAAGATCGCACCCCCGCACGACAGAGGTTCCGGGCGCGCACGTCGTCGTTCGCATATTCGAGGACGTTCGCTGCCCACCGGTGGATGACGGACCGGCCCGCGCGGGTAAAGAACCTGTGCGCGCCTGCGCGAACCCCCACTGCCGAAGGACTGCCGGTCTTGGACCTCCCACACTCCGAAAGCCCTGCCGCACGACGTCCGGGACGGACATGGACCGTCCGCATCTCCGGCCACAGTGACCGCACGGCCTCCGTCACCTGTTCCTCCCCCTGCGCGATGCCGCCGCGCTCCCGCGACCTCACCGCCCTGCGCCGCTTCGCCGAGGCCCACGTCGGCGCGCACGCGCGGGCCGCGACCGTCCATCCCGACGCCGCCTGCGCCTGCCGGCAGGCCCAGTGCGCCTCCCACGAGGACAGCCAGGTGCACTGCGCGGGCAGCGTGCTGCTCGTCCTGCGGCACGACCCGGCGGTCGGCCAGGTGTGGACCCTGATGGAGGTCTGCGCCGCCTGCGCCCCCCTGATGACCCACACCCGTGTCCTCGGCCGGGCCGTCCCCCGCACCCGCACCCCCGTCGCGCCGGCCGCCCCGGCACC
>NZ_JBEYFY010000091.1:0-18140 GCF_040703595.1 Streptomyces sp. NPDC007084
CGTCGTGGATCGAGACCGGGAAGACGATCTTGTCGACGTTGGCGCCCGCCCCTCCCACCGGGGCGCGGCGGCCACCGGCACCCGCGCGCGACCGTCCCACCGGAGCCGGACGCACAAGGCGGACCGGCGCGCGCCGAGCCGCCGGAACGTGACGCTCGCCGTGCTCACCCTCGGCGCGCTGATCCTGGTCCCGCTGGTGCTGTGGGCCGCCGGTGCCGGCTCCGAGGGACCGGACGGCAAGGCCGACGGCGACGGCTCCCCGGCGGCGCCGCGCCCGCACACCGGCTCGACCCCGTCCTGGACGGGCGCCGACAGGCCGCCGGACGGCACGACCCGCGGCCTCCTGCGCAACCCGGCCACCGGACTGTGCGTCGGCGTCACCGGCACGAAGGCCGCGGCCGGCGAGGAGACCCGGCTCACCTCGTGCGGCTCGGACTCCGCGCTCACCTGGTCGTACGGGCCGGACGGCCTGCTGCGTGACACCGTGAACGGCTTCTGTCTGGACTCACGGCTCGGCTACTCGGTCCAACTCGCCCCGTGCGTCGGCCCGTCGGACCCCGGCGCGCGGAACATCCGCTACGACCTCACCCCCGACGGCAGGCTGGTGGCCCGCCGGAACAAGGACCTGGTCCTGGTGCCCGCCGCCGCCCGAGGCGAGTCCGCGCTCGTCCTCAAGCCGCGCGACGACACCGAACCGGTCCAGCGCTGGACCCTGGACGCGGCGTCCCCCTCACCCCGGACACAACTCGTCGACTGGGGCTCCGCCGGGGGCGGGACCTCCCCGTCCGCCACCCCGGCGCCGGGAAACTGAGGGGCCGGGCACCCGGACCCTCGGGGCGCCGGGGGCGGGGCGGGGAACGGCCGGGACCGGACCGGGCGGCGGTCGTCAGGCGCCGCTGCCGACACGCACCACGCTGAGACGGACCGAGGAGGAGTTGCCGGACACCGGCACCTCGCCCTGCGTCCACTTCACCGTGAGGGAGTCCTTCTCGTCGGGCGGGGTGACGACCAGCGAGGCGGGGGTCGCCGTGCGGGCGCCGCTGATCTCCGGGTTGGAGAAGGACAGGCCCGCCCACGCGCTCTGGCCGGGGCCCAGCTTCACGGTCGTCACCGAGTCCGTGGACCGCTTGGGGTCGGGGCCGAGCTGCTTGCCGGAGGAGTCCACGAAGGCCGCCCCGGGGTAGCCGCGCACGGTACAGGTGCGTCCGGACCGGTTGGTCAGCACGATCGGGAAGTTCTCCTGCCCCGCCCCCGGGTCGTTGCGGCCGACCGAGGCGCGCAGCTCGGAGGTGTGGCAGCGGCTGCTCGCGGTCGCCGCGTTCCCCGAGGACGCGGTGGCGGACGCCGAGGCGGCGTCGGTCGGCGTGCCCGCAGCGGTGTCGTCCGGGGCCGCGCTCGCGCCGGACTCGGACGGGTCCGACGAGCCGGGGGCCGTCGTGGAGTCGCCGGACGCCGGTTCGGCCGTACCGGACAGGCTCTTCGGGGAACCGCTCGGGGTGTCGGTGCCGCAGGCGGTGAGCACGCTCAGCAGCGCGACACCCGCGAGCAGGGCGGCCCGCCGGGCGGCGGATGATGCGCGGTGCGCGGACACCGTCCCGGGCCGGTCCGTGTCCGTACGCCGGAAGGTCGTCATGTCACCACTCCTTGGTCTCGCTTCGTACGGGGTCTCTCGCCCGTACGCACGGCGCGTTGTGCCCCGTCACCCCACTCCGATGCACCCGCGGGGCGAAAAGTTCGCGGAATCGGCCGACGTGTTCACGAAACCGGCCGGGAAGCGCCGTCCGGGGCCGGTCAGGACGACACCCGTACGGAGCCGATCACGGCGTCGACCGTGCCCCGGCCGCCGCTCTCCTGGCGGATCTGCACATACACCTGGGGCTGTGCGGCGCCGCCCGCCGGGGTGAGCGCCGCCTCGGTGAGGGAGCCGTCGCCCGGACAGTCGTCCCAGGTCCGTATCAGCGCGTGCCAGCGCTTGCCGGAGTAGGGGCGGCTGCCGGTGTAGTGGCAGCCGGTGTGCGCGAGGTCCCGGACCTCGGCGGTCACGTCGCCGTGCTCGCTCAGTCCGACGAAGGCGCCGTCGACCCCGCCCGAACCGAGGTCCTGCCAGCGGGTCAGGTGGTTCGCGACGGCGAGCCCGGGCTCCGCGCCGGCCGTCAGACCGAGCGCCCGGGGGTTCCAGCCGGAGTCGCGCACCTCGCGGCCCCAGGCGGCCGGGACCTCGGCCGAGACCCGGCCGGTACGGTCGCCGACCCGGACGGTCTTCGCACCGGCACCGGCACCGGCACCGGGGTCCCGGGCCAGCAGTACGGCTCCGGTACCGGCCGCGCCGGCCACGACGACACCCGCGAGCGCCAGCAGCGCGGTGCGCCGCCGGCGCGGAGAGCGGGGGCGGGACGCCTGGGATGCCCGGGAGGGCGGCTCGGCAGGCGCCGTCTCGGCCAGCCGCTCCAGTTCCGCCGCGAACTCCGCCGCGGTGCGCCAGCGCCGCTCCCGGTCGGGCTCCATCGCCCGCAGCAGCGCCCGCCGGACGTCCGCCGGAAGGCCCGGACGCAGCCGGTCGGGCCGCTCCACCTCGCCGGGCGGGCCCGGGACCACGCCGGTGACGAGGTGGTAGCCGAGCGCGCCCAGGCTGTACACGTCGGCCCGCGCGTCGATGCCGGAACCGGCCTGGGCCTGCTCGGGCGGGGTGTAGCCGGCGGAGCCCGCGGCCATGGTGAGCCCGGAGGCCTGCGCCAGGCTCTTCGCCAGCCCGAGGTCCGCGAGGAGCACCCGGTCGGTGCCGCCGGGGGTGGTGCGCAGCAGCACGTTGGACGGCTTGATGTCACGGTGCACGATGCCCGCCTCGTGCAGCGCCGCCGCGGCCCGGGCCGCCAGCGCGGTCAGCCGCAGCGCCTCGGCGACGGGCAGCGGTCCGGCCCCGACCCGGTCGGCGAGGGTGCCCCCGTCCGCGTACTCCATGACGAAGTAGGGCCTGCCGTCCGGGAGTTCACCGATGTCGTAGACCTGGACGACCCGGCTGGAGTCGGCCTTGCGCAGCAGCCGCGCCTCGGCGAGGAAGCGCTCCCGGACGTCCAGGTGGTCGGCCCAGTTGTCGGACAGCACTTTCAGCGCCACCGTCGCGTCGAGGTCGTCGTCGTGGGCGAGCCAGACCACGCCGAAACCGCCGGCGCCCAGGCGCCGGTCCAGACGGTAGCGGCCGATCCGTTCCAGGGAGTGCATGCGACTATCATGCCTGGCCTTGGACCGACACCGAGGGGAGCATCCAGTGCGGGACGCGGCGGGGAGCGAGGAACTGGCGCTGCGCGCGGCAGCCGGTGACGAGGCGGCCCTGGACGTGCTGCTCCAGCAGGTGCGGCCCGAGGTCGTGCGGCGCTGCGGGCGCTTTCTGCCCTGCCGTGAGGACGCCGAGGAGGCGGCGCAGGACGTGCTCCTCCAGGTGTCCCGCAAGATCACCACCTTCGAGGGCCGTAGCCGGTTCAGCACCTGGCTCTACACGGTGGTGGCCAACTGCGCCCGGCAGAAGTACCGCGAGCTGAAACGGCGGGCCGCCGAGCGGCCCGAGGAGATCGACGCGGCCCAGTACGTGGACCCGCGGACCACGAGTGTCATCGCCGGGTCCCGGATCGACCTGCTGGAGGCGCTGGAGCGGCTGGAGCGCGAACACCCGCACCTGGTCGCGCCGTTGGTGTACCGCGACATCTGCCAGCTGGAGTACGCGGAGGTCGCCGAGCGCGTCGGGATTCCGCTCGGCACGCTCAAGTCCCGCCTGCACGAGGCGCGCAAGCAGGTCCGGCCCTGGCTGGCCGACGCCTCCTGAACCCGGTCCTGTCGCGCACTCTCGCGGAGCCGCCCGGCAGGGTCGTCCGGCGGTGGCGTCCGGCGGTGGCGTCCGGCGCCGGTCGTGTGCCGCGCCGGGTGCGGGGCCGCTGTCTAGGCTGAGCCGTGTGAAGAAGCAGAGCAGCAGGCCCCCGCTCGCCGTGTTCGACCTGGACGGCACCCTCGCGGACACCGCGCACCGGCAGCGGTTCCTGGAGCGCGCGCCGCGCGACTGGGACGCGTTCTTCGCCGCGGCGGGCGAGGACCCGCCGCTCGCCGAGGGCGTCGCGCTGGCGCTGCGCAGCGCCGAGGAGTGCGAGGTCGTCTATCTGACCGGCCGCCCGGAGCGCTGCCGCCGCGACACCCTGGCCTGGCTGGCTGCCCAGGGGCTGCCTAAGGGCCGTGTCTGGATGCGGCGCGACGACGACCGCAGGCCCGCCCGCCGCACCAAGCTGGAGATCCTGCGCCGGCTCGCCGGGGAACGCGAGATCCGCGTCCTCGTCGACGACGACGAACTTGTCTGCGAGGACGCGGAACGGGCCGGCTTCACGGTCGTACGGGCACGGTGGGCCGCCGCGTCAACGGCGCTGCGGGACGCGCAGGAGGGCGAGGGCCGGACCTGACCGGCCCGGCGCGGGGACCGGACCCGGGCACAGCTCCGACCCGGGGCGCAGATCCGACCTGGGGCGGGGAACCGAACCGGAACGGGGGAACCGCCTCGGGAAGGCCCGCGTCGATCGGGATCCGGCTCGGGAAGGCCCGCGTCGATCGGGAACCGGCCCGGGACGGCCCGCGCCGATCGGGGATCGCCCCGGGAAGGCCCGCGCCGGTGGCCGGCGAAGCGTCAGTCCGCGTCCTCCAGGCGGAACCCGAGCTTCAGGCCCACCTGGTAGTGCTCGACCCGCCCGTTCTCGATCTGGCCCCTGACCTGGGTCACCTCGAACCAGTCCAGGTTGCGCAGGGTCTGCGAGGCCCGGGTGATCCCGTTGCGGATGGCCTGGTCGATGCCTTCGTGCGAGGTCCCGACGATCTCGGTGACCCGATAGGTGTGGTCGGACATACGGGTTGCTCCTCTCCGCCGTGGCGCGGGTGCCACGCGTCATCCCACGGTGCCCCACCGGCTGTCGTGGCGCGAGATGGCGGGGTGCCCCGGGTGACGGAACGGTGGCGGTGGGTGCGGTGGGCCCTTGACGGACCTTATTGGTCCATACCAAAATCCACACACCCGTACGAGCGCCCCAGCTCGTCCCCCCACGTCGGGCCCCTCACCCCTGTCCGCAAGACAGAACTGGACCCCTCGTGAAACGTCGTCTGCTCGCCGTCGCCTGCGTCAGCGCCTCCCTGCTCACCGCGTGCGGCTCCTTGCCGGGAAGCGGCGCCTCCCGGCAGACCGTCACGGTGTGGCTGATGAAGGACAGTGCCTCCAAGGAGTTCCTCAAGCACTTCACCGACGACTTCGAGCGAGAGCACGACAAGCTGCGCCTCGACATCCGCATCCAGGAGTGGACGGGCATCGGCGACAAGGTCCAGGCGGCGCTGAAGCGGGATGACGTCGACGCGCCCGACGTCATCGAGGTCGGCAACACCCAGGTGGCGCAGTACGTCGACGGCGGCGGACTCAGCGATCTGACCCTGGAGTCGATGCGGGACTGGGGCATGAACGACTGGCTGCCCGGCCTCGCCGAGCCCGGCCGGTTCGGCACCCGACAGTTCGGCGTCCCCTGGTACGCCGCCAACCGGGTCGTCATCTACCGCAAGGACCTGTTCCGGGCCGCTGACATCAAGCAGCCGCCGAAGACCCGCGAGCAGTGGCTCACGGACACCGAACGTCTCAACACCGGCGGGAACCAGGGGATCTACCTGGCCGGCCAGGACTGGTACACGCTGTCCGGGTTCATCTGGGACGAGGGCGGCGACCTCGCGACGGAGTCCCGCTCGGGGAGCTGGGAGGGCACGCTCGCGACACCGGCCGCGCTGCGCGGCATGAACTTCTACCGGCGGCTCCAGGCGCTGGGGGACGGTCCGGTGGGCGCCGACGAGGAACACCCGCCGCAGTCCGGGGTGTTCGCGCGGGGCAAGGTCGCGCAGATCGTGGCGGTGCCCGGACTCGTCCAGGCCATCGAGCGCGCGAACCCCGACCTGAAGGGCAAGTTGGGGTTCTTCCCGGTGCCCGGCAAGACCGCGGAGAAGCCCGGCGCGGTCTTCACCGGCGGCTCAGACCTGGTCGTGCCCGAGAACACCGACGACCGGGGTGCCGCCACCGCCGTCGTCGCGGCGCTCGCCGGCGCCAAGTGGCAGACGGAGCTGGCCCGCACGATGAACTACGTGCCCAACAAGACGAAGCTCGCGGGCGCCGTGTCCGGGGAACCGGGGGTGGCCGCGATGGCGGCGGGCGCCGCGCAGGGCCGGGCCACCCCGACCTCGCCCCAGTGGGCCGCGGTCGAGGCGGACAACCCGATCAAGGCGTGTATGACGAAGATCCTCGGCGGGGCCGACCCGGCGACCGAGGCCCGCAAGGCCTCCGACCGCATCACGAGCGTCCTGTCCGTCGACGACGAGTGAACGAACCCCCGGCGGGCGGGCGCACGCGGGCCCGCCCGCCGGGGAGTTGCGTAGCCGAGCCCGAGCCCGAGCCCGAGCCCGAGCCCGAGCCGACGACCCAGGCGCGAGCCGAACCGAGCCGACGAGCCGAGCGCGAGCCGAGCCGGGCGCGAGCCGAGCCGACGAGCCGGGACGGGACGGACCCGCCCGGCGGGGAGTCGGCTCCGGCGAACGAACGAGCCCTGTTCGCTGGAGAGTCGCTCCGCCGGGCGGACGCGGCCCCGCCCCTCGGCGGGCTACTCCGCCGAGCTGAGCGACAGCGCGAAGCGGCCCGCCGTGTCCGTCCACCAGTGCGTCAGATCGAAGCCGGCCTCGGCCAGTTCGGCCCGGACGCCCTCCGCGCGGAACTTGGCCGAGATCTCGGTGCGCAGCTCCTCGCCCTCGGCGAAGTCGACGGCGAGGTCCAGCGCGGGGATCTTCACGCTCTGCGCGCTCCGGGACCGCAGCCGCATCTCGATCCACTCGTGCCCGGCGTCCCAGAGCGCGACATGCTCGAACCCGTCGAGGTCGAAGTCCGCGCCGAGTTCACGGTCGACCACGCTCAGCACGTTCTTGTTGAACGCGGCCGTCACCCCGGCCGCGTCGTCGTAGGCCCGGACGAGCACCGCCGGGTCCTTGACCAGGTCCGTGCCGAGCAGCAGGGTGTCCCCGGGCGCCAGCAGCGACCGTACGGACGCCAGGAACGCGGCGCGCTCGGCGGGCAGCAGATTGCCGATGGTGCCGCCCAGGAACGCCACCAGACGCGGCCCCGGGGTGTCCGGGAGGGTGAGACCGCCGGTGAAGTCGGCGATCAGGGCGTGCACGTTCAGCCCCGGACGCTCCGCGATCAGCGCCTGCCCGGCCTGCGTGAGCGCGCTCTCGCTGACGTCCACGGGGACATAGGTGTGCAGGTCCGGCAGCGCGTCCAGCAGATGGCGCGTCTTCTCCGAGGAGCCGGAACCCAGCTCCACGAGGGTGCGCGCACCGCTCGCCGCGGCGATCTCGCCGGCCCGCGCGAGCAGGATCTCCCGCTCGGCGCGCGTCGGGTAGTACTCCGGGAGTTCGGTGATCTTCTCGAACAGCTCGCTGCCGTGCGCGTCGTAGAACCACTTGGGCGGCAGCGTCTTCGGCGTGTGCCCGAGGCCGTGCAGGACGTCGGCGCGCAGGGCCGCCTCCGTGGCGTCCTCGGGCAGGGTGCGGGTCAGCAGGAACGGGCTCACGTACGGGGCTCCTTGCGCTGTGCGGATGCCATGTCGTCGCTCATGTCCTTGAGCGGGGTGAGCAGCACCTCGGTGCGGCTCGCCGTGAGGAGGGTGCGGTCGGGGACCTCACGCCAGGCCGGGTCCTCGTCGTACGGCTCGGAGGCCACGACGGTGCGCGGGCCGGGCCCGGCCAGATACCAGAGGGTGTCGCCCCAGGCGGTCGCGGCGATCGTGTCGCCGTCGGTGAGCAGCAGGTTGAGCCGGGAGCCGGGGGCCGCCTCCGCGACCTCCACGACGGTGTCGGCGAGCGCCTGGCCCGCCGTGTCCCCGGCGCGCAGCCGGCGCAGTACCAGCGCCCACACGAAAGCCGAGTCGCACCGGGCCTCCAGCGACAGCAACTCCGCCGCCGGCAGGCCCGATACGAGCGGGGCGAGCGAGTGCGGCCAGCCGAGGACCGCGCCGTTGTGGCTGAACAGCCAGGCGTCCGCGGCGAACGGCGCCGCCGCGGCCTCCCCGTCGGAACCCGCCACCGTCGCGTCCCGCACCGCGGCGAGCAGCGCCCGCGATCCGACCACGCGGGCCAGGTCGGCGAACGAGGCGTCGCCCCAGATGGGCCCGGTACGCCGGTAGCGGGCCGGCACCGGATCGCCGTCGGCGTACCAACCCACCCCGAAACCATCGGCGTTGACCGTCCCGTACCGCTGCCGGCGGGGCGCCCACGACTGCCGGAACAGGCTGTGCTCCGGGGTGACGAGGAGCGCGCCGAGCCGCTCCTCGTCACCCAGGAACGCGAGGTGACGGCACATCAGGAAGATCCGTCCCGGGCCGTGCGGAACCCGGAGAAGATCTGCCGCCTGATCGGGTAGTCCCAGTTGCGGAACGTGCCCCGGCAGGCCACCTGGTCCACCGCGAACGAACCGCCGCGCAGCACCTTGTAGTCGGGCCCGAAGAACACCTCCGAGTACTCCCGGTACGGGAAGGCGGCGAAGCCCGGATACGGCTCCAGGCCGCTCGACGTCCACTCCCACACGTCACCGATCAACTGCCGTACGCCGAGCGGCGAGGCGCCCGCCGGATAGCTGCCGGCCGGTGCCGGGCGCAGATGGCGCTGGCCCAGGTTGGCGTGATCCGGGGTGGGGTCGGCGTCGCCCCACGGGTAGCGCGTGGACCGGTCGGACACCGGGTCGTGGCGGGCCGCCTTCTCCCACTCCGCCTCGGTCGGCAGCCGGCGGCCCGCCCAGCGGGCGTAGGCGTCGGCCTCGTACCAGCACACGTGCAGGACCGGCTCGTCGGGCGGCACGACCTCGGTGACGCCGAAGCGCCGCCGCAGCCACTGCCCGCCCTCACGCCGCCAGAACAGCGGCGCCTCGATGCCGTGCGTGCGGATGTGGTCCCAGCCCTCCGGCGCCCACCAGCGCGGGTCGCCGTAACCGCCGTCCGCGATGAACGCCTGGTAGGCGCCGTTCGTGACCGGGGTCGTGTCGATGTGGAACGCCGGGACCGTACGGCGGTGCGCGGGCCGTTCGTTGTCCAGCGCCCACGGTTCGGTGGAGGTGCCCATCACGAACGGGCCGCCGGGGACGAGGACTTCGGCGGGACCGGTGTACGGCTCGACGGGAGCGGGGTCCGGCGCCGTGAGCGCGGCCGGCCCCCTCCGCAGCTGATGGGTGATCAGCATGGTCTCGTCGTGCTGCTGTTCGTGCTGCGCGATCATGCCGAAGGCGAACCCGGCCTCGGTGAGCCGGGAGCCGGCGAACGCCGAACTCTCCAGCACGTCGAGCGCCCGGCCGCGCACCTCCGCCGCGTACGTACGGGCCTCGGCGGGCGGCAGCAGCGGGAGCGTGGGCCGCTCGGAACGCGCGTGCTCGAACGCGTCGTACAGCCCGTCGATCTCGGGACGCAGCGCCTCACGCCCCGCGACCGCCCGCAGCAGCCACAGCTCCTCCTGGTTGCCGATGTGCGCGAGGTCCCACACCAGCGGCGACATCAGCGGGGAGTGCTGCGCGGTCAGGTCGGGGTCCTCCACACACGAGGTGAGCAGGGCGGTCCGGTCCCGCGCCGTGACGAGCGCGTCGAGCGCGCGCTCCCTGAGCGACTCCGGATCCGTGAGCGAATCGGGGGCGGTCATGAGCTGATGTCCTTCCCGTCGAACCGGCCGGCCGAACGGCCGTCGGACCGGGTCTCGGACGGCCCGTCGGACCAGGCTGCCCCGGTCGGCCCGTCGGACCGTCCCAGGCCCGGCAGGGTGTCGGGCCGCGCGTCGTGCCGGCCCCTCTCGGCGTCGAGCAGATCGTCCGCGGGACAGCGGCCCCGTGCCACATAACGCTCGGTGAACTCCGCGACGGCCGCCATGACCTCCGCCGAGGCACCGAGCCGGGGCAGCGCCTCGTAGGCCGCCGCGAAGCAGACCGCCGCGGCCTCCCGCAGCTCCGGATCGGCGAGACCCAGCCGGGCCGCGTCCCGCCACAGCGGGTTGCGCGGCGCCCGGCCGGGGCCCGCCCGCTCCGCGAGCGGCTTCACGGTCCGGTAGGCGATCTCGGCCGCGCTCGGGTCGTCGAAGAGGGCCGCCGTCACCGCGAGGGGCACGATCCAGCCGTCCTCACCCGGCTGCGCGTCGATCATGCGCAGTTCGAGATGGCCGCGCGGCCGCACCGGCGGGAACAGCGTCGTCATGTGGTAGTCGAGATCCTCCCGCTCCGGCGGGTTGCCGGACCGGGTCCAGTCACGGAAGGTCATCCCCTCCGGAACGCCCCAGGGGCCCTCGGGCGCCCGGACGCACATCACCGGGGCGTCCAGCACGTGCCGGGCCCAGGCGGCCCGGGGATCGCCGTCCAGCGACGGCGCGTCGGTGCGCCCGGGGTCCATCGCGGCCCACAGCGACTGCCGCGTGGAGCGCCAGCCCGTGCGCCGCCCCCGGGCCATCGGGGAGTGGGCGAACGCGGCCACCAGGACCGGGCCGAGCTGGTGCGCGAGCCACCAGCGCCGCCCGTGCCCGAGCGGACCCGGCTCCTCGTATCCGGCGTCCACGCACACCTGTACGGACGCCGACGTGCACATCATGGCGCGGCCCTCGGGCCCCGCACGGTCGAGGTAACTCTCCATGGCGTCGTACCGGGGCTCATGGAGATAGCGGCTCGGGGTGTTCCAGGGGTCCTGGCCGTAACCGCTGAGGCCGAGGCCCGCCTCGCGCAGCGTGGCGCGGACGGCGTCCAGGTCGGCCGAGACGGACCGTACGCACTCCATCAGGGAGGCGGCGGGAGCGGAACTCAGCTCCAGTTGCCCGCCGGGTTCGACGGTGAGCGCCGAACTCAGCGGTACGGCCCGCAGCGCGGCGTACGCCGCTTCGAGACGTTCAGGCGGTACGGGGAGCCGCGGCGCGCGCAGCTCGTGGACGAGCCATTCGACTTCCACACCGAGGAACCGGGGCGGGCCGGTCTTGAAGCAGATGCCATGGACCAGCGCCTCCACCTCGGCCTCGGTGACGGGGGAGCGGCGTCGCTCCGTACAGTCACTCACCGAATCGGACATGTGGGGATCCTCCTGAGATTCCACCATGCCGCCGGCCCGGGGTCTGGTGGGCCGGACCGGCATTCACCCGTCCACCCAAGACCCTCTCGGCGGTTCGCACAAGGGGGCGAATTTGTCGCTTGCGGGACCGGAGTACACCGTTTGCGGGGCGTTGAAACTCTGTTGCGCCGCAGGACCAGCATCGCTCACGATGCGTGCATGAGCACGACGGGGAGCGACAGCCGGTCCGCGCTCATGGCGCGTACGGGGGTGGCGCCATGAGCGCGCGGCTGCGGGCGATCGCCCGGGAGACCGAGGAGATCGTCGCGGCCGGCGGCTACCGCGCACCTACCGGGGCCCGGGTCTCCATCGCCGCGGCCGTCGAGTCGGCCCGGGCCGGGACACGGCTGTACGGACCCGGGCCGGTGGAGACACCCTCGGTGACCGCCGGCCGCACGGCGTTCGAGGTCACCGGCGAGAGCAGCCTGGAGGCGGCCCGCCGGCTGACGACCCTGGGCGACGGCCCGGTCGCGGTGCTGAACTTCTCCTCGGCGCGCAACCCGGGCGGCGGCTATCTGAACGGCGCGCAGGCCCAGGAGGAAGCCCTCTGCCGCGCCTCCGCGCTGTACACCTGTCTGCTGCGGGCCCGGGGGTTCTACGACCACCACCGCGCTCACCGCGACGCGTTCTACACGGACCGTGTCATCCACTCGCCCGGCGTACCCGTCTTCCGCGACGACCGCGGCGTGCTCCTCGACGAGCCGTTCGCGGCCGGATTCCTCACGGCCGCGGCACCGAACGCGGGGGTCGTGCTGCGGACCGCCCCCGAGCGCGCGGCCGAGCTGCCCCGCGCGCTCGCGGCCCGCGCCGAACGCGTCCTGGAGACCGCCGCCGCCCACAGCTACCGCCGGCTGGTGCTCGGCGCCTGGGGCTGCGGGGTCTTCCGGAACGATCCGGCGCAGGTGGCCGGCGCCTTCCGCGGGCTGCTGGTCGGGGGCCGCTTCGAGGGGGCCTTCGACCAGGTGGTCTTCGGCATCCTGGACCGCGCACGCGACCGGACGACCTACCGCGCGTTCGAGCAGGCGTTCGCCCTTGAAGGTGCGCGGACTCCGGGAGCGTGAGGGCCGCCCGGACGAGCGTGCGCGCCGCCCGGCGGTCGCCTTTCACCGGCCGGTCACCGAGCCCATCGGCCGGTCACCGGGCCCATCGGCCGGTCACCGGGTCATCGCCGGTCACCCCTCACCGGCACTGTCCGGCGCCCGCCGTGACACGCGCGCTCGGCTTCGCCCCTGACGTCCAGGGTCAGCGCCAGCCGTAGCGCTCGCGCAGCCGGTGGACGACGGAGTTGAACCGCATCCGGTCCAGCGCGCAGGCCTCCCGGCGCATCCCGTCCTCGTGCAGCCGCAGCACCCGGTCTACGGCTACCCACGAGTCCCGTCCCGTCCGGTCCCACGGCCCGCTCCCGATCGCGACCCACTCGCGCTCGCCGTCGTGCCGCTTGCTGGAGAGCTGCACCGCGAGGAAGGTGCCCGCGGGCTCCCGGGCCACGACCAGCACCGGGCGGTCCTTGCCCCGGCCGTCGTTCTCCTCGAAGGGCACCCAGGTCCAGACGATCTCCCCGGGGTCCGGGTCGCCGTCGTGCGCGGGGGAGTACTCGGTCTTCACGGGGCCGACGTCACGGGGCGCGGCCTCGGTGGTCGCGGTGGGGCCGTAGCGGCCGGGAACGTCTTCATCGGTAGAGGCAGTCACGCGGGCCACCGTAGAGCCTGGCCGGGGGAGTTGATCGCTCGGGTCCGCCGTGACCGGCCCCCGGCGCCGACACGACACGGCGGCCCATGTCCAGGGCGCCCCCCAATTCCCTTGTTCCGCAACGTATTTCGTACGGCAGCGGAGCCGCGTACGTCACCGGGCCCGCCGTTGGCCAAGGGAACTCCGCCGAACCGGCCACCCGGGCGCCCCCGACGACAGCAGCCCGCGGGGCCCAACTCCCTCAGCCCGCAGCCGAGTCGGCAGCCGCCGTCCACGCCGGCCAGTGGTCCTGCCAGCGCAGTTCGTCCTCCAACTGGGCGGCCAGCGACACGAGAAGGGGTTCGCTGTCCGCCGGGCCGAGGAGCTGCGCGCCGACCGGCAGCCCGTCGCCGACGAAGCCCGCGGGGACGTTCACCCCCGGCCAGCCGAGGACGTTCCACGGCCAGGCGTACGGGCAGGCGGCGATCATCGCCCGGTCGGTGCCGAACCCGCTCAGCCCGTGCAGCGCCCCGATCCGCGGCGGGGGAGCGGCGGTGGTGGGCGCGAGCAGGACGTCGTAGGCCTCGAAGAGCGCGCCGACGCGCCGGTGCAGCACGGCCTCCGCCCGCCGGGCCGCCCGCAGCGGCGCCCCGCCCAGCAGCCTGCCGAGGCGGGCGGCGTCCCGGGTGCGCCGGTCGAGCAGTTCGGGGAACGGTGCCTCGCGCACGTGTTCGGCGATCCCGGCCGTGGCGCGCGGCACGAACGCGAGCCCGATCCGCCCGTAGCGCGGCTCCGCCTCCTCCACCGTGTGCCCGAGCCGGGCGAGCCGCTCCGCGAGCGCGACCACCTTCGCCCGTACGGCGGGATCGAGGCGCGCGGGCACCGCCGTGAACGGCGGTTTCAGCGACAGCGCGACACGCAGCCGGCCCGGGTCGCGGACCGCCGCTTCGTGGACGCGCAGCGGCGCCGGGCGGTGCAGATCGCCGGGGTGGCCGCCGCTCGCCGCGTCCAGCAGCAGGGCCGCGTCCGCGACGGTGCGGGCGAGTGTGCCGTTGACGGTGATGCCGTGGAACGACTCCGGGCGCGGCCAGGTCGAGATCCGGCCGCGCTGCGGCTTGATGCCGACGAGATGCGTCCAGGCGGCCGGGATACGGACGGAACCGGCGCCGTCCGAGCCGAGCGCCGCCGGCACCAGACCCGCGGCGACCGCCGCCGCCGAGCCGCCCGACGAACCGCCGGGGGTGTGGCCGGGGTGCCAGGGGTTGCGGGTCTCGCCGAAGGCCGGACCCTCGGTGAAGGGCCACTGCCCCAGCTCGCAGGTGTTGGTCTTGCCGATCACGATCGCCCCGGCGGCCCGCAGCCGGCGGACCGCCTCGCCGTCCTCGGCCGCCGGCGGATAGGTGCCCGCGCAGCCGAACGCGGTCGGCTCGCCCGCGACGTCCATGTCGTCCTTGACCGCCACCGGCACCCCGAGCAGGAGTCGCCGCCCGCCCGCCGCCAGTTCCCGGTCCGCCGCGTCGGCCTCCGCGAGCGCCGCCTCGGCGCGCACCAACCGGAACGCGTTCAGCGTGGCGCGGCTCGCCTCGACGCGGGCCAGCGCCCGTTCCACCAGCTCGCGCGCCGTCACCTCGCCGTCGGCCAGGGCACGCGCGCTCTCCGCCAGGCCTGGGGTGGGGTCGGGAGCCATACGGGACACCTCCGGAGAACGTCGTCTACCGAACGGTAACCTCTGGTCGCCCGTACCGGTACGCGACGGTCAACCCCCCTTCCGGACGCGCGAGTTCCGCCGGTCGCGCGGTGCCGGGGCGCCCGCCCGAGGCGGTGCCGCGGGCTTCTGCGAGGATGCCGTACGTCATGGTGCAGATACCGAAGCAGCCCGCCCAGCCGGCGCCCGCGCAACGACCCGTACCGACCAGCGCCGACGTGGCGCGCCTCGCGGGAGTCTCGCGCGCGACCGTCTCGTACGTCCTGAACAACACCAGCGCCGTCCGCATCAGCGAGCCCACCCGCCGCAGGGTCCGCGAGGCCGCCGCCGAACTCGGATACGTCCCGCACGCCGCCGCCCGCAGCCTGCGCGCCGGACACAGCCGCATGGTCCTGATGCCCGCCCCGGCCGTCCCCGTGGGCCCCCTCTACAACCAGTTCTTCAGCGAACTCCAGGGAGCGCTGGGCCTGCTCGACTACACCGTCGTGCAGTACGGCAGCGTCGGTCTGCGCGGTGACGAGGCCGCCCGCGCCTGGGCCGAACTGCGGCCCGTCGCCGTCCTGGTGCCCGGCAGCGGGCTCGGCCCGCAGGGGGTGGCCGTCCTCAAGCGGGCCGGGGCCCGTGCCGTCGTCACGCTGGGCCCCGAGCGCGTCGAGGGCGCCCACGCGCTCCTGATGAACCACGACCGGGTCGGCCACGCGGCGGGCGAACACCTGCTGGCCCGTGGCCGGCGCCGCGTCGGCGTGGTGCTCCCCGGCGAGGCCGGCCTGGAGATCTTCGCCGCACCGCGCCTCGAAGGCGTCCGGCGGGCGCTGCGCGACACGGACGCGACGGTGACCGAACTGCGCCTGCCGTACGACGAGGAGGCCGCCGCCCGGCTCGCGGCCCGCTGGCGCTCACTGGGCCTCGACGCGGTCTTCGCCTACAACGACGAGTACGCGATGCTCCTCATGCGCGCCCTCCAGGACGCCGGCGTGAGCATTCCGGACGAGACGGCCGTCGTCGGCGCCGACGACCTGATGCTCGGCCGGCTGCTGCGGCCCCGGCTGAGCACCGTCCACATCGAGCTGCCCTCCGGCCGCGACCTCGCCGACCTGGTGGACCGGGCCGTCCGCGAACCGGGCGGCGAGCCCGAGACGCACGAGGTGCTCGGCGCGCGGGTCGTGCACCGGGCGTCGAGCTGAGAGCGGCGGGGGCCTGCCCGGCGCGTCCGGTCCCCGGTTCCCGTTCCCGGCCTCCGGAGGCCGGGAACGACGAACGGCGCCACCCGGTGCCGCCGCCGCACACGCGACGGATCACCGGATGACGCCGTGACCGTAAGACGGTAAGACCACAGAACGTCAAGACCGTAAGCGGGGAGCCAGAGGGCCGGAGACTACTCGCCGCCCTCGGCGGCCTCCGAGGTGCCCTGGCCCTGCGCGGCGGCGGCCTGCTGGGCCGCGACCGACTTGCGGACCTCGTCCATGTCCAGCTTCCGGGCCTGCCCGATGACGTCCTCCAGCGCCTCCGCGGGGAGCGCGCCGGGCTGGGCGAAGATCGCGACCTGGTCGCGCACGATCATCAGGGTCGGGATCGACTGGATGTCGAAGGCCGCCGCGAGTTCCGGCTGAGCCTCGGTGTCGACCTTCGCGAAGACCAGGTCCGGGTTCGCCTCGGCGGCCTTCTCGTAGACCGGCGCGAACTGACGGCACGGCCCGCACCAGGACGCCCAGAAGTCGATCAGGACGAACTCGTTGTCCGTGACCGTCTGGTCGAAGTTCTCCTTGGTCAGCTCCACGGTGCTGCTCATGCGATATTCCCTCTTCCTGACGTCCGGCTCATGCCGGTTTGCACAACGCCACCCACCGGGGGCGTATTCCGCGCCCGTACCCGTGTGGCCACGGCCCACACCAGCGACCAGACTGACCCCATGACGGAAACGGAATCCATCGCCTACGACGTCGTGGTCCTCGGTGCCGGGCCCGTGGGGGAGAACGTGGCCGACCGCGCCCGCGCGGCCGGCCTCTCCACCGCGGTCGTGGAGAGCGAACTGGTCGGCGGCGAGTGCTCGTACTGGGCGTGCATGCCCAGCAAGGCCCTGCTGCGCCCGGCCATCGCCCGCGCCGACGCCCGCCGCGTACCCGGCCTCGCCCCGGCCGTACAAGGCCCCCTCGACGCCCCCGCGGTCCTCGCCCACCGCGACTGGTTCACCTCGGACTGGAAGGACGACGGCCAGATCGGCTGGCTGGACGGCATCGGAGCGGTCCTGTACCGGGGGCACGGACGCCTCGCCGGTCCGCGCACGGTGACGGTCGACGGCTCCGACGGCACGCGGACGACCCTCACCGCCCGGCACGCGGTCGCCGTGTGCACCGGCACCCGCGCCCTCCTCCCCGACCTGCCGGGACTCGACCAGGTGAGGCCCTGGACGAGCCGCGAGGCCACCAGCGCGCACACCGTGCCCGGGCGGCTGATCGTGGTCGGCGGCGGTGTGGTCGCCGCCGAGATGGCCACCGCCTGGCAGGCCCTCGGCTCCCAGGTCACCCTGCTGGTCCGCGGCAAGGGCCTGCTGCCCCGCATGGAACCCTTCGCCGGCGAACTGATCGCCGAGGCGCTGACCGAGGCCGGCGCGGACGTGCGCACCGGCGTCTCGGTGACCGCCGTGTCCCGCGAGGGCTCCACGGTGGTCGCCCGCACGGACACCGGCGAGCGCGTCGAGGCCGACGAGATCCTGTTCGCCACCGGCCGGGCGCCCCGCACCGACGACCTCGGCCTCGACACCGTGGGCCTGGAGAACGGCTCGTGGCTGGAGGTGGACGACAGCCTGCGGGTCGTCGGCTCCGAGTGGCTGTACGCCGTCGGGGACGTCAACCACCGCGCGCTGCTCACGCACGAGGGCAAGTACCAGGCCCGGATCGCGGGCGCCGCCATCACCGCCCGGGCGGCGGGCGTGCCCCTGCTGGAGACCGATCCGTGGGGCGCGCACGCCGCGACCGCCGACCACGCGGCCGTCCCGCAGGTGGTGTTCACCGACCCGGAGGCGGCGGCCGTCGGCCTCTCCCTCGCCGAGGCGGAACAGGCGGGCCACCGCGTCCGCGCGGTCGACGTCGACATGTCCTCGGTCGCCGGCGCCGGCCTCTACGCCGACGGCTACCGCGGCAAGGCCCGCATGGTCGTCGACATCAACCGCGAGATCATCCTCGGCCTCACCCTGGTGGGCCCCGGCGTCGGCGAACTGATCCACTCCGCGACGATCGCCATCGTGGGCGAGGTCCCCCTCAGCCGCCTCTGGCACGCGGTCCCGTCCTACCCGACGATCAGCGAGGTCTGGCTGCGCCTGCTGGAGGCCTACCGGGACGCGTGAGGCGGGTCCTGGGTGGACCGTGAGGCGGCTCCCCGGCGACCGTGAGGCGGGTCTCCGGCGACCGTGAGGCGGGTCCCCGGAGACGTCGGGGGCCCCGGACAGGGAGGGGGACCCCGGTCCAGCGGTCGAGCGCGTCTCGGTCGTCCGCGGCCGGCCGGCCGCGGACGAATACGCCGGGGCGGGGCGCCCCCCGCGAACAGGCGCCCCCGCCCCCCGGGGCCGTCCCGGCAGCCGCCGGGGGTAAGAACGGAAGAGCGTC
>NZ_JBEYFY010000092.1:0-17922 GCF_040703595.1 Streptomyces sp. NPDC007084
AACGGCCCGATCACCGCCCAAGCCTGATCAGTCACTTCATGACGACGCACCACGAACGGACCAACGACCCACCGACATTGCGGACACGCCCTAGGACCTGGCGGCCCGCCCGCACACATCACGAACGGGGTGGGCCCCACCGGCATCGACCGGTGGGGCCCGCCCCGTTCGTACCGAGGCCACTTCGTCCGCGCGGACCGGCGCACGGTCCCGCGCCTGACCGGCGACTGGAACCGCGTCCGACCGGCGACTGGAACCGCGCCCGTCCGGCACCCGATCCCGCACCCGACCGGCACCCGATCCCGCACCCGACCGGCACCCGGTCACGCGCCCGTCCGGCGCCGGTAACCGCCTCCGTCCGGCGGCCGGGCGCGCGCCGACCGGGCGCGAGTGGTCAGGACTCCAGCCGCTGCCCGCGCAGCAGGAACCAGGCGGCCACGGCGGTGCCGAGCAGCACCACCGCTCCGGCGCCCGAGGCCAGGGCCAGGCCGTCCACGAAGGCCTCGCGGGCCGCGCCGAGCATCGCCTCGGCGGTCGGCGCGGGCAGGCTGGCCGCCGCCTCCACCGCTCCGCCCAGCGATTCGTGCGCCGCGGCGGGGGTGCCGGCCGGGCCGGTGAAGCCGGCGTAGACGCCGGTCACGACGGAGCCGAGCAGGGCGATGCCGAGGGCCGCGCCGAGTTCGTACGCCGTCTCGGAGACCGCGGAGGCGGCGCCCGCCTGGTCCTTGGGCACGGTCGACAGGATGACGTCGGCCGTCACCGTGAACGAGAAGCCCGCGCCGATGCCGACGACGAGCAGCGCGGCGCCGAGCACCGGGTAGCCGGTGGACTGGCCGAGCAGGGTCAGCGTGCCGAGCGCGAGGCCCACCGCGGCGAGGCCGCCGGAGACGACGACGCGCACCGAGAACCGGCGGGCGTAGCGCCCCGCGACCAGACCGGCGGCGACCGCGCCGACGGCGGCCGGGATCTCGGCGAGGCCGGCCTCGAACGGGCCGCGGCCCTGGACGAGTTGCAGGTACTGGGAGAGGAAGAACACCAGCCCGGACAGGCCGAGCACGGTGAACAGGTCGGCGAGCACGGCACCGGAGAAGCCCCGGTGCCGGAAGAGCCGGACGTCCAGCAGGGGTGCGGGAAGCGTCAGCTGACGTCGTACGAACCAGACGAGCGCGGCCGTGCCGAGCAGGCCGGTGGCGAACACCGGGCCGCTCGGGCCGTGCGCGGCGGCCTCCTTCACCGCGTACACCACGCCGATCACCCCGACGAGGGACAGCGTCACGCTGATCAGGTCCCAGGGGCCGTGGCTCGGGCTCTTCGACTCGGGGAGCAGCTTGCTGCCGACGAGGACGAGGACCACCATCACGGGCAGGTTGATGAGGAAGACCGATCCCCACCAGAAGTGTTCGAGCAGGAAACCGCCGGCGACGGGGCCGACCGCGGTGCCCGCCGAGGCCGTCGCGCCCCAGATGCCGACGGCGAGGCTGCGCTCGCGCGGGTCGTGGAAGATGTTGCGGATCAGGCCGAGGGTGGCGGGCATCAGGGTCGCGCCCGCGACACCGAGCAGCGCCCGCGCCAGGATCATCATCCCGGGTGTGGTGGCGTACGCGTTGAGCACGGATATCAGCCCGAACGCCGTCGCGCCGATCAGCAGCAGCTTCTTGCGGCCGATGCGGTCGCCGAGGCTGCCCATGGAGACGAGCAGTCCGGCGATGACGAAGGAGTAGACGTCCCCGATCCACAGGAGCTGGGTGCCGGAGGGCTTCAGGTCCTCGCTGATGTACGGGGTCGCGAGGCCGAGGACGGTCGCGTCGACGGCCACCAACAGCACGGCGAGGGCGAGGACGGAGAGCGCGAGCCAGCGGCCCGGGCGCTTCTCCGCCTTTGCCGCGACGGCCGGCTGCAGGGTGCTGGTCATGGTTCCTCTCTCCGGAGCGCTCCGCCGAGCAGCAGCTCGACGATCATGTGGTGGAAGTCGTTGGCGGCGATCCGGCCGTCGGTGACGGCCCAGGACGCGGAGGCCATGAGGGCGTAGAGCGCCTCGGTGAGCCAGGGCGGTGTGAGGTCGATGCGGAACTCGCCGCTCTCCTGGCCGCGCCTGAACAGCGCCGCCATCCGGGCGTCGAGCCGCTCCCAGCCCTCGTGCTGGCCCTCCCCCTCGAAGAGCTGGTTCTCCGTGTAGAGGAAGGAGAGCAGTCCGGCCGCGCGTTCCAGTTCCTTCACCAGGCGGCGCACGGCTTCCTGGGCGGTGCCCTCGTCCAGCCGGGCGGCGTCGAGAGCCGCCTCGCACTCTTCGATGCCGAGCGCCTCCAGCGCCCGTACGAGCGCGTCACGCCCGGCGAACTGGCGGTGCAGCGTGGCCCGGCTGATCCCGGCGGCCTTGGCGACCTCGTCCATGGTCGCGGTGGATTTGCGGGTCAGCAGGGCGGCTGCGCTGCGCAGCACGTGGTCACGATCGACAGCCATGAGACAACCGTACCCCATATGAGACAGAGTTGTCTCACAAGGAGCATGCACGTCTCATGCGTACGGGGGTGACGCCCAGAATCTGGCTCAGTGCCAGGGAAGCTGCCCGCGGCGCTCCCAGTACGCGCCGGGCTCCTCCACGAGGGCGGCGAGGCGGCCGAGCTGGTCCTCGTCGAGGTCGACGACGGCGGCGTGCAGGTTGGAGGCGAGCTGTGTGGCGGTGGCCGCGCCGGAGAGCACCACCCCCGCCCAGGGCTGCCGCAGGACGAACGCGAGGGCGACCGCGTCGCAGCCGAGGCCGGTCTCGGCCGCGACGGAACGCAGCGCCTGGGGCGCGTGCGGCTCCGCGAGCCGGCCGTTGGCCATGCCCTCCTTGACGATCACCGTGAGCCCGGCGTCGTGGGCCTCGGCGAGCGCGGGCCCGGCGGAGGTCTCCAGGACGTTGTACGTGGACTGGACGGTACGGAAGAGGGGGGCGCCGTCGACGGTCACGGCGAGCGCGGCGCGGATCGCGTCGGCCTGCGCGGGCCCGCTGGTGGAGAAGCCGATCGACAGCCCCTGGGCCGCGGCCCCGGCGAGCGCGGCGTGCAGTTCCTTGTCGGTGAGGGCCGGGCTGTCCGGGGTCACCGAGTGGATCTGGTAGAGGTCGAGACGCTCGCCGAGCAGTTCGCCGGTCTCGGCGCGCTGCCTCTCGTAGGTGGCGAGAGAGTGGTCCTTGACCTCGTGCGCCTCGGCGTCGGTGCGCCAGCCCGCGGTGTACGTGTAGCCCCACTTGCTGCCGACGACGACGTCCGCGGCCTCGGGCCGGCCGCGCAGCCAGTCGGCGAGGAACTCCTCGGAGCGGCCGTAGGAGCGGGCCACGTCGACGTAGCGCACGCCTTGGGCGTAGGCGGCGTCGAGGAGTTCGTGGGTGCGCTCGCGCAGGGCGTCGACGCTGCGGTCGGCCGGGAGGTCCTCCTCGCGGCCCAAATTGATGTAGCCGGGGCGGCCGACGGCGGCGAGGCCCAGACCGATGCGGGCGGTGGGCGTCGTGGCGGCGGCGAGGCGGGTGAAGGGCATCGCGGCTCCGTTTCGGTCGGCTCCTCTACGGCTCCGACCAACGTAACCCGCGACGCCCTCCGCCGTACGGACACCCTCGGCGCCCCGGCCTTACGACACCCTCGACGCCTTCGGCACCCGGCCGTACGGCGCCCTCGGCACCCCGGCCATATACGACAACCTCGACGCCGTCCGCCGTACGGCACCCGCGCCGCCCTCCGCCGTACGGCACCCGTGGCCCCGCGGCGTACGACCCGCTCGACGCACCGGCGTACGGCGCCCGCCCGCTCGCTCACGGCACACCCTGTGCGGCTCACCCAGGGCGCCCGCCCCGGCGTGCCGGGCTACTGCTTCCGCTTGGCCAGCGCCCAGCTCTGCTGGGCCGCCACGTCCGCCTTGATGTCGGCGAGCTGGACGGCGACCGCGCTGGGTGCCGTGCCGCCGCGGCCGTCGCGGGAGGCGAGGGCGCCGGGCACGTTCAGGACGGACCGCACCTGCGGGGTCAGATGGGCGGAGATCTTCGCGAACTGCTCGTCCGTCAGCTCGTCCAGTTCCTTGCCGTCCGCCTCGGCGACCTTCACGCACTCGCCGGCGACCTCGTGCGCGACCCGGAAGGGCACGCCCTGCCTGACCAGCCACTCGGCGATGTCGGTGGCGAGGGAGAAGCCCGCCGGGGCCAGTTCCTCCATGCGCTCGCGGTGCACGGTCAGCGTGGCCATCATGCCGGTGAACGCCGGGAGCAGGACCTCCAGTTGGTCGCAGGAGTCGAAGACCGGCTCCTTGTCCTCCTGGAGGTCGCGGTTGTAGGCGAGGGGCAGCGCCTTGAGCGTGGCCAGCAGGCCGGTCAGGTTGCCGATCAGACGGCCCGACTTGCCGCGCGCCAGCTCGGCGATGTCCGGGTTCTTCTTCTGCGGCATGATCGAGGAGCCGGTGGAGAAGGCGTCGTGGAGGGTGACGAAGGAGAACTCCTTCGTGTTCCAGATGATGACCTCCTCGGCGATCCGGGAGAGGTTCACGCCGATCATCGCGGTGATGAAGGCGAACTCCGCCACGAAGTCGCGGGAGGCCGTGCCGTCGATGGAGTTGGCGGCGCTGCCGTGCTCGAAGCCGAGGTCCCTGGCGACCGCCTCCGGGTCGAGGCCGAGGGAGGAACCGGCCAGGGCGCCGGAGCCGTACGGGGAGACGGCGGTCCGCTCGTCCCACTGGCGCAGCCGTTCCGCGTCCCGCGACAGCGACTGGACGTGGGCGAGGACGTGGTGGGCGAAGAGCACCGGCTGGGCGTGCTGGAGGTGGGTGCGGCCGGGCATCGCCACGTCCGGGTGGGCCTCGGCGAGACCGATCAGCGCCTCCTGGAGGTCGGCGATCAGGCCGCCGATGATCCGGGCGTGGTCGCGCAGGTACATCCGGAAGAGCGTGGCCACCTGGTCGTTGCGGGAGCGGCCGGCGCGCAGCTTGCCGCCGAGGTCGGCGCCGAGCCGCTCCAGCAGGCCGCGCTCCAGGGCGGTGTGGACGTCCTCGTCGGCGATGGTGCCGACGAAGGAGCCGTCGGCGACGTCGGCCTCCAGTTGGTCGAGGCCCGCGATCATGCGGGTCAGCTCGTCCTCGGTGAGCAGGCCCGCCTGGTGCAGCACGCGCGCGTGGGCACGCGATCCGGCGATGTCGTACGGCGCGAGGCGCCAGTCGAAGTGGACCGACGCGGACAGCTTGGCCAGGGCCTCGGCGGGACCGTCGGCGAACCGTCCGCCCCAGAGCCGGACGTCACCGCTGTTGCTGCTCACTTGCGTTGCTCCTCGAAGGGGTCGGATGTGCCACCGCCTCCCCACCGGGGTGAGGAGGCGGCTGTCAGGCTAGTGGGTGCGGGGCTCGGGGGCAGCGGACCGGCGGTCCGCCGTGCCCTACGCGGTTGACGCCCCGTCAAGTCCCCGTACGTGACCGACGGTTCGTCAAACCCCTTGCCGCTTACGCCAGGTCCCGCTTGGCGGCGATCTTCGACGACAGGCTGTAGATGTCGATGAAGCCCTTGGCCGCGGCCTGGTCGAAGGTGTCGCCCGTGTCGTAGGTGGCGAGGTCGAAGTCGTAGAGACCGGTGTCGGAGCGCCGGCCGGTGACGACCGCGCGGCCGCCGTGCAGGGTCATCCGGATGTCGCCGTTGACGTGCTGGTTGGCCTCGGCGATGAAGCCGTCCAGGGCGCGCTTGAGCGGGGAGAACCACTGGCCGTCGTAGACCAGTTCGCCCCAGCGCTGCTCGACCTGCCGCTTGTAGCGGGCGAGTTCACGCTCGACCGTGACGTTCTCCAGCTCCTGGTGGGCGGTGATCAGGGCGATCGCGCCCGGGGCCTCGTACACCTCGCGGGACTTGATGCCCACGAGCCGGTCCTCGACCATGTCGATCCGGCCGATGCCCTGGGCGCCGGCGCGCTCGTTGAGCTGCTGGATGGCCTGGAGGACGCTGACGGGCTTGCCGTCGATGGCGACCGGGACGCCTTCCTTGAAGGTGATGATCACCTCGTCGGCCTCGCGGGCCTCGGCCGGGTTCGAGGTGTACTCGTAGATGTCCTCGATCGGGGCGTTCCAGATGTCCTCCAGGAAGCCCGTCTCGACCGCGCGCCCGAAGACGTTCTGGTCGATGGAGTACGGGGACTTCTTGGTGGTGGCGATGGGGAGCTGCTTCTGCTCGCAGAAGGCGATCGCCTTGTCCCGGGTCATCGCGTAGTCGCGGACCGGGGCGATGCACTTGAGGTCCGGGGCGAGGGCGACGATGCCGGCCTCGAAGCGCACCTGGTCGTTGCCCTTGCCGGTGCAGCCGTGGGCGACCGTGGTGGCGCCGTGCTTCTTGGCGGCGGCGACGAGGTGCTTGACGATCGTGGGCCGGGAGAGCGCGGAGACCAGCGGGTAGCGGTCCATGTAGAGGGCGTTGGCCTTGATCGCCGGAAGGCAGTACTCGTCGGCGAACTCGTCCTTGGCGTCCGCGACCTCGGCCTCGACGGCGCCGCACGCGAGGGCGCGCTTGCGGATGACGTCCAGGTCCTCGCCGCCCTGGCCGACATCGACCGCGACCGCGATGACCTCGGCGCCCGTCTCCTCGGCGATCCAGCCGATGGCGACGGAGGTGTCCAGACCGCCTGAGTAGGCGAGTACGACGCGCTCGGTCACGGGATTCTCCTCAACAGTGCTTCGCTGACATGCATGAGTATGCAGCACTCTGCATGATTCGTCAACGTCGCTCGCGACAGGAGCCGGAACACCGGGATCACGGCCCCGCGAAATCCTTAGACAGGCGAAAGATTCTCCGCCATCATCGTTGGACATGGGAAAGACTTATGAGCGCATCGACGGCCGCCTCCGAACGTTCATCGAGGCCCAGCCCCTCTTCTTCACCGCCACCGCGCCACTGTCCGGGGACGGCACGGTCAACCTCTCCCCGAAGGGCCTGACCGGCTCGTTCGCCGTGCTGGACGAGCTGACCGTCGCCTATCTGGACTTCGCGGGGAGCAACGCCGAGACCATCGCGCACCTGCGCGAGAACGGCCGGATCACCCTGATGTGGTGCGCCTTCCAGGGGCCGCCCAACATCGTCCGGCTGCACGGCCGCGGCGAACCCGTCTTCCGGGACGACCCGCGCTTCAAGGAACTGCTCACCCGTTTCCCCGGCATCGACCCCACCCGGCACGGTCTGCGCGCGGTCATCGTCGTCACCGCCGAACTCCTCCGCGACTCCTGCGGCTACGGCGTCCCCTTCATGGCCTACGAGCAGGACCGCGATCTGCACGGCAAGCGCTTCGCCCGCGAGGACGACGCCTCCCTGGACGCGTACTTCACCAGGAAGGAGCACATCGCGACCAGCCTGGACGGCCTGCCCGCGCTGCCGCTGCCGTTGCCCCCCAGTACGTTCTGAGCCATGCGCCTCGGAGCCCTCGCCCTCGCGTCCGCGTCCCTGCTCGCCCTGGCCCCGGGCGGGCCGCCGCCGCGTGAACTGCCCGAGCTGATGGCCGACACCGGCGGCGGCGGCCAGCTCATCACCGCCCAGGCCCCGCGCGGCAGCGCCACCTCCGGGACGCTCACCTGGTGGGACCGGCGGGACGGACACTGGGTGCGCGCGGGCTCCGCCCCCGCCCGCTTCGGGGCGAACGGACTCGTCGAGGGCGGAGCGCGCCGCCAGGGCACCAACACGACCCCCACCGGCCTGTACGAGCTGCCGTACGCGTTCGGGACCGAGGCCGCGCCCGCCGGGACCTCGGTCCCCTACCGTCCGGTGCGGCAGGAGTCCTGGTGGTGCCAGGACAACGCGTCCCGCTCCTACAACCGGTGGACCGAGCCGCGCCCCGCGGACTGCCGGGCCGCCGAGGCCGAGCATCTGATCGGCTACCGCGAGCAGTACGCGCACGCCTTCGTCATCGGCTTCAACTACACCCGGCCGGTGCGCGGGCGCGGCGCCGGGATCTTCCTGCACGTCAACGGGTCCGGCGCCACCGCCGGTTGCGTGTCCGTGCCACGGGAGACGATGCGGCGCCTGCTCGCCTGGGCCGACCCCGCGCGGGAGCCGCACATCGCCATCGGCACCACGAGCGGGGCCACCGCCCTGACCCGGTACTGAAGTTCGGCGGCGCGGTCCCCGCGCCGGGTGAACGCACGGACGCCGTGGACCGTATCTCTGGGCCAGGGGGCCACTCCCCTCGCCCCCGTCCCCCCGGACGAACACGGAGGAACCGTGTCCACGATCGCCGGTGGCCGCGCCGCGCGGCGCCAGACCATGCGCCGTATCCGCCCACGCCGCTCGCCCGCCGTCCCCCTGCTGCTCGCCGTCTGGGCGGGCGCCGCCGGGGTGCTCTGGCTGTGGTGGAACAACACGCCGTCCATCGCCGACGACACCGGCAGGATTCTCAACGCGGGCCGTATCACCGGCCTGCTCGCCGGATACCTGATGGCGCTCGTGGTGCTCCAGATGGCCCGCGTGCCCGCCCTGGAGCGCCGGGTCGGATCGGACCGCGTGGCCCGCTGGCACGCGATGACCGGCCGCTACACGATCTGCCTCGTCCTCGCCCACCTCTTCCTGACCATGTGGGGCTACGCCCTCCAGTCCGGCAGGGGCCTCGGCGCGATCGTGGCGCAGACGGTCGACTCGGTCGAGCAGCTCCCCGACATGGGGAAGGCCGCGATCGGCACCGGACTGCTGGTGCTCATCGGGTTCGTCTCCATCGGCCCGGTCCGCCGCCTCATCCCGTACGACACCTGGTACCACGTCCACCTGCTGACGTACGCGGCGGTGTTCCTGACGTTCTGGCACCAGCTCTCCACCGGCAACGACTTCGCCGTGCAACCGGTCGCCAAGACCTTCTGGTACGCGCTGTACGGGTCGGTGACCGCGCTCGTGCTCTGGTACCGGATCCTCTCGCCGATCCGGCTGAACCTGAAGCACCGGATGCGCGTCGAGGCGGTCATCGAGGAGACGCCCGGCATCGTCTCGGTGCTGATCAGCGGGCGCAAGCTGCACCGGATGGGCGCCGAGGCCGGGCAGTTCTTCCGCTGGCGGTTCCTGGCGCCCGGGATGCGGCTCAGCTCCCACCCGTACTCGCTGTCGGCGGCGCCCCGCCCGAACATGCTGCGCATCACCGTCAAGGCGATCGGCGACCACAGCGCGGCCCTGCGCGACCTGGAGCCGGGCACCCGGGTCTGGGCCGAGGGCCCGTACGGCGCGCTGACCGCGGGCAAGCGCAGCCGGGGCAAGGTGCTGCTGGTGGCAGGCGGCGTGGGCATCACCCCGATGCGGGCCCTGTTCGAGACGCTTCCCGGCGCCTCCGGCGACATCACGCTCCTCTACCGCGCCAACAGCACCCAGGATCTCGCCCTGTGGGACGAGCTGGCGTCGATCTCCAAGGAGCGCGGGGCCCGGCTGATGTACGCGGTGAACAGTCCCGAGGGCGAGCGCCCGGACATCTCGGCGGACGCGCTGCGCCGCAAGCTGCCGGACATCGAACGCCACGACGTCTTCATGTGCGGGCCGCCCGGCTTCGCACAGCAGGTGTACGACGCACTGCGCGGCGCGGGGGTCCCCGCCCGGCGCATCCATCACGAGTCGTTCGAGATGTGAGCGACGGGAGTCGGGAGCGATGAAGAAGAGTCACCCCATACGGCGCGCCGTGCTCGCCACCGCCGCCACCGTGTCCGGCATCGTGCTGCTGCTGTCCCTCAAACCGGCGGGCGATCCGGCCGGCGCGGCGGCTGCGGGGGCGGCGCCCCAGCGGACGGTGGCCGGGCAGGAGTCGCCGCAGGGCGGCAGCGCCGAGCGGACCGGCACCCGGACCGTCACCGGCGACGTGGTGCGCACCGAGTACGGTCCCGTCCAGGTCCGGTTGTCGCTGAGCGGCGGCAGGATCGTCAGGGCGGACGCGGTCCAGGCGCCGAGCGGCGGGACCAGCGACCAGAAGACCGCCCTGGCCGTACCGAAGCTCAACAAGGCGGCCGTCGCCGCGCAGAGCGCCGACATCGACGCCGTCTCCGGGGCGACGTACACCTCGGGCGGCTACAGGAAGTCGCTCCAGTCGGCGCTGGACAAGGCGAAGGCCACGGGCGGGGGTTCCGGTTCCGCGGGGTCTTCGGACTCGGCGGGTTCCGGTTCCGGTACGGCGGGTTCGGGTTCCGGTACGGCGGGTTCGGGTTCGAGTCCCGGTACGGCGGGTTCGGGTTCGGCGGGCGGGTCCGGGGTCTCGGCCTCCCCGCGGGCTCCGGGCACCCAGGCGCCCGCCACGCAGACCCGCGTGATCACCGGGAGCATCGCCCAGACGCAGTACGGCCCCGTCCAGGTCCGCGTGGTCATGGAGGGGAGGCGCATCACGAAGGCGGAGACGGTCCAGGCCCCGAGCGGCGGGCGCAGCACCCAGGTCACCGCGGACGCCGTCCCGAAGCTGAACCGGGAGGCCGTGACGGCGGGCAGCGCGGACATCGACACCGTCTCCGGCGCGACCTACACCTCCGGCGGCTACAAGAAGTCCCTCCAGTCGGCGCTGGACAAGGCCGGTGGCTGAGCCCGCCGGGGAGGCGCCGCCGGCGCTGCGGCACGCCGAGGAGGTGATGGGCACGGTGTTCTCCTTCGATGTGCGGGGCGGTGATCCGGCGGTGGTGCGGGCGGCGCTGGCGGAGGCCGTCGCCGGGCTGCACCGGGTGGACGAGGTGTTCAGCACCTATCGCGAGGACAGCCAGATATCGCGGCTGGCGCGCGGGGAGGTCACCGTCGAGGGGTGCGACCCGGAGGTCGCCGAGGTGCTCGCGCTGGGCGCCGAGGCGGAACGGGTCAGCGACGGCTGGTTCAGCACGCGCTACGAGGGCGTGCTGGACCCGACGGGGATCGTCAAGGGCTGGGCGGCCGAGCGTGCCGCGCTGCGGCTCACGCGGGCGGGGGCGACCGGCGTGAGCGTCAACGGGGGCGGTGACGTGCAGCTCCGTGGCGCCCCGGGCGCCCACCGCCCCTGGCGGGTCGGGGTGGCGGACCCGCTCCGGCCGGGATCGCTGGCCGCGGTCGTCTCGGCGGCCGGGGCAGAGGAGCTGGCCGTGGCGACCTCGGGCACCGCCGAGCGCGGCGCCCACATCGTCGACCCGCGTACCGGCCGCTCGGCGGTCACCGACCTGGTCGCCGTGACGGTGGTGTGCCCCCGGCTGACCTGGGCGGACGCCTGGGCGACGGCGGCTTTCGCGATGGGCTCGCGGGCGGGACTGGACTGGCTGGAGTCCCTGCCGGACGTGGAGGGCCTGCTGATCACGGCGGGCGACGAGGTCCGGTGCACGAGCGGATTGGCTCACCGGCTGGGCTGACCGGTGACCGTACGCACGTACGCCTGTACGCCCGTACAGCGGCCAGGAGGCGCGCCCCGCCGACCGGGGCGCGCCTCCTGGCCGCTGTACGGGTGCTGGCCGGTCCGGCGGCGGTCTCAGTGGGCGTTCTGGGCCAGTCGCAGCAGGTGGTCGGCGAGGGCCTGGCCGCCGGTCGGGCCCCGGCTGATCAGCAGCAGGGTGTCGTCGCCCGCGATGGTGCCGAGGATGTCGTGCAGCTCCGCCTGGTCGATCGCCGAGGCGAGGAACTGCGCTGCCCCGGGCGGGGTGCGCAGCACCACGAGGTTCGCGGAGGCCTCCGCCGAGATCAGCAGCTCGGAGGAGAGCCGCCGCATCCGCTCCTCCTTCGCCGACTCGCCCAGCGGCGCGCGCGGGGTGCGGAATCCGCCCTCGCTCGGCACCGCGTAGATGAGGTCGCCGTCGTTGTTGCGGATTTTCACCGCGTTCAGCTCGTCCAGGTCCCGGGAGAGCGTCGCCTGGGTGACGTTCAGCCCGTCGTCGGCGAGGAGCTTCGCCAACTGGCTCTGCGAGCGCACCGGCTGCCGGTTGAGGATGTCCACGATCCTGCGGTGGCGTGCGGTGCGGGTCTGCGGCACGGCAGGCCCCGCCGGCTCGTGGTCCTGCGCCTGGCTCATCGTCGTCGTCCCATTTCCCGGGATCATCCGTCCCCGTTGGCTGCGTCGAGGATGCCGGGAAGCGCCTGGAGGAACGCGTCCGCTTCGTCATCGCCGAGGTTCAGCGGCGGCATGAGCCGTACGACATCGGGGGCGGGCGCGTTCACCAGGAAACCGGCGTCCTGAGCCGCCTGCTGCACCTGGGGCGCGAGCGGCTCGGTGAGCACGATACCCAGGAGCAGGCCCGCGCCCCGGACATGGTCGACCAGCGGGTGGCGCACTGTGCCGTCGGCGGCCTCGATGCCGTCGCGGAGTTTCTCCCCCGCGCGCTTCACGTTCTCCAGCAGGCCCTCGGACTCGATGGTGTCGAGGACGGCGAGGCCCGCGGCGCAGACGACCGGGTTGCCGCCGAAGGTGGTGCCGTGGTGGCCGGGCTTGAGCAGGGTGGCGGCGCGGCCGAAGGCGACGGTGGCGCCGAGGGGCAGTCCGCCGCCGAGGCCCTTGGCGAGGGTGACGATGTCGGGCAGGACGCCCTCGTGGGCCTGGTAGGCGAACCAGTGGCCGGTGCGGCCGATACCGGTCTGCACCTCGTCCAGGACGAGCAGCGCGCCGTTGGCCGCGGTGATCGCGCGGGCCGCCTTCAGATAGCCGGGGGGCGGTACGACCACGCCGTTCTCGCCCTGGATGGGTTCGATGATCACCAGGGCGGTGTCCGGGGTGACCGCTTCGGCGAGGGCCTGGGCGTCGCCGTAGGGGACGTGGGTGACGTCGCCGGGCAGCGGCAGGAAGGGTTCCTGCTTGCCGGGCTGGCCGGTGAGGGCGAGGGCGCCCATGGTGCGGCCGTGGAAGCCGCCGGTGGTGGCGACCATGTGGGTCCGGCCGGTGAGCCGGCCGATCTTGAAGGCGCCCTCGTTGGCCTCGGCGCCCGAGTTGCAGAAGTACACCCGGCCCTCGCGGCCGAAGAGCTGGAGCAGCCGTTCGGCGAGGGTGACGGGCGGTTCGGCGATGAACAGGTTGGAGACGTGGCCGAGTTCGGCGATCTGCCGCCCGACGGCCTCGACGATCGCGGGGTGGCCGTGTCCGAGGGCGTTGACCGCGATGCCTCCGACGAAGTCGAGGTACTGCCTGCCGTCGGCGTCCCAGAGCTTCGTGCCGGCGCCGCGGACGAGCGGCAGCCGGGGGGTGCCGTAGTTGTCCATGAGCGAGCCCTGCCAGCGCTGGGTCAGCTCTTCGTTCGTGGCGCTGCCGGTCATGCGGCGTCCCCCGCTTCCTCGTCGTCCGGCACGACCATCGTGCCGATGCCTTCGTCGGTGAAGATCTCCAGCAGGATCGAGTGCTGGACCCGGCCGTCGATGACGCGGGCGGTGGTCACGCCGTTGCGTACGGCGTGCAGACAGCCCTCCATCTTCGGCACCATGCCGCTGGCCAGCTCGGGCAGGAGCTTTTCGAGCTGGGATGCGGTCAGGCGGCTGATCACCTCGTCACTGTTCGGCCAGTCCTCGTAGAGGCCCTCGACGTCCGTGAGGACCATGAGGGTCTCGGCCCCCAGTGCAGCAGCGAGTGCCGCAGCCGCCGTATCAGCATTGACGTTGTAGACATGTCCGTCGTCCTGGCTCCGGGCGATCGAGGAGACGACCGGGATACGGCCGTCGGCGAGCAGAGCCTCGATCGCGCCCGTGTCGATCGCGGTGATCTCGCCCACCCGCCCGATGTCGACCGACTGTCCGTCGATCGTGGGCAGGTGCTTGGTCGCGGTGATGGTGTGCGCGTCCTCGCCGGTGAGGCCGACGGCGAGCGGGCCGTGTTCGTTGAGGAGTCCGACCAGTTCGCGCTGGACCTGTCCGGCGAGCACCATGCGGACGACGTCCATCGCGTCCTCGGTGGTGACGCGCAGGCCGGCCTTGAACTCGCTGACGATGCCGTGCCGGTCGAGCGCGGCGCTGATCTGCGGGCCGCCGCCGTGCACGACGACGGGTTTGAGGCCGGCGTGGTGCAGGAAGACGATGTCCTGCGCGAAGGCCGCCTTGAGGTGGTCGTCGATCATGGCGTTGCCGCCGAACTTGACCACGACGGTCTTTCCCCGGTGCCGGGTCAGCCAGGGCAGCGCCTCGATGAGGATCTGTGCCTTGGGCAGAGCGGTGTGCTTGCGGGTCACATTGCTCATGAGGAGTACGCGCTGTTCTCGTGGACGTAGTCGGCGGTGAGGTCGTTGGTCCAGATGGTGGCGGTGGCGTCGCCGGCGGCGAGGTCGGCGAGGATGTGGACTTCGCGGTAGCGCATGTCGACGCGGTCGCGGTCCTCGCCGACCCCGCCGTTCTTGCAGACGCGGACGCCGTTGATGGCCACGCCGAGCCGGTCCGGTTCGAAGGCCGCCTTCGTGGTGCCGATCGCGGACAGCACCCGTCCCCAGTTGGGGTCCTCGCCGTGGATGGCGCACTTGAGGAGGTTGTTGCGGGCGATGGAGCGGCCCACCTCGACGGCGTCCTCCTCGGTCGCGGCGCCCACCACCTCGATCCTGATGTCCTTGGTGGCGCCCTCGGCGTCGCGGACGAGCTGCTGGCCGAGGTCGTCGCAGACCTCGCGTACGGCTTCGGCGAACTCGGCGTATTCCGGGGTGACTTCACTCGCTCCGGAGGCCAGCAGCAGCACGGTGTCGTTGGTCGACATGCAGCCGTCGGAGTCGATGCGGTCGAAGGTCGTGCGGGTGGCCTCGCGCAGGGCCCGGTCGAGGGTGGCGGCGGGCACGTCCGCGTCGGTGGTGAGGACGACGAGCATGGTGGCGAGGCCGGGGGCGAGCATGCCGGCGCCCTTGGCCATGCCGCCGACGGTCCAGCCGTCCCGTGTCACGACCGACGTCTTGTGCACGCTGTCGGTGGTCTTGATGGCGATGGCCGCCTTCTCGCCGCCGTGCGGGCCGAGTTGGGCGACGGCCAGGTCGACACCGGGGAGCAGCCGGTCCATGGGCAGCAGGACGCCGATGAGGCCGGTGGAGCATACGGCGACGCTGCCGGCGCCGGTGTCGCCGCCGAGCGCCTCGGCGACCTTCTCGGCGGTGGCGTGGGTGTCCTGGAAGCCCTTGGGGCCCGTACAGGCGTTGGCGCCACCGGAGTTGAGGACGACGGCGGTCAGCTCGCCCGCTTTCAGGACCTGTTCCGACCACAGGACGGGGGCGGCTTTGACGCGGTTGGAGGTGAAGACGCCCGCGGCGGCGCGGCGGGGCCCGGTGTTGACCACGAGGGCCAGGTCCGGGTTGCCGTTCTCCTTGATTCCGGCGGCGATTCCGGCCGCTGTGAATCCCTGTGCTGCCGTGACACTCACGGTGCGACTCCGATCGTGGAGAGCCCCAGCTCCTCGGGAAGGCCGAGCGCGAGGTTCATGCTCTGGACGGCACCGCCCGCGGTGCCCTTGGTCAGGTTGTCGATGGCGCTGACCGCGATGATGCGGTGCGCGGCGGCGTCGTACGCGACCTGGACCTGAACGGCGTTGGAACCGTAGACGGACGCGGTGGCGGGCCACTGTCCCTCGGGGAGCAGGCGGACGAACGGCTCGTCGGCGAAGGCCTTCTCGTAGGCGGCGCGTACGGCGTCCGCGGTGACGCCGGGCCGGGCCTTGGCGCTGCACGTGGCGAGGATGCCGCGGGGCATCGGCGCGAGCGTCGGGGTGAAGGAGACGGTGACGCTCTCGCCGGCGGCGGCGCTGAGGTTCTGGATCATCTCCGGGGTGTGCCGGTGGACGCCTCCGACGCCGTACGGCGTCATCGAGCCCATGACCTCGCTGCCGAGCAGGTGCGCCTTGGGCGCCTTGCCCGCTCCTGAGGTGCCGGAGGCCGCGACGATCACGGCCTCCGGCTCCGCGAGGCCGTCCGCGTACGCCGGGAAGAGGGCCAGCGAGGCGGCGGTGGGATAGCAACCGGGTACCGCGATGCGCTTGGACCCCTCCAGCGCGGCGCGGGCACCCGGCAGTTCGGGGAGGCCGTAGGGCCAGGTCCCGGCGTGCGGGGAGGCGTAGAAGCGCTCCCAGTCGGCCGGGTTCTTGAGCCGGAAGTCGGCACCCATGTCGACCACGAGGACGTCGGGGCCGAGCTGCTCGGCGACGGCGGCGGACTGCCCGTGGGGCAGCGCGAGGAACACCACGTCGTGCCCGGCGAGGACCTCGGGGGTCGTCTCGGCGAGGACGCGGTCGGCGAGCGGCGGCAGATGCGGCTGGAGCGCGCCGAGCCGCCGGCCCGCGTTGGAGTTGCCGGTCAGGGCGCCGATCTCGATCTCGGGGTGCGTGAGGAGCAGACGCAGCAGTTCCCCGCCCGCATACCCACTCGCCCCCGCCACTGCCGCGCGTACCACCATTGAACCCTCCTCCTAGATGGCATGACTATACGTTTCGCTGCACGTTTATGCAATCCCCGCACCGGTCACTGTCCCCCGCACACACGACGACCGCCCCCCTGCCGTCAACGGCTGAGAGGCGGTCGTGGTGCCCGGCGGGGCCTAGCGGTCGGTCAGGAGTGCTTGGCGGCCTGCTCCGCGTTCTTTTCCTTGATGCGGGCCGCTTCCTTGCGGACCTCCGCCTGGGTGGCGCGTTCGCGGCGCAGCCAGTCGGGGTTCTCGTCCCTGAGCGCGTCGATCTGCTCGGTGGTGAGCGCCTCGGTGACGCCGCCGCGGGCGAGACCGGCGATGGAGACGCCGAGCCGGGCCGCGACGACCGGGCGCGGGTGCGGGCCGTTGCGGCGCAGCTCCTGAAGCCACTCGGGCGGGTCGGCCTGCAGCGCGTTCAGCTCGGCACGGGAGACGACACCCTCCTGGAACTCGGCGGGGGTGGCCTCGAGGTACACACCCAGCTTCTTGGCCGCCGTGGCGGGCTTCATCGTCTGGGTGGTCTGGTGCGAACTCATGGGTCCAGGGTATCGAGCGCGCGAGCGACCGCCGACCAAGACCGGTGCGCCCGCCCGGCACCGACCACCGACCAAGGCGGGTACGACCGCACGGGCCGACCACCAACCAAGGCCGTTACGACCGCACGGGCCGACCACCAACCAAGACCGGTACGACCGCATGGGCCCGACCACCGCCCCTCGCGGGTGGGGCCGCCCCGGCCACGCCGGGTAACCTGACCAGGTGACCGGCTCCGACGCATCCCCTTCCTTCAGGCTCGCTTACGTCCCGGGGGTGACGCCCTCGAAGTGGGTGCGGATCTGGCACGAGCGACTGCCGGACGTGCCGCTGTCTCTCGTACCCGCGTCCCCCGACGAGATCTACGGGCTCCTGCGCGGCGGCGACGCCGACGCGGGCTTCGTCCGGCTCCCGGTCGACGCGGACGACCTGAGCGCGATCCCCCTCTACACCGAGACCACCGTGGTCGTGGTCCCCAAGGACCACATCGTCGCGGCTGTGGAGCAGATCTCCCCCGGCGACCTCGACGACGACATCGTGCTGCACCCCCTCGACGACCCGCTGGACTGGGAGAAGCTGCCGGGCAGGCCCGCGCTGGAACGGCCGGCCACCACCGCGGACGCCGTCGAGCTGGTCGCGGCCGGCATCGGCGTCCTCCTCGTCCCGCAGTCCCTCGCCCGGCTCCACCACCGCAAGGACCTCACCTACCGGACGGTCACGGACACCCCCGAGTCGCGCGTCGCGCTGGCCTGGCCCGAGGACCGGACGACGGACCTGGTCGAGGACTTCATCGGCATCGTGCGCGGCCGGACGGTCAACAGCACCCGGGGGCGCGCGCAGACTCCGGCCGCCGACGGGCAGAAGTCCAAGGGCGCCAACGCCTCCGCGCCCGGGAAGCAGAACGCGGGCGGCGGTGCGCGCCGCAAGCCCGCCCCGGGCAAGGCGGGCGGCAAGGCCACGGGAAGCAAGGCCACGGGCAAGAGCCCCCGCGGGGGTGGCGCGAAGGGCGGGCCCAAGGGCGGCGCGAAGCGCGGCAAGCCCCGCCGCGGCTGACGGCGGCTGACGGCGGCTGACGGCGGCTGACGGCGGCTGACGGCGGC